>JAFSVB010000219.1 GCA_017450325.1 Bacilli bacterium | reverse complement strand
TTCTGTCGCCGCACAAGCCCAACCATCCAGCTTTGCACAAAACCATCCATCCTGACGGCGCAGCAACAAAACGCATAGAAAACCGGCCTGACCCATAGCATTTTTAATTCCTTTAACCCCGGGTTATAAATAGAATTGCAGGAAATCCGCAACACGATATTGATATAATGAAATCAAGCAAGGAGATAGTAATCGTGAAGCAAGAGCTATTTATAGGTTTAACCGAAGAGCAAAACGCCAAGGTCAAAGCGTGCAAGAACCAAGAAGAGATTTTGAAGCTCGCCAAAGAAGAGGGCGTCGAATTATCCGATGAGCAGCTCGAAGCCGTTTCCGGCGGGTGCGGCGATAGCGAACCAACGCAGCCGACGTCCTGCCCAAGCTGCGGCGCTGGAGGAATTCAAATCTGGAGGCAAATGGATCCAGAAAAGGATTTTAAAAAAGTTAAATTCTATAATTGCCGCTGCAATAGGTGCGGGCATACTTGGACTACTGGTTGGTAATCAATAAAGCAAAACAATAAAAGAAGATTTATATTATGAAACAAGAATTGCTGAAAGGCCTGACGGAAGAGCAAATCGCCAAGGTCAAAGCGTGAAAGAACCAAGAAGAGATTTTGGCGTTGTCTAAAGAAGAAGGCATAGAGCTCACGGAAGAGCAACTCGAAGCCGTTAATGGAGGTTGCGGAACGTCGACCGTCGTTCCTTGTCCTAGGTGCAAATCGACGAATGTCTATTATTGCGGACAGAATCTAACCTCCGAAAAAGAGTATAAATGTAACGAGTGCGATTATCGGTTTTGGAGATAATAACGATAAAAGAAGAATTGTTATAAGGCTTAACCGAAGAACAACTAGAAGCTGCTTCGGGCGGATGTGGTATATCTACATCCCCTGAAGCTTTTTGCAAAGAATGCGGCGAAAAAGCGAAACGCTATGCGGACAGGCGGGCGAAGATGGCGCTCTTCATGGAGATGGCGATGAGGAAACAGGCCCTCATGCGCTATAGAGACGTAATGGGTCGGAAAACCGCCGACGTTTTCAAGTAATCGACCCTACACCGTGCAAATGTCGGCTTTAAAGGAAATACTAGATCCCAAGAATGTAGAAGATGCGATTTCAAAAGGCTTCCTTTATACCCCTATCGCCACCTCATTGAGTTTGGAGGTTTTGGCAGTTCTGGTCACACAAAAAACCTACAAACTCAATACGACGTGTAGGCGCCTGGCCGCCTACCTAACCAAGTTAGGATCGAAATTATGGATACAAGATATCCAAGGATTTTTGGAATGGATTGGAATGATTGGAACGTTTGGATTAAATTGGAACGAATGGAATGAATTGGAACGTTTGGAACAGACTGGGTATAATGTGGATAGAACGAAGGAGGGTCAGATTATGCTGATCGGTTTATCGGATTTCAAAGCCCAACGGGAAAAGGGCTATTACGTCGACAAGACGGAGATCATCGACGAGTTGGTGGAGAGGATCGACTCCTCCACCAGCGTCATCATCAACCGGCCGAGGAGGTTTGGCAAATCGCTCATGCTTTCCATGATTGATTATTTCTTCAACGAAAAGCGCGATAGCAGGCACCTTTTCGAGGGCCTTTTTGTCTCTTCTTCCCCCGCTATGTGCCATCATAACGCCTATCCCGTGATTCTTTTGTCCTTCAAAGACGCCGCAAGTGGAACGCAAAGCGCCGTCGTTCCCGAACTAAAGAAAGCCATCGCTTCCATCTATGGTGAGTTCAAAGATGACCTATTCCCCTCTCTTGAGTCTAAACAGCAGGAGTATTATGAGGCCATCCTCTCCATGAAAGCCGACGAAGGTGATTATTCATCTTCGCTGCTACGCCTATGTCGCTACATCGAGCAGGTCAAAGGAAAGAAGCCGATCGTCCTCATCGACGAATACGACGCGCCCATCGAGCGCGTCTTCGATTCGCCCTACTACGAGGAGACGGTCTCCTTCTTAAAAAGCCTATTCATCGCCGCGTTTAAGGACGTCACGAGCTTTAGCTTCGCTTTGCTCACCGGCGTTTTCGGCATCGCTAGGGGGACCCTCGGGAGCGGGCTCAACAACATCCCCTCCGACAATGTCGTCACCAGCGTCTTCCGCAAAAACTACTTCGGTTTTGGCGAAGAGGACATGAAGCGGATCTGCAAAGATTTCCATATCGATGAGGGGGAACTGCCGACTTTGAAGGAATACTATGGCGGCTACCATTTCCCCAAACAGGAAGTCTATAACCCCTGGTCCATCCTCAACTACGCCTCTTCGTTCGATTACGCGACCTATTGGGTCAACTCGGGCTCCAATTCGACCTTCGCCAAGGTCCTGAACAAATCGGATATCTTCCCCATCGACTTCTTGCTCGGTTTGCTTCAAGACGGACGAACCACCCACCTCGACCCTTCTTCCTCCTACGACACCATCTACGCAAGCCAACATAGCGGCATCCTCTATTTGGCCATGGCCGGGTATATCTCCGTAGAGAAATGCGGGTTCTCCGAATACCGCGTTTTCGCCCCAAACCTCGAGACGCGTTACGCCTTCCTAGAGGAGATCAAGAAGAAATACAAGG
>JAFSVB010000028.1 GCA_017450325.1 Bacilli bacterium | reverse complement strand
GCCTTGGGCGAAACAAGGGGTTCTTCTTTATAATGCGCGCCTTTCCGTCCGCGCCCATACGCCTTTGTCCCATAGCATCGCCGAGTACGATGAATTCACTGCGGACCTCATGCGTTACCTTGACCAATTGCCGCAGCCGATCGTCTTTCTCCTCTGGGGTGGTTTTGCGCGGAAATTCAAGGAATTCGTCGTAAATCCCCAACATTTTGTTCTTGAATCCTCCCATCCTTCCCCGATGTCCGCTAACCGCGGCGGCTGGTTTGGAAAGCGCCCGTTTAGCCGTTGCAACGAATTATTGGAACGTTCGGGCGTCGCACCGATTGATTGGAAGATCTAACGATGGAACGCGCGGTAATCGTTCTTGGGCAGAACCTATCGGAAGAGCTCGCTTTGAAGCGGTGCGCGGACGCGACTGTCTTCGCTGCGGACCAAGGCGCGGCCTATTGCCTCCGTCACCATATCCCGATGGATGTGATCGTCGGCGATTTCGATTCGGTGAGCCAAGAAGAGAAGGATGCACTTCTAGAATCGGGGACGCGAATCGTCGAATTGCCGCATCATAAAGACGTCACCGATACGGCCGAGGCGCTTTCGCATTGCAAAGAATTCGATGAAGTGCGGATCCTTGGCGGCATCGCTGGAAACCGCATCGAGCATTTCATCGCCAACATCGACTTGCTCCGTCTTCGCCCCAACGTGACGAGCATGGAAGATGACGATTCCTATATCACCGTATTGTCCAATACCTCCGTTTTCTTTTCGAAAGAAGAATCCGAATATGTTTCGATCTTCGCTTTAGAGGACGCCATCGTCAGTTTGAAGGGGTTTGAGTATCCGTTGGATCATTACTCTTTGAGTAGGGGAGACCCGCTTGGCGTATCCAACGAAATCCTCGATGACGTCGGAGAAATCTCCGTGCATGAAGGTCTCCTCCTCGTCATCGTGCACAAAACCGCTTTTTGCCCTTGATTCCTAAGTTTTTCGCGCCTACAATCTAGCCGTCCGATAGGGGAGCCGCAAGGCTGAGAGGCGGGTACACCGCGACCCTGGACCTGAACTAGGTAATGCTAGCGGAGGGAATTGGGCGAAACCATTTTTGGCTGCGTACATCCCTCCATAGCTACGGAGGGATTTTTTATGGCAAAAGCAAAACTGCACGAATCGGTGCAGATCATGGCCGAAGTCGGCATCATGGCCGCGGCGGGCTTCATTCTCGATATGCTCGCGGGCGTTTTGTTCAAGGGGCTTTTCCCTAATGGCGGGTCGATCTCCATCGCGATGATCTGCGTGTTGATCGTCGCTTTCCGGCGTGGATTCTTGCCTGCGTTAGGCGTCGGTCTCATCATGGGCGCCTTTGATTTGATGAAGGGGCCATACCTCATCGCCTCGACGCCAGACCGCGTCTTCTTCCAGGTCGTTCTCGACTATATCATTGCCTATCCGCTCGTCTCCCTCGCGGGATTCGTTCGTCCCGCCTTCCGTGGCAGCCAAAGCAAGGGACACGCGATCATGTGGATCATCGTCGGCACGTTGATCGGTGGCATCGCTAAACTCTTCTCCCATTATCTTTCGGGCATCCT
>JAFSVB010000218.1 GCA_017450325.1 Bacilli bacterium | reverse complement strand
TGCTCTCGGCCTTGACAACGTGACCAAGGTTTGGTCCGTTCCAAGCGGACAAGCCTATACTGCAATCTCCTTCCTCCTCGTCACGCTCCTTGGTTCAAGGAACGCACAAACCTACTTCCGTGGCATCTGCGACGAAGGATGGAATGATCGTGGGACGGTCGCTGGATGGGGCAACTCCGGTTCCTCCTCCAACACCCTCGTTGTAGCTTCGAGCCACGCCATCGGCGGACTCGGAGTCGGTGACAAGTTCTCTGTCTTCACTGGTGGCAACAGGTGGACTCAAAGGACGATTCTAACCAAGACCGTTGATTCCCCATCTTCTGGCAAGACAACCTTCACCTTTGATGGCGCTGCGCTGAACTACGATTCCGGAACGCTCTTCGTTGAGAAGGTGGCTGGCCAAGCCACGGGCGCGACAGACTCCATCGTCGGAGACTTCGGCAAGATCTCCAACAACGGCTTCGGAGCGTTCAAGGTGTTCGGCATCGAAAACTTCTACGCGAACCTCTGGCTACCGCTTGCAGGAGTCGCGATAAAGCAGACTTACGATGTTGCAACATCCACACCCCACAACGAGGTCATCGTGGACCGTGCCGCAACCATCGCGCAGAAGACGAGTTATTCCGAATTCACCGCGACTGGCTTGGAAATCCCGACTGCCGAAGGCTATGCGCTTACGATGGGTATGACCGACGGATTCATGATCACCACTCAAAAAGGAGGAGGCGCGAGCACCTCCGCTGGATGGTGTGATTACTTCTGGACTGATGCTAGAAGTTCCGAAGGAACATCCTATAGACAGGTCCTGGTTGGGGCTTACTTCAGCCGCGGCTCGGGCGGCGGTCCGTTCTGCTTCCACTGCACCGGCAGCTGGGGCCATGCGTACTATTACATCGGGCTCCGTCCGTTCCTTCCTCTTCCGTGATTGGGGGATTGCGAAGGGGAACGCCCCTTTGCATAGAAGGATCTAACTAACAAAAAAATAAGACTATGGGATGCGTGGGAAGAGGCGGTCCAATGCTGGCTGTCGTCGGTCATGGTTGGGGCTAACTTCAACAACGGCTCGAACGACGGTCCGTTCTACTTCAACTGCAACAACAGCTGGGGCAATGCGAACTATAACATCGGGCTCCGTCCGTTCCTATTGCACACAAATCCACGGAATCGAAACTTCCGCCCCCACGCATTCCTTGACCATTTGGCCAGAAATCAAAGCATCACGGTTGGCTTAGTAGGTTAATTCTCGAAAAGCCTGTATTGTGCAAGAAAGGAAATTCAAACGTCAATGAAGAGGAAAGGTTTCATCAAAGAGAAAATCCTCGATAGGCGAAACATCACGATCGCCGCTTTCGGTTTATCGAAAACAAAGAAGTCGAAAGAAACAAGGGAATATATCAAAGAGAACTTGAAATCCATTGTTGACGGCATCATCGCAAACCCTCATTTCGATGGAAAATATAAACGCTTCTACCGGAAAGAAGGGGATAAAGTGAGGGAGATCTTCGAGCCATCCCTCAACGACCAAATTCTAGGCAACGCCATTCGAAACGTTCTCATACCATTGATTCGTCCGCGTGAGTATTTCCATAGTTACGCGGCGATGAAAGGAAAGGGACCGTTGCTCGCAAGAAACGCGGTAGCGAGATACTGCCGCAAGAAGTGGGCGAGATGGTATTGCAAGCTCGATATCGTGAAATGTTTTCCATCGTTTCCGTTGAATCTCGTTCTCGAAGTCTATGACCATTTGTTCAAAGACAGATTCGCAAGAGAGCTCATCGAAGAAGATCTGAAGGCATACACGAACTTCATCCAATCCGACAAAGGACTCGCGCTTGGACAAGGCACGAGTCAGGAATGGGCAAACTTGGTCTTGACGTTTGCTTGCTATTACGCAAAGCAAAAGACAGGATTGAGAGCCCTGGTCGAGTACATGGACGATTTCGTCCTAATCGGCCAAAGCAAGAAAGACCTCACCAGACAGCGCGACATGTTCAAGGAGATCCTCCGCGAATTCGGATTCGAACTGCATAACGAAAGAGACTCCGTTCGACCGCTTGAGTACATCGACAAGAGCGGAAAGCGGAGAGGTGAGGCAATCGATTTCTGCGGATATAGAATTTACAAGAAACGCTCAACCATCAGGAGAAGGCTATTCAAGAAGATTCGTCGATGCGTCATCCGATGCAGGGACAAGCCGCAGAACGCGAGCAGGGCAAGGAGATTTCTCTCCTACCTTGGATACCTCATCCACAGCGAATCGCGGAATTTCCGTTCCAAATACGGAATATGCGACTCGTTCATCGAACGCATGAAAAGCATCGTGAAAGGAGATCTTAAACCATGCAACGCTTAGAAAACCAAATGTCCAACGAAAGGCCAAACCATGTCCTTGTCACAAACATGTATGTCGACATCCACGAGAACATCGTGGAAGAGGACGTGCTTGACCCTCAGTCCGGCACGCTCAGACATCAGTTCCGCTATGACGTCAAACGCTATTCCCACGAGGAATACAACCAACTCAAAGCCGAAGAGGACGTCGAGCTCCGTGGAGCCGTCCTCGAACTCATCGACATCGTCTTATCAGGAGGTGCTCAATAATGGCTTACGAACACATCATCCTCGTCTACGCCAAAGCGGTGATCGCTGGCGAGAGGACGCTTGATTCCATCAAGAACGTCCTTCTCCGCGAACAGGTCGCAGCCAAGGTGGAAGAGCTTAAGAAAGCAGGTAAGTAACATTGTATGACCGTCTTTGTCGGACGTGGAGCAAGCGCATCAGAAAAGGCTCGTTCCTTTGGAGGCTACGAAGTCTTCCCTGGCGATTGGCCTTCGTCGACAAGGCGATTCAGCGGAAGGCGCAAGCCAGCATCATCAACAAATCGAAGAAGGATCCAAACAATCCTTTGAGATAACCTTCGGCCACAGGGTATAATGGCCATGTCATTCTCCTATATGGCAATGGAAGCCGCGAAGCCAATCACCATTCAGGAGGAAATAGACAATGGACGAAATCCGTCAAATCTTGGATGCCCTCGGCATTCATTCGCTCAAGGTGGCTGCCGCGATCATCGCGGTCGTCATCCTCACATCCATCATCAAAATCCCGGTCAAACGAGCCGCGAACAAATACGTTGAGCAAGGAGGTAATAAGAACCTCATCACTTCGCTTATCGTCTTCATCTGCCTTGCGCTCTCATTCGCCGCCGCACTGTTCCTCGAACTCATGCGCGTCGGATGGGATTGGAAAGCCATCGAATGGGGAGGCAAGATCAGCGACGTCCTACCGAACTGGGCTGTCATCGCCATCATGTCGAGCACTCTCTACGCGGCGATCTGGTCTCCTGCCGAGAAAGGCATCAGCGCGCTCTTCAACCTCGTGCTGAAGAAGATCTTCGACAAGAAGGAAGACGTCATCATTCAATCCCCGGCTATCGAGGAACCGAAGCCGGCGGAGGAAAAGCAAGCCATTCCCGAAGCGAAGAAGAAAGGCAAGAAGCCGAACGGAGGCGACAACCCGACTCCGCCTGGCGGACGCAACGTGACTCTTTAATACGAAGGGAGAACCCACTTGGCGAAAGTCAGGTGGGATTTCATTATGCGGAAGCGGTGGTTCTACATTAATGTGGGAAAAGATACTGCGGAGCTCTTCCGTGGCTTTGAGATAGTCTATGACGAGGACATGACGATCATCCTCCGCGAGATAGAAAAACGCGACCATACAATCGTCTATTTCCTTTGGTCGCAGGAAGCATATGAAGAGCTGAGGGAATTCTTCAACGAGAACCTTCCGAGGGTATAAATAGGGTATAGAATTTTCGCAAAAATCTCCAAAAAACGCGCAAGCATGAAAAAGAGCGATATTCAAAAACCTAGATTTCATCGGTTAATTACAAAGAACGCGCATACACGAAAAAATACGTACTCGCTCGAAGTGTCGAGGGTTCGAGTCCCCCCTCAGCCACCAAAAGCAAGATTGCATCGAAGAAATTCGGTGCTTTTTTCTTTTTCAAAATTAACGAGGGTATAAAAAGGGTATAAATTTCAAGCATTTACTAAAATAGTGCTTGCACTACTTTTATAATAGTGCTAGCATATAGGTGTCCCAAGGAGGAAACAACAATGAAGAAACTATATTTCAAGAACTGGTATGCCAAGAAGAACTTTTGTAGGGAATCCGACATGAGCGAGGCGAGCGACCTCTTCTTCGCTGGATCAACGGAGAAAGCCATTCATTTCTTCGCCTATCACGCTTCTGGACGCGGCGGCGTAAACGTCACTTCGACTTGGCTTCCGAAAAGCGCATTGATCTGCTGCGAGACCGAAGAGGAATTCCGCGAGCTCGATAAGAAGGAGAACTCGGAGAAAGCCCTTGAAAGTATCGAGGAGTGGATCAAGGGCGAAGTTGCATATTCCTTCGAAGACGCCGTCAAATACGCCAAGATGGAGTATGACGCTTACCTATAATCGAAAGGAGATGGCAGAAAATTGTTACTGCAATCAAACAAATTCAAGGAGAAAAACAATGAAAGAGCAAATCATCGAACTGTCGAAAGACGAGAAATTCGCCGAATTCGTGAAATCCATTGAGGTCGCCCAATGGGAAATCGAAAACATCGTCACCTCGCTGAAATTAAAGGGGACGGACAAGGCCAAGAAGGATCTCGCTGAACTGACCGAATGGAAGCGAATCTCGGGCCTAAGCTGGTCCGAATTGATCCAAGCCGTGAAGTTGGTATCCAACCCCGACATGTACGCGAAGCAGAATCGGTATCATAAGGAATCAATGGTGCAAATCGCAATTCGCTTCCACGCGGTCAACGATGCCGATGTCATCGACATGATCAAGAGTCAACGAAATCAAGCTGACTACATCCGCAAACTCGTTCTAAAGGACATTGAGGAATTCAAGACGAAGAAATACGTCATCTACCGTGTCTTTAAGGAAGGGTGCTGCGATGACGAAACATACGAGGCATTCGCCGATGCCTTGAAGTCATATAAATACACAATCACCCATTGCATGAAAAAGGAGCTTATTGGCCAAACGCTCACCAAAGAGGTCTATGAGAACCGCGAAGCTTATGAAGACGGAAAAGACGCGTTGTTCTACATCGACTTGTATCGCGATGGCAAGCGATTGGTTTCCGGAAAAAGGTGACCGATCGGACTACTTGCGTATATACGTGAGTAGTCCTTTTTAGTAAGCAAGTCGGATTTGCAATTCCAAAAAAACCGCCCACCAAGGAGCGGTCATGAATTTGCGAAACAAGCCGTTTAGGAGGCTTTGGCAACGGAGATGGAATAAGAGGCAGGAGGGAAGCCCCGCCTTTTTCTTATCCCCTACCCCTTTAACCGAAAAGCGGCCCCGGGCTTTCGCGGGACCGCCAGTCGGAAAGGAGAAACATGGGAAGAACCGGTCGCCCGATTCGTTATCGCCGTCGAAGGGGATTATATACC
>JAFSVB010000027.1 GCA_017450325.1 Bacilli bacterium | reverse complement strand
CCGAGTAAAACCAAAAAGATATTGCGGATTTGCAGTATTTTCTGCCTTTTAGAATATTTTTTTAGACGATTACTTAGCAGTCCCATTCCTCTTAGCTTCCATTTGCAAATAGGCGTAAATGAAGGTGTCTAAATCACCATCCATAACGTTGGCGATATCGCCACGTTCCGCATCAGTGCGATGGTCTTTAACCATTTGATAAGGTTGGAAAACATAGCTGCGGATTTGGCTGCCCCATTCGTTGTCGAGCTTTTCGCCGACGACCTTGGCAAGGGTCCTTTCCCTTTCCTCGAGTTTGCGTTGCATGAGCTTGTCGGTAAGCATCTGCATACAGGTGGCTTTGTTAAAAAGCTGGCTACGCTCAACCTGGCAGGATACGACGATCCCCGTCGGCAAATGGGTGATGCGCACGGCAGAGGAGACTTTATTGACGTTTTGTCCGCCCGCGCCGCCAGAACGGTAGGTATCAACCCTTAGGTCCTTGGGATCGATAACAATATCGCTAACGGCCCCGAATTCGGGAACGACGCCGACGGAGGCAAATGAGGTGTGTCTCCTGGCATTGGCGTCAAAGGGAGAGATGCGGACAAGACGATGGACGCCCTTTTCGGATTTAAGCATGCCATAGGCATCCTCACCGATAATCTTGATCGTGGCGGACTTGATACCGGCCTCATCGCCATCTTCCAGGGAGAGGACCTGTATTTTGAAGTTGTTTCTTTCGGCAAACCTTGTGTACATGCGCAAAAGCATGGAAGCCCAGTCCTGAGCTTCGGTTCCGCCTGCGCCGGGGTGAATATCGATGGTGCAGTTGTTGGCGTCGTATTCTCCCGAGAACAGCAGCTGATGGTTCAACTGTTCCGCGGTCTTGAAAAGGTCTTGCTCACTGCTTTCGATGAGTTCACGCATTTCCGAATCGTTTTCGTCGCAGAACTCCAAAAGCTCGACGATGTCGTTGTAACTATTCTGCGCACCCTCGAATCGGGTCAATTTGTTGCGGAGCGAAGACAGCTTGGAGGAGACGACCCTCGCGTTGTTGGGGTCATCCCAAAATCCCTCGGAGTTCTCCTTTGCCTCTAACTCCGCGATTTCTGAGCGAATCTTGTCGAGGTCAAAGAGAATCACCGAGCTGCGATACAAGACGCCCCAATTCTTGAGCATCCTGCTTTAATTCGACTAGCTCTTTCATACTATTCCCTTCTTTTTAGCGTTAAAAACTTTGAAAATATTAGGTTTTTGAGGCTTTTTTACTTATTTTCGTCCCCAGCGTCAAAGCTGACGTTTTCGGGAACGGGGGCATTGGCCACATCATCGGAAACCTTAATGGGGCGATCTTCGACCTCAATTTCAGGTTCCTTGACTTCGACCTTGGCCTCGTGCTTATCCTGTTCATCGCTAGCCACTTCAGCGGCGGGCGCTTCCGGTTTGGCTTCGACTTTTTCGGGTTCGGGCTGCTGTTCAACAGGGGCTTCCTGAGCGGGACGCGGGTTGACCCTGAAGTTCATAAGGTAGAACGCGGAATCGCGGGCGATGTTCTCGTTCATCTCGCGGAATAAGGCATAACCCTCGTTGACGTAATCCTGCAGAGGATTGGTCTGGGCATAGCTTCTAAGCCCGATACCTTCGCGCAGGTGGGCCATCGTATCGATGTGCTTGGTCCAACTGCGGTCGATCATCGTCAAGGAGATGGAACGTTCGATTTGGTCGATGACCTTCGGATCGATGGTCTTCCTCTTCCTAAGGTAGTTCTGGTAGAGATAGGCACCGAGGTCTTCACCACCCTCTTCAACAGTGGCATCCTCATAGGCCTGAGCCCTGAATGTGCCCTCAGCGGCAAAAGCGGGCTCGACTAGTTTGCGCAAAGCCTCACCGGAGATGAGGCCGTCGTCCCTGCCGGTGCTGGTGGCCTTCTTCGCGAGGAACTTACCGGTCTCCTCAAAGAAGGAACGGATGAGGTCGACGATATCGGAGGCGAACATGATGCGGTCGCGCTTATCGTAGATAATCTGTCTCTGTTTGGCCAAAACGTCATCGTAATCAAGCAGGTTCTTACGGGTATCGAAGTTGCGGCCTTCGATTTGTTTTTGCGCATTGGTGACGGCGTTTTGGAGCATCTTCATCTCGACGTGCTCGCTGCCGATGACCTTTTTGAAGTATTCGCGGCGCGGTTCGTCGATGAAGCGGCAAAGCAATTCGTCGTCAAAGCAGACATAGAAGCGGGAATAACCGGGGTCACCCTGACGTCCGGCACGGCCACGGAGCTGGTTGTCGATACGGCGGGATTCGTGCCTTTCGGTACCCAAGACGCATAGGCCGCCCAATTCAAGGACGCCCTCGCCAAGCTTAATATCGGTCCCACGACCGGCCAGGTTGGTGGCCAAGGTAACGGAACCCTTTTCGCCGGCATGTGAAATGATTTCGGCTTCGCGGGCCTGGTTTTTGGCGTTCAATACCTCGTGGGGGATGCCCGCGGCGGTTAACAAAGCGGAAATTTCCTCGTTGCTTTCGACGGAAACGGTACCAATCAAAACGGGTTGTCCCTTCTCGTGGCGAGCCTTTACTTCCTCGACGAGACCAGCGAGTTTCTCTTTCTTGCCAGAATAGATGTAGTCATCGTCATCAATACGCTTGATGGGACGGTTGGTGGGGATGACGACAACCTTCATGTTGTAGATCTTCTGGAATTCCTCTTCCTCGGTCTTGGCGGTACCAGTCATGCCGGAAACCTTCTTATAAAGGCGGAAGAAGTTCTGGTAGGTGATGGTGGCCAAGACAGTGGTCTCTTGCTTGATCTCAACGCCTTCTTTGGCCTGAATCGCCTGCTGAAGACCATCGTTGTATTCACGGCCCTTCATGATACGGCCGGTGAATTGGTCGATGAGCTGAACCTGACGTTCCTTGTCGATCAAGTATTCGACGTCACGCTTCATGACGTAGTTGGCCTTTAGGGCCTGGTGGATACGGTGAACGAGTTCCTGATGTTCGGGATCGTAGAGGTTGCGGATACCGAAGAGCTGCTCGGCCTTTTTGTCACCATCGGGGGTAAGGTTGACGGTTTTGGTTTTGATGTCGAAGGTGAAATCCTTCTCGGGACGCATCATCTTGGCAAAGCGGTCGGCCACAAGATACTGGTTGACGGCGCTCTTCTTACCACCGGAAATGATAAGCGGGGTACGGGATTCATCGATGAGGATGGAGTCGGCTTCGTCGACAATGCAGAATTTCAAGCCCCTGAGGACGCGGCCATCGACGGATTGGGCCATGTTGTCACGAAGGTAATCGAAACCAAGTTCGGAGTTGGTGGTGTAAGTGATGTCGCAAGCATAGGCATCCCTCTTCTCGCCAGTGGACTTGGAAGCGAGGTTGATACCGACTGTCAAGCCAAGGAAACGATAGATCTGACCCATCCAGTTGGCGTCACGTTCAGCAAGATATTCGTTGACGGTGACGACATGGACGCCTTCGCCGGACAAGGCATTCAGATAAACGGCCATGGTGGCAGTCAAGGTCT
>JAFSVB010000217.1 GCA_017450325.1 Bacilli bacterium | reverse complement strand
CTTTGGAGTGGTAGTCGCCTCGCAGGCAGGAGGTGCTTCTTAGCATTTCGTTCTCAACGGATTTCCTCGAACCGTATTCGAAGAAAAAGAAGGAAAGATGGTATAGGTCTCCGCCAAAGCGGATTTCCACGTTCAGGCCGATACTGCCGAAGCATGCGGGCCATATGCGGGCGATTTTGAGCTCTTTTGAATACGGATCGAAGCCCGTGATGGCCCGAATCAAGGAAAAGGCTATAGCCTTTATTTCCTCGTCGCCCATCGTGTTGGCAAATATGTATCGCAGCGCCATCTGGCTCGCCTCTCCGGGCTTGCCACAGCGGAAAAGATTGGTCTTCATGCCGTCTCCTTAGTCGAGGTCTATATAATAGGGGTTGCAGCGGTGGCAGAGGTAATGGCCGTCCAATCCCCAGGAAATTGCCTTGCCCTCCAAGTGGAAGGCTTTGACGATTTTGGCTCTGATGCTCTCCTTGCCCTTGATGCAGGCATCGAGGGATACCTCGAACGTATCGCTAGGTTTGTCGTAAACCACCCTTCCTCTGGGCCAGTATTCGTAGGGGTGGATGGCGGCGGTGAGCTTTAACTTGGACCGAATGCCCGAATAATAAAGCCTTCGATGGCTGCCAGGCCCATCGAACTTGCCGGGGACGTTTTGTTCCGCGCCCATGAGTTCGCAGGCGTCCGCATAAACCTTCCCCTGAATGTAGAAGAAGGGGCCAACCAAGCATTTCTTATCCATTTGCTTACCTCCTTAGCAATTCTTATCAATGCGTTCGAATATCTCCGCGATGTCGTCCACCAAATGGCCGCATAGGTCCTGCGACGTCAGCCCAAGTCGCGTCTCCGGCCTTTCGTCCTCCCAGGGATCAAATATCCATAAGGGGCGGTTGGAATAGGCGAATTCATCGTCCAGCGGATCCTCGATGGATTTCGCCCAGACGAATCCCGCCTTGGACATATCAAACTTTCGGAAGAACAGTTTTTCGTATAGTTCCTTAGAAACGGGCTCTCCGTCTAACAGGGTCGCCTTCATTGGGCCACGATGGGAAAGCCCGAGATGCGCCAACGGTTCTCCCGCGATGAAGTGGACGCGGAGGGTCAGGCCGTAGATGATTTCGGCGAGCTCGTCGCCGTCGAATAGGTCCCATTCGAAATGGGGCAAGGTGAAGCACACGGTGGCTTCCGTCCTGTTTCTCGACGACGACCTCACGAGAAGACTTTTCCCGATTTTATTCTCCAGTCCTTCAGCGATGACTTTCTCGCAAAGAAAGGAGAATGCGCGGGCGTTATGTTGCCAGGTCGCGATGGCCTTCTTCTTCGCATATGCCTCGATGATGCCGGCGTAAACTTCGAAGAAGCGTTTCCCGAACCTATCGCCGTCACCAAGGAAATAGGACATCTCGAATGGGTCTACAGAGTAGAACACATCGTAGCCGCTCGATTCGGCGACGAAGGCGTTTCGGGCGATGTCGCCACTATAGGAGTCAGGGCTGCATCCGAAATGGATGAGGGCGCGTTTGGCTTCGATTTGGCTTTCTTCCTCCGACGAAAGGTAATCCAGCGTGTAGCCTATGCGCCTATAACTATCGGAGAAGAGGAAGTCGATAATCCAGTCTTCCTGGGGCCGCTCGACTTCTTTGCCGCCTTCCAGCATGATGATTGGCTTCAACTTGATGTGGACGCGGACGGAGTTTTCGGCGCGTGACTCCAATATACGCGCCGCTTCGATGCCTGTGCGGATTCCCGCGAAATGCTGAAGAAATTCCCTTAGTTCTCTAAGGATGCCACGCTTGTCCTTGAGCTCGATAAGCCTAAGGACGAAGGAGCGGTGCATTTCTTCGTAGGGGGTTCTAATCGTCGTCGTTTCTTCCATGTCGTTTCCTCTTTCCAGGATAAATATACTCTTTCGAATGTCCCGAAATACGGACACCGATTATGCGTTAATGTAGACTGTGGAGGTATTGCCATGAATATTGATCAAGCCATTCCTTATGTGAGGTCGAAAGGACTGGAATTCATCGAGACGTTCGAGTGTCTGCAGCTGTCTTTAAAGGGGTTTTCTATAAGCCTCTCGAGACACATCGACAAGATGGACGCTTTGTGGAAAGAGGCCCAGGCTTTGGAAATCGAAGAGAACGAAGCGACCATCATCACCGTCTACCAACTCATGAATTGGTTTTTCTTTCCAGAAGGGGAGCCAATCATGTTTCGGCCCGAAGCGGGGGCTGACGCCGAGGAGGACTACAATCAGCTTCTCTTGAATCTCCTTTACGACAGGTCGATGGGCCAGTATCCTTCCGTCGAATGGGCCGGTGCCTTCATGTTCGCCAAAATGCGCCGTCCCGATAAAATAAATGGGGATTGGAAGAGAAAATGGCCCACTAACGACGAACAACTCGCGGACGCGATCGGCGTCGCCTCCGACCACGGAATCCTGTTTCTAAGGTCCTTCGAGCGTTATTACGACTGCGCGTACGGAAACCCCGAATCGACGAAACTGGAGCGAGAAACCAAAATCATGCAGGACCTTTGGGAGGCGGCGGCCACGATGGAGGCCGAGTTCGATTCGGTTCCTAAGCGGCAATTGCTTAACGTCGAACTCGTCGATTGGTTCTTCACTGCCTGCGGAGACCCGGAAGACCTGATGCTGGACTGCAGGCCCGACAAGGAGAGCAAATACAACCGTTTCTGCTTTTCCCTGTTGTCCCGCCGTCAAGATGGGTTGGGGCTGGACGTCAAAGCCGTGCTGGATGAAGTTTTCGATGTACCGAAAAACGGACTTGCAGTAAAATAGGATTAAGCCATGACAGTACAGAACAAGAAATCCTCCATCATCCTTGTCCTCAAGGTTCTTGAGGAATATTCCGACGAGGACCATTACCTGACCTATCAGGAAATCATCGAGAAGGTGAACGCGGATTATGGAATCGAGCTGGAGCGCAAAAGCGTCGCCTATTCGATTCAATTGCTGATCGACCTAGAATACGACATCAACCCTAATCCTTCCGGAAAGGGAGGATGGGCCCTTTACGACAGGCAATTCAGCCCGAGCGAGGCGCGTTTCCTCATTGACGCTGCCTTTTCTTCCAGGGTTATCCCCACAAAGACGGCGAGGACGTTATCGACGAAGATCCAGCAGGGGTTCAGCCGTTACGCAAGAAGGGAATATGGCTACATCGCAAAAAGCGTCGAACTGAGCAGAAGCGACAACTACGACATCCTCCTGAACATCGAAATCATCAGCGAGGCCATAGCCAAAGGTAAATGCGTCTCGTTCCAACTTCGAGGATATAACGAAGACGGCGAGCCTTGCCTGAGAAAAGACGGTAAACGCTATATCGCGTCGCCTTATTACATCGTGAATAACTTGGGCCGTTACTATCTGCTTGGCTGTCCCGATTATGGTGAACCAAGGATGGCTGATTACCGCGTGGATTATATGGTTGCCGCTAGAATCGAACCCGAAGCCAACTTTATCGATTCAAAGGGTGTTCTTGGCGAGGACTTCAGCATCGCAAAATACCTCGATGAGCACATCCATCTACTTCACGGCGAAATCATCGACGCCCTCATCCGCATCGAAGATCATATCGAAGGAAGAAAGGGTTCGAGAGTGGGGGAAGGCGTCAGGTTCCTTCGCGACTGGTTTGGCAGCAAGGCAAAGGTCTTCAAGAACCAAGACGATGGCAAGGTATATGCAAAGGTCCGCTGTGACGCGAGCTCTTTGTTCTATTGGATAATGCAATATAGCGAAGAATTCACTCTGATCGAACCACGGGATAGGGTGGAGGAAATCAAGGTTTACCTAAAGAGATATCTAGAAAAATACGGAGAATGAGAAATGAAAAACCTGTTTGACTTTGCGACAAAAGAGCTGTCTCAAGACGCTTTCTTAAGATGGGTATTATGCCATTGCGAAGACAAAGACCTTTCAAAGTTGAGCTGTGACTTCATAGGTTTTTTAACTGGCAATTGTTTAGTGCTGCAACGGGATGATATTTCAAGAGTCGTTGCAAGACCTCAAGTCGAAGATCTTGACATCATCATCCAAATCTACACCAAAGATAGCAAAAGCTATTTAATTGCCATTGAGGATAAAACCGATTCCAAGGAACACAATCAGTTGAAGCGGTATAACCAAGTAATTGCACAAAGATACCCTTTGGTGAATTGCGTTTTCCGCTGCTATTACAAAACAGAGGCTATTAGCAAAGCGGAAAGAGATAGAGTGATTCAGGCGAGTTGGACAATTGTTGAGTATTCCGATATCGTCAATTTCTGGAAGCAGCACGTTTATCACGACAACCTTATTGTTCGCCAGTATTCCCAATCTTTGGTGGCAAAGCAAATCGTGAGCAATGAACTTAAAAAAATGCTAAGCGAGTATAAGCAATCTCAAAGCGCTGTTGTTTCGTCGATAAAGTATAGCGGTAAGTATGCATACATTTTCCTAAACACATTCAAAAGCAATCTAATGCAAACTGACAATTGGGAAGCAAACCGTATGTGGCTAGCCGTCTGCCTTGAAGAGTATCAAGGCCTATTGTGGGTATATTGCGGTTTTAAAGATGGAAGACGATGCCTTGCGACACCTGGCACTTTCACGGATAGCAGTTGGTGGAAAGAAAAATATGCGACTCTAGAAGATGATATCGGTACGGTATCTGACGTTTTGACAGAACACGGGAAAGAGGAAATCCTTTCAAATCTTATTAGGTCGGTCAACACAATTATTGATGCTTGAGTTTCCCCGTTTTTCAGCGTACTTCGTCAAT
>JAFSVB010000216.1 GCA_017450325.1 Bacilli bacterium | reverse complement strand
GAAGCCCCGCCTTTTTCTTATCCCCTACCCCTTTAACCGAAAAGCGGCCCCGGGCTTTCGCGGGACCGCCAGTCGGAAAGGAGAAACATGGGAAGAACCGGTCGCCCGATTCGTTATCGCCGTCGAAGGGGATTATATACCCCGTTTTCGGGACGTCTTAGGACTTTTTCAAGAAACGTCGCAATTCGACAGATCGCGCTGGAACTGTGAGCGCTTATTGCGCACGTACGCCACGGAGAGGTTCATCTCCAGGGCGACGTCCTTTGGGTCCTTTCCCTCGATTATAAGCTTTGCGAACATCGCGTACTCCGTCCTCCCGTAAGTCAGGGAGAACATGGCCAGCGCCTTCGAGAAGTCCGCCATTACGGCATCGAGGCGCCCGAGGTACCGTTTGGCCAGCGCGATGTCCAGCTGGAGCGCGTCGCGCGTCCTGTTCGGCGTCGTTGGGCCCACGGCCTCGGCCTTCGCCAGCAAGAGGCGTAAATCCGTTTGGGCGCACAGCCTCATCTCCGCGTATTTGCGGTACGTGGCAACGTAGTCCTTGCGCGGGGGCCACTTCGTCTCGTTCATGCCTGCGGAAGCCCCGCGGATCCCCCAGAGAAGTCGCACATGAAGAACTTTGAGCGGTCCTTGTCCACGCCGGCTACCCTGCAGATGTCGTCGCGATACTGATCGTAGCTCACTGATTCTGGGACGATGTCGGCGAACACGAGCTGCGTCACCTCCTCGTCGCCGCCCTCGAGCCTACGCGCCTTCAGCACGCATATGCATCCGACGAGCTTCAGGCCCTTGGACTTCAGGTAGCCCGAGATCTGCCTGAAATGCTCGCTCGTCGGCTTGGACGGAATCATGAGCCCTTCCGGCTTAATCGCCTTCCTGACCTGCTCGAGCAGGACCTTCGCTTGCGCCGCGGTGTAGCGCTGCATGATGGAGTCGTACGTCTCGACGATCGGCACGTCAATCCGCTCCTTCATCGTCTTCTCCCTCCCCTTCCTTCTCCTCCGGCTTGTCGAGTTCTATGGCTATCGAGAGATGGAAGTCGGCGCTCGGCATGCCGATTCCGTCCTCGTGCAGGTCGCATGCGTGGCAGAACGGATATACGCCCCCTTGCTTGATCTCGTATTCGCCGAAGTGCTTTAGGCACCACGCGAGGTTCTCGTCCGTAACGGTGACGTTGCGGCGTTTGCCGTCCCTGCGCATGATGCGGATGGTGTAGTCGCAGGAGATTCGGCTGTACGCCGGTTCCCGCATGAAGTCATTCAACGTGTAGCTCATTCGCTTTCACCCCCGTTTCCGTCCGGAGATTCCTCCCCTTCCATATCCTCCCCCGGACTCGGGAGGCTGTATACGTCTATGCCGTCTGCCGCGACCCTGGAGGACGGGCCGTCGAACGAGAAGATCTCATAGGCCTTGGCGAACACGTTCACGGTAGGCGCGACCCTGCCGGTCTGCGGATCTGTGTAGTAGCCTTGGGTGAACGATCCCTCGAAGCGGGCCTTCACGCCAGCCAACGGCTTCCCATCCGCGAGCATCGCCTCTATGGGCTTTGCGTAAGGAGGGAAGACGACCACGCCGACGATGACTGGCGTCTTAGGGCGCATTGGGTCGCGCGCCTCGACGAGAAACTTGTACGCCGGCTTGCCGTGGAACGACTTCGGGCGGAACACGGTCGGTTCCTCATGGATCCTACCAGTCAATGCGCAATGGTTCATTTTTTACCCCCTTTCCCCCTTTTGGACCTCGGGGAGATCCCTGGAGGGGCCTTGCCGAACGCCTCGCGGTACGCCGTTGCCTCCTGCGAGTATTGCCTGACGAATTCCTCGGCCGACAATCCAGGAAGCTTTGGACGATCCACGACCTCAAATGAGCGGAGGTCAAACACTATCGAGGGCATGCGGATCCCGCCCATTACGGTTGGCCTTAGATTCGACGGCAGGCAGTCGGCCTCGATGAGCGTGCCTGTCGTCATGTGCTTTTGGACCATCTCGACGGCCTTGGAACCAACAACGCGAACAGGAATGCCGACGGGATCGCGGCCCTCGTCACGATAGACGTCAAGGCGGAACAGCGCGAACGGTTTGCCGTTCTTGGTCTCGCCGACGTTCGGTGGCTCGTGAACGAACCCAACGAAATTGCACATCGCGTTCATTTGTTCGCCCCCCTCAGAAGGAACCTCTCGCACGGCTCGCGGGTCTCGAACGAGTAGAGTTGGCAAGCTCCGTTCCTGAACCTTTCGCAGGCTCGACACGTTGGCCTTCCTTCGTCGTCGAACGCCATGCCGACGTCGATTCTCTCGATCGTGTATCCTTGCTCCGTGATTCCGAAGTCGCCGGGGTGGCAAGCGTATTTCTCGTCGAATTTCTTTTTAAGGTCGGGAAGGTCTGCTTCCCCTTCGCAGGTAAACATCTCCAGCCCGTTGAACGAGCCGCACCACCATCCGACGATTGCGTAGACTGGCTGGTTCTTCTTCTTTTGCTGACGAAGGACGTAATCGACGATCTTTGAGAACGTCCGCATTTGCGAATATAGGTTTCGCTGCCGTTGCTCCTCGGCGTATTTCTTGCGGTCGAAGTCAGGGTTTTCCGCGGCGCGAAGCCATTCATAGGCGTCGATAAGGTTCTTTTTGATTTCGTCTCCGAGGTCGAATGACTTGTGGTAAACGCGTTTGCCGCTTGAGTCGTGGATCTCAATGTCCCCGTCCTCAAGCAATGTCAGTGAGTATTTGTTTTTGCTGTCCATAGCTAGAGCCTTCTTTCTTTGGGTGGCCGTTTTTTTAAGAGAACGGCCAAACTCATTGATGGCTTGTTACTTCCTCGCCCCTTTCTTCCGCTTTGCAGCGGGGATGGGCTCGGACGATTCGAGATTCTTTCGACGCAAGACGGGGACGAACCCGTACGCGTTGTACGCGCCGATGCCGCTGACGCAGCCGGCGGTATTGACGAACCACACATCGGTGGCATAGCCAGCGTAGGCGGAGCGCGTCCACCACCAAGTAGGCTTGCCCTCGAACTCCTTCATGCGCTCGTCGGAATCTTTGAAGACAGGGAACTGCTTGGAGACGAGGCCCTTGACGGAATCGCCGCCCCACCAGTTGATCATCTTCTGGGAGAAGACTTCCTCCACCGTCGGGAGGTCGATGTCGAACTGCTCTTGGATTTCGGCAGGCGCATGCTCTTTGAACCACTGCTCCAAGAGCTTCTTGCCGCTGGACTTCTCATAGTCGTTGCAGCCGTCCTTGTCGAACGGGGCTTTGAACACGGCACAGTCGGAGATGTAGACGCCATCCATGCCAGTGGGCTTGAAGTGGAAGGATTCCTTGTCCTTGACCGAGAACGTGAAACCGCAGTCGGGCTTTGGCTCAAACGCTTCGCGAACAACGGGCTTTTCGTCAACCGCGACCACTGCTTCTTCGGAAGTCGGGATTTCCTCGCCGTGATGAATGGAATCTTCTTCAATGGACTTTAGGAACGCGGTGCGGCTTCCGTAGAGGTGACGGGCGATTGCGAGCGAGGCGCCAACCTCGATGTCGAAGTGGTCTTCTTTGGAGCAATGCGAGACGTAGGTTTCTCCATCGGGGAACTTGACGGCAACCACGCCTTTGGTCTGCGTGACGTGAAACGCTAACGGCTTGGCGGTCAATCCGGTGTCGATGGCTTGCGCGATCATCTTGGCGGCGAATTTTTTGATTGTCTTTTCTTCGGGGCTGTCCTCGGCATGGTGGAGGGTTCGGTCTCCGATAAGGGTTGAGAGTTCGACGTTAAGGATTTTGGCGAGGCGCTGGGCGGTCTCAAAGGTCGGCTTGGAATCGCCGTGCTCCCAGCGGTTGACGCTAACGGGGTCAACGCCGAGGATGTCGGCTAGGGCTTTCTGGGAAAGGTTCGCTTTCTCGCGGGCTTCGGTGAGTTCAGCCCATTTCTTGATGTCTTTGCTCATAGGGTTTTCTTTTTCTCCTTTTCGTTTTCCTGTGGCTTGGTTAAGAGAATCTTGAATGTTGTAGGTTTGCCGTCGAGGTCGATTCCCGGAACCTCGTAGTAGGTTTCTCCGTCGACTGTTTCGATGGGTTGTTTCCCGTTCATCGGTTTTTGTTCCCTTCGTAGTTCGTGAGCTCTTCGTCGGCATCCTCTGGGGAGTCGACCTTCATGCCCCCGCCGTCACGCAAGACAATCAGGGCCTTGCCTTCGGCGTCGACGTATATTTGGCGGATGGTTTTGTAGTGTTTTTGGTTCACGTCGGAATAGTCCATCATCTCTCCTTTCCAAGCTCCCAGTCGTCGGCCAGTATTTCTTTCAGGAACAGGGAGCTCCTTAGCGTCGGTTTTCCGTCCGCCCTAAGCGAATGGTCGGTCTGGAGGTACACGTTGTTTTCCTTGCCTTTGCGGACAAGGCGGTACTCCACGTTGCCACGACGGACCGTTCCGCCGTTCTTCAGATGTTTCAAAGCCTGCTCGAACTGCATGTGAGATCACCTCCTTTCACAGCCTTATCGAGTCTCGTTCGACGAGACGGCATTTTGTTTTTGTAATACCCCCCCGCACAGATTCACGAGCATCGAGGGGAAGGGCGCGGTGTTGGCCTCGTTGAAGCGAAGCCGTCCCGTGATGAATGTTATCTTCGAGCCGTACTCGAAGAGGAGCTTGAAGGCTTTTGTGTCCGTCCTTGCTGGGATTAGCAGCAGAACCTTCCTACCCTTCGCGTGTTCTTGAATTGATTTCTCGATCCAGCGCTTTAATTGCGAGTACGGCGGGTTCACGAAATTGGACTTGCCCCACTCGATTTTGAGGCCGTCTACCAGCGAGCATAGCGGGCAGGGATCGAACATTCCTTTCGCCATCGCTTGCTCGTAGATGAATTTAGGGGTTGCCCAGTCGTCGGTGTTCTTTGATAGGAAGACCTCGCATTTCATGTCGGTGCGTCCTCCAGGAACTCGACGATTCCCTCGTGCACGAGCATTTGCCCGCAGCATCCGTTAGCGTCGAAGAACCGGTCGAAGTCCATGCACCATTTGCCGTTCTCGTCTTTGTAGAAGCCTCTTCTCTCGCCGTTTTCGTAATAGAGCGGTTCGATAGTTCCGTCCTCTAGGCGGGCGAATCTGTGCCTTCCTTTGACGAATGTTGCCTTGGCTTTCGCTTTCGGTTCCTTTTTCTTCTTCGGAACCTGCACCCTGGATGGCTTGAACCTGGCGATGTTGGAGACCGTCGTCTTGTTCGACGATGACGTGAGCATGGCTATGAGCACCGTCTCCCTGTCGTAGAGCATCTCCTGCCGCTTGCAGTTCTTGACGGTTTTCAGCCCGCCCCATTCGTCGGGAACGAGGACTCCGATTTCGCTTGGGATCTCGGGCTTCACCTTCTCGAAGAGCTCCTCCGGCATAACGAAGTAGTTCCGATTGCCGATGAAGCTTAGCTTGTTGCCGGATTTGAAGTCGGCCTTCGTGACCTTCAGCTCAAAGCAGGTTATCTCCCCGTGGTTGTCGCATTGCATCGCGTCGCATATTCCGGGGTCGTCGAGCTTTAGTCCCGTTGGATGTGGTGATTTCCGGTCCTTTGCCAGGGACCAGTATCTGGCCGTTCTCAGATCGACCTCGAACACGATGTGCGATCCGAGCGTGAAGAAGCGCTTCATCAAGCACTGCTCCAGGTTCGCTGTTTGTTCTGTTTTCATGTCGTTTCTCCAAAAAAATCGAATATGGACATCTGCCTATAGCGGGTAGGCCTCCTCTCGAAGACGGAGGAGAACGCCGTTTTTATCAATTTCGAGTCCTTGTCGTGCCAGGATCTGTTCTCGTCCCAGTATTCCTTGAACCTCTCGTCCGACTTTTCGTCGACCTTGAAGCGTCGGATGTTCGGGACGTTGACCTTTATCCTCGCCACTTCGCGGACCTCCGTGTTGGGGTTTGGGTACTTCCTTTCGTGGTCGATGATCTCTTTGAACATTTTCAAGGCATCGTCACATTTATTGCCGGTGACGCCATGTACCATTAGCATTCTTGGTTTCACGAGGACATAGCGGACTCCGTCAACCTTGATGTCGATCACAAAGTTAGTGAGCCAACGTTCCTTCTCCTCGCAAAGCCAGCGCCACTCGTACCCGTCAAGGAAGTCAACCTCAACGTTCGGCGGAAGTTCGTTTGGGCGGAATGGCAGGGCGTTCATCTTTGGTACCATCCTTGCGGCAATTCGCCGCGGTAGCGCCAGATGTGCAGGCAATGCTCATACATGTTGACGTAATCGGACTTAGGCGGATGGAACTGCACGCACTCCTCCTCATCCCCGAAGAACACGTCTTTGATTCTGCACATCTCCTCCCAAGTCGGGCACCTACTGGAATTTGATACGCTTAGGTGTTCCCAACCATTGTCGTTGGAGAAGACGAATACGAACTTTTTGCGGCTAACTGGGTCGAACCAGTAACCATTTATTCCAAACGCATCCTTTTCGATTGGGTGCCGCTGGAACTCATGTATTTCGAGGTTACGGCTGTTGATGATTTCGGGTAACGGTCTCATGCTATTCCTCCTTTTTGCTGTCGGGTTTTAGGAACGTCTCAATGAAGCGCATTGCCGCTAGCTCGTCCCCTTCTAGGTTGAGCTCGCCTTGCCCGTTTTTCTCGCACTTGCCTTTTATGGCCCAGTATCTTTTGAACCTATGGACGGCCCTTCCTACGAGTTTTCTCGCGTAGGCCATAGCCTCGGCCTCGTTCTTGGCGATGCGGAAGTCGTTGTTGTCGGCGATGATGACCTTCTCGAACTCCTCGGAAAGCGTTATGTCCAGCGCGTCTTGGTAGATGTGAGGGCAATTTGAATGGTGGGACTGTTTCTCATTGAGCGTGTAATAGCCTGGAAGCGCGTCGCAGATGTCCTTGCACGTCGTCTTCTCGCCGGACAAAGTGCGGGAGACTAGGAGGTCGTAGAGAGCGCGATGGCGGTCGGTAATCACCAGCTGCTTTTCTTGTTTCTCACTTTGCATCTTTAATGGCCCCTCCCTTGGCTATGCTCTCGATGAACATGGCGTGAAGCTGATCGTCGATTTGACTCTTCACGTTAAGGAGCAAGGCTTGGTATTCATCCCCGTCCTTGGAGTGTCGAATGGCCTTGGCGAAGTCGTTTTTGCGCAGCGCCTCGCTGGCCTTGGAAGCCTCTTCGTCCATTGCCTTGCAAAGGCCGGACAGCAGCGCTTCCTTTTGCTCGTAATCGAGCGTGATAGTGAATTCTTTCATTGGTTTCCTTCCTGTGGATGCTATTGGAGCAGCAGATCGTATATCAGGCCTTTTCGCCTGCAGATCTCGTGCATGCTCGTGTTTGCGTTCTTCGCCTCCTCGAGCACGGCCATGAACGTGTTCGCCTTATATAGGTCCTGCACGTCCTTTGGCATGTCTTTGTATGGGGTGGCGTCGAATATTGACGGATGCCTGTCGAACCTCGGGTGGTTCGGCTTGGTGAATGGCTTTGGCTCTTTTCCGTACAAACTGCCGATTAGCGCGTTGAGTTCGATGGCCTCTTTGAGGTCTTTCTTCTCCGCCGCTATCTCCTCGGCTATCGTCGGTGGCTTTGGCTCTGTCGGATGGGGGTTCCTCTCCTCGGCAGGCACGTCCGGGATCTCGTCCAGGATGGCCATGAGTATGCGCATGGATCGGATTGGGCTTCGGTTCATCCTCGCGAGGATCTTCGATTCGACTTTATCGACTCCCTTTTCCTCGAAGGCTTGGGCAAAGGCTTTGGCGGCTTGGCCTTCCATGCCCTCCGGAATGAAGCCGGAGGACACGCATTTGGCGGCAAGTTCAGAAGGGCTCATCGTCGTCCTCCTCGCGTGCGTCCGCACGGCCTTTGCCTTGGCCTGTAATGGAATGTAATGTATTGGATTGGTTTGGATTGGAACGGCGCGGAGGCGTCTGCGCAGAGCCCTGCGTAGGCGCGTCGCCACGCGAGGACTGCTCAACTGCTGTAGAACTGTTGCGCTCCTGCTGTTCAAGCGGTGTTCCCTTGGTGCTGTCCAACGTGTAATTTCCGTTGGGCTTGACGTAGACTAGCGACCTTTCGGCGAAGGTTGATTTGCTCTTGTTCCGCAGCCATACGTTCATCGCCCAGTGCTTTACGAGGCATACCTTCCGTTCGCCGACGAGGATGATGAATTCTCGATCCACAAGGGTCTTGACGTCGTCATCCTCAGCGTGCGCCATGTACTTGCACATGCCGAGCTGAGACGTGAACCCCTCGTCGTCGCAAACGCTGAGGATCTGGATATAGAGCGCTTGCGCGGTGGCTGGCATGGATATGAACCCGTCGCAATGGATTATCTCCAGGGACGCTTGGAATCTCTTCTGTTGCATGTGCCTACCTCCTTTTCCTGAGCGGCCTTCCGGCCTCCCATTTCTGCTTTTCGGCGATGTGCGCCTGCCTTTCGGCCTCGATCTTTGATTTGAACTCGGCATACCTTTGACATGAGTCGTGGCAGAGAATGGCGCGTTCCTTACATCCGAGGCAAGGCGACTTCGCCTCGTATTCGTCGACGGTGAATAACATCATTTGATACCTCCCTGTTTCTTGCACACCAGGGTCCTGACTCCGGTTTCCGCCTCCACTTTGGACTTCATCTCGTACTCGTTGGCGTAGCGGTCCGACAGGTGCATCAGGAATATGGCGACGCACTTCTTGAGGTTCAGCTTCCTAAGACCCCTTATGCACCCTTTTAGGGACATGTGCGAATTGATGTTCCGCTCATGCTGCTTGGTCTTGGCCTGCGCCTCCCTCTTCTCGAGTTCGGTCAATTCCCCGGACTCGATGTCCTTTCTAAGTTCTCCTAGCTGGGCGTATACCTGCCTCTCCCAGTAGTTGCACTCGATGAACACGTAATCCGGCTCGAAGGCGGATAGGTTTGCGTCCCACGACTTTGAGTCGTTTATGAACAGGACGGTCTCCGTCGGCGTCTTTATCAGGAATCCCATAGCGCCCTCGATGTCATGGTTTACTGGGAACGCCATGACGTACACGCCGTCGCAAACCTTCGTCGGCTTCAGCGGCTCGAGGACGTTCCCCCTGCCGCCAACACCGCAAGCTGGATGGGCGAGAGTTTCCTTAGAGGCGAACACGGGAACGCCCCATCCAGCCACGGAGGCCGCCGCTTTGCAGTGGTCCCCGTGGGCATGGGTTATGAGGCACGCCTCGATTTCGGACGCCATGATGCCGTTTGACGTGAGCTTTCCGAGGATCTCTTTCGGCGGGATCCCAGCCTCCACCATCAGCGTGTGCGTTCCGCCGACGGCGTCGAACGTGAGCAGGAAGCAGTTGCCTGCGGAAGACGATGCTAGACAAACGGCTCTCATTGCTTACTCCAGGTCGCTGTAATCGGCCTTCTTGGCAGACGGGGCTGGTTCTTCCGCTTCTGGTGTTTTGCCGGATGCCTTGACCTCGCCGTTCTCATCGACGTCGAACGCTTGGACGACTGGGCCAGACTGAGGCGCAGCAATCTCACGCTCGACGGTGGCGACAACGTCCTCCTTGCTTTCCTTGCGGAAGGCCTGCGGAGGTTCGTCGGTTGTGCCGTCGTAATCCTCGTCAAGGAGCTTCATGGCTCGCGCGGCAGCGGAGCTCTCATAGTCCTTTGGATATTGTTTGAGGGCGTTGTTCTGCATTTTGCGGACGATCATCGCCTCCCTGCTGCCGAAGGACGTGTAGGTGGGGTTCAGATATTTGGAGATGTCTGGGTTAGATAGGAAATCGTCCAGGGACTTTGCGTTCTCCGCGAGCTTGTTAATACGCTCGTACGCCTCGTCCCTCGCCTTAGCGTCAATCACGGTCTTGCCCCAGCGGTCCTTCAGCGGCGCGTTGTTTTGTGGGTCGCGCTTGACGAAGGCGTAGAGAAGGGTTTGACGGAGCTGCGCGACGACGTTGGAGATTACAGAGTCGCGCTCAGCGATGAGGTATTCGACTGTGCCGTCGGTCTTTTCGACTGGATAGACGACGCGGATGACTTTCTTCGTGAAGGACTTCGGACGCCATTTCGGAGGTACGGAATTGAGGCCGTCGAAGCACGGGAACTCAAATTCGTCCCCCTCGCGGACGAGCCATGCCTTATGGAGGCCTGTTTGCGGCTTGATACCGACGCCGAAGCGGCGAACCAGGCTTTCATTGCCGGCTCCCTGTGGCTTGATGGCGAGCACGTTCCCGCGAAGCTCGATGTAGGCTTCCGACGGCATGGCCGCGCAGTTGATTTCGGAAACGGCGATTGAATGGAGGGAGAGCAGGAAGAGGTTTGCGTCAACGTCCTTGAAGCTCTTGTTGTTGGCTTTTAGGTAGGACTGGGTGGCCACGATGGCGTTGACAGCGCACTTCTTACCATAGGCTGTGTATTCGACTTGGGCCGCTGCCTCGGAGCCGAAGAGTTGGGATGAGAGGACCTCTTGCTGCTGGGCAGGCGGGAGGTCAGAGATTTTGGTGAGGTCGAACGTTTCGACCTTTGCGAGTTCCTTAGACATTCTTTTTCACTCCTTTCGTTGTCATAGGGGCATGACGGTCGGTGACATGACGTCATCGACGACCTTCACGCAGATGAGTTGTGATTTGGTGGCAAGCCTTTGGGCCAGAGTAGCCGAGGAGATCTCGCCTCCCTCGTCGAAGAGATATGGCAGGTCTGGCAAGCCTGTTGCGGCCTTCACGGCTTCCACGATGGCGATTCCGGTCTCGACTTTCTCGGACTTGGATCCTCCGGACCACGCGACTTTCGTCGACTCGCCTTTTACGGAATCGTAGATGTAGGCCTTGCAAACCGGGTCGAACCCGCCGTTGATGTTCTCGTCGATGAGCTTGAAGCGGATGTTTCCGAAGACCTTGGAGACGTTTTCGTCGAGCATGCGCAGCTTCGCGTAGATGAACTTGTTGAGCATCTCGGCCTTCTGCTCGGCTTCGGCGAGGGACTTGCGTTTGGCGTTAACCTCGGCCTTCTTGTTCTCTAGGTTGGCCATCTGCCGGATGTAGTAATCGTTATCCGCGAGAACCTTCTTGAACGGATCCTCTGCTCGCTGCTCTGCAATAATGGCCGCATTGGCCTCGTAATTGCCTTTTCTGGCTTCTTCTTGGGCTTTGGCCTGTTCTTCCTTGAGCGATGCGATTTCGGCCGAAATTGAGGCTTCCAGTGCGCTCGGCGCGTATTCGCCTGGCTTCGGTAGGTTCGCTATCTCGCCTTGAAGCGTCTCAATCGTGTGTCTCGAGACGTCAATGGCGAGGTCGATACCGTCGATCTTGGATTGGAGTTCCTTGATTTCAGATTCGGCATCATTGACCTTCTTCGTAAGTTCAGCGCGTTTCGCCTTGTTTGATCTCGCCTTCTCGATGAGCTCGTTTTTCTTGGATTGGAGCTCCCGGATTACGGACTCCCTCGCGTAGTCGATTCTCTCGGGAGGCAGGAGTTGGCCACACGTCTTGCAGCGGTCCTCGAATTTCGGGTTCTCGAGCTCTTTGTCGATTTCCCCGATTTCCCCGATGATGGTCTTGTTGACGTCCGGGCCCACTTCCTTTAGACCTTCCGACGCCGAGCCAAGTTTGGCCGTGGCGGATTGCTTTTGGATTAGGAGTTTGGAACGTTCGGTCGTTTGGTCGGAGATGGCTTGGCGTTCCTTGGAGATCTTCTCCTCTAGTTCGGCTTTCTTCAGAGATGTCGGGTCGTTCCTCATCTCCTCTAGGTGAGCTTTCTGCGCTTTATTCAATTCCTCGGTTTTTGAGAGGATTTGCGTTTGCAGAATAGTTAAACGAGCATCGGGTCCAGCGCTTGAGCAGAGCCTGGCGATGTTGGACTCATGCTCTTCGATTCCGGCTTTGGCCACGGCGATCTCGTCGTCGGTTGGCTTGGGCGTCTTGGCGATCTCGTCGATTACGGCGTCGCCAGCCAATATCTCTGAACGGAGGGAGTCGACGGACTGCTTATAGAACTTCTTGAGTTGGTCGATTTTCCCGGATTTCGCCGCAAGATCCGCCTGAATTGGTTTCAAATCATGGTTGCCGGCGAAGACGTCTTCGTCCGTGACGTCGCCTACGAGTTTGACGATGAACGAACGTAGGTTCACCCAGTCCTTGCCGTCTCCGAGTTCTGGAAGGTACGTTGGGAAGAGGAGCATGCGCATTGTTTCGATACCAGCGGGGTCGGATTCCTTGAGACCGAAAGCGTCGCGGATCTCGGTGTAGAAGGCCTTGGCCGTCGCCTGCTTTACGCCGTTGATGAACAGCGTTTGCTCATGGCCTTGCATGCTGACGTCGTCGGTTCCCCTTGTCTTGACCCATTTCTCCTTGTATTCCTTGCGGCAGGAGAATTCGCGGCCGTCGATGTCGAACGTAGCCTCGACAGAGACGGGGAGGGACGTGTCGTTAAGAGGTTTGACGGACTCAAGGCTCTTGGTTCCGTCGAGCAGTTTATCGGTGAGGAGAAACGCCACGGCCTGCAGGGTGTTGGTCTTGCCGACGTGGTTCTCGCCGATGATTTTGTGGTTTCCCGGACCGAACTCCATGTCGGCCGCGGCAATGTTTCGGAAATTTCTTATTGATAGTTTCTTTAGGATTGTCATTAGCTGTTTTCTTTCTTTTTGGTTGGTTTTTGCGAGGATTTCAGTCCTCGATGCGTATGACGATGTATGAGCGGTCGCCCGTCCGTCTCCGCCATGTCTGGCTCATGTAGAACGTGATTGTTTCCACCTTCACACCGAGTCTTTTGGCGAGACGCGCTTTGCCACCAAGGTCGATGAATTCATCGCCTTTGTAGAGGGCGTAGCATGGCCCGCTCACGTTAGGTACACCCTGGTTTCTTTAGGGCCGAACGACCCGATGTCTTCACGCGGACAGTCGGTGAATTCGCCTTCATCCGCGTCAACGCCGAAGAAGAGGATGGTGCCGCAGAACGAGGCTATTTCGCCGTGAATTCCGAATATCTTGCAGTTATACGGGAGGTTCTTTAGCCTTCCTTCTTCGTCGCAGATGATGACGGCGTCGCCCTCGGTGACGGTTTCGATGTAACCGCCTACCTGACGTTGGAGCGCTTGCAGCTCGTTGGATATGTCGATGCGGTACGGCTTCTTGCCTGGCTCTTTCTTCCAGCCTTTGATGCGTTCTTTCTTAGCCATTGTCCGTTCCTTCCTCCATCATGGGGTCGTAATCGGGGATGTCGTCGAAGAACGACTGGTCGAACGGCGATTCGGCTCGCACGGCGGTTTCCGGTTCCGGCTTCGGCGCCGGCGCGTCGATTTGGTATGGGGCGTCTTCCGGGCTGACGCCTTCGAGTTCGATCCTTCTTTTGTAGATCTCTCGTTCAGGCGTGGACGAGTCCTCAGTCTCGATGACCTTGGCGGACAGGACCTTGTGCGGGTCGTATGGGGCTTGTCCGCCGGACGACGCCACACGCTTGCGAATTTTGTTGGCTTTGTCCGATGCGCACTCGTAGTACTCCATGATGTCGGACCACCCCCATTTGCTTTTTTGCAATAATGCGAGTTCGGTTTCGATTCTTTGCTTTCTTTGCTCGGTCATGTTTCTTCCTCCTTTCGCAATTGTGTTTTCACAACTTTATGCCGAAAAGAAAACGCGGTTCAGCTCCGTGCTGTCCAAAGGGATGTGCAAAGCCTCGGCCCAAACGGCGATCTGGTCGCGGCTGAGACTGGTCTTGCCTGTAACAACGTTGTTGATCGAAGTCAGCGAAAGACCGACCGCTTCTGCGAATTTCTCCTGAGATCCATAGACCTCGCGGATTTTGCATTTGAGCGGTGCGTTGTTTAACTGTGCCATTCCTTTACCTCCTTTCTTCACTTGTGATTTCGCAAGTGCCACCATTTTAAGTCTCGTTAATCAATTTTTCAAGCGGTAATTTGTGTTTTTACAAGTTTTCCTTGAAATTTTGTTTTGCCCATATAAGATATAAGAGGAAAACGAAAGGAGGTGAGCAGGAACATGCCAAACGAAAAGGAAGACGTTCAGCTATTCGCTAGTCGCCTTCGGGATGCCCTGGAATACAAAAAGATGACCGCGGCAGAGTTGTCGCGGAAATCCGGAATCGACCAGGCTGCCATATCCCGATATAAAAAGGGCCTATACGCGCCTAACAGGAACAACATATTCCTATTGGCTAGGGCCTTGGGCGTTAACCCGACTTGGCTGCTTGGATTCTCAAACGACATGCTTTATCAGATGTCCGAGAAGGAAGCGGCGAGGAACGAGTTGGAGAACCTGATCGTTGACATGGATCTCGACCAGATCAAGAAGACGATAGCGTTCTTGAGGGAATACATCCTCAAATGAAAAGCCGGAGGCGCAAACTCCGGCCATAGCCTGTCCACAGGAAGGAATCCAAAGGGAGGGCCTATTCAATTATAGGCTCTCCCGCAGGCTTTACCAAACAAAGTTTGACAAGGAGGGCCATAGCATGCCTAAGAAGAAAACCCCCGGCGTCCACGCGATGGGCGGCGGAAAATACAAAATCGACAAGACCGTGCTCATCAACGGCAAGAGGGTGCGCGTCTACAAAGAGGGCTTCCTCTCCGTCTCGGAGGCGGTGGAGGCCATGCCACAGCTCATTGAAAAGAAGAGAAGGGAATTCGCCCCAGAGACGTGCCCGAAGAAATTCTCGGCGCTGGTAGCCGAGTATGAGAACTACAGAAGCGTCCACGCAAAGGGCCAGACCGTTCTCGGTGTCCACTACCTCATGAGCAAGCACATCCTGCCGACGTTCGGCGAACTAATGGTCAGCGAGGCCTTCACCCACGACAGAGTCCAAAGGTGGTACGCGAGAAAAGCCTCCGGGACCGCCGATTCGCAAGAACGGAAGAACAAAGTCTTCTCCGAGTTCCGAAAGCTATTGGACTATGCATGGAAGATGCGCATGGTCGATTCGGAGACCCACAGGGACCTCTCGGCGATCGTGGAAAACGTTAAGCTGTCCTCCAAACCAAAGCCCGAAAAGGAAACTTGGACTTACGAGCAGGGGACAATGTTCATGCTCGCGGTTCCGAAGAACACAAGGGACTACCCAATGTTCGCGCTCTTCCTATACCTTGGCTGCAGGCTTGGTGAGTTCCTTGGGCTCACATGGGACTGCTATGACCGAAAAAAAGGCACGATCTCCATACGCCAGCAGGTTATCAATGCCATCGGCGGTCCGATTCTTACCGACGAGTTGAAGACGAACGAATCCTACAGGGTCGATGAGTTAGACGCAGAAACCAAAGCCATCCTGGACGACTACATGGATACCATCGACTCGCCAAAAGGGTTCATGTTCCCATCGCCAATCGACGACAATGCGCCCCTCTCGAGAAACTGCTTCAGAAGAAAACTCTACCATTACGCGAGCATTGCAGGCGTACCAAAGATAACCCCTCATGGGGCAAGGCATAGCAAGGCCACGGCCTTCATGGGGGTATGCTCGAACATGGAGGAGGTTAAGGCGTGCGCGAGGTTCCTCGGGCACTCGGCAACCATGATGGCGGACGTATACGCCCACGTCAAAAACGTATCCCAGCAAGAGATCATGGTGAGAATGAAGGAAAAGTACTCGGCTTGACGTTTCCCAAGCCGCTGCGAAAGTGCAGCGAAAAAGAGTTTCCATTGTGCATTTCTCGAGAATAAATCATGGATTAAATCGGAATTCCGCGAAGGAAAGCGAAAACACGATAACGAAAAAACCCTGCAAAACGCGTCTTTCGTAGGCATACGGAGGAAACAAAAACAATGGTAACGTTTCCCGTCACCTGCTCCAATCATTAGAAAATGCCGTTACCATCGGCATTTTTATTTTTCATTGTGCATTTTTTGTGCTTTTTTT
>JAFSVB010000215.1 GCA_017450325.1 Bacilli bacterium | reverse complement strand
GATGTCATTCATGACGACCTCACCGCCGTCTGCGCGGTCAGCGAGAACGTCATCCTCGCGAAGAAAGTGCCGGAGCTTTTCTCCACCGATTGCTTCCGCGTCTACGTCCAAACCGACGTCATTGGCGCGGAAATCGGCGCGGGCATGAAGAACATCATCGCCATCGCCTCAGGCATCATGGAGGGCCTAGGCTATCACGACAACACCCGCGCTGCCCTCATCACCCGTGGCCTTGCGGAGATGACGCGCTTTGGCCTTGCTAAGGGCGCCTCCGCGCAGACATTCCTCGGACTGACGGGCGTTGGCGACCTCACTCTCACCGCTTCGAGCCACCGTTCCCGTAACTACACCCTCGGCATCGATATCGGTAAAGAGGACGACGCCACCGCTGTATTGGAACGCAACCAAAAGACCGTCGAAGGCGTTTTGGCCGCGAAGACCATCCATGCACACGCCAAGCTCATCGGCGTCGAGACGCCCATCACCGACGCCGTCTACGAAGTACTTTACGAAAAGAAAAAACCGTCTCTCGTCGTCGCCGAACTCATGCGCCGCGCCCTAAAGGCCGAATAAGGAGAACACCATGGAATTTGAGAAGATCTCATTAGAAGAATTCTGCGCCGAGAACCCCTTCCGCCTGTTTGATCAAGGCGTTATCGCCTTAGCCGAAGGAAGTGAAGAAGAAAACGTCGCATGCATCACGCTAGGATGGGGTGGTATCGGATGGCTCTTTGGGGAGCCGATGGCCACCGTTTATATCCACCGCTCCCGTTATTCGGAACATGTCTTCGATGAGGCGGAGCGCTTCGCTGTATGTTTCTTCGACAAAGAATACGACGATGTCGTCAACCGTTATTACGGCTCGCTCAGCAGCCGCGACATCGACAAGTTCCACGAAGGAGCCTTAAGCCCTGATTATTTGGATGAAGTTCCCGTCTTTAAGGAGGCAAACCGCATCCTCATCTGCGAGAAGGCGACGAAAGCCTATCTAAGCGCAGATAACGTCTACAACCATCCGCGCATTCAAAACTGGTACGCCAACGATGGCGGCCATACGGTATTCAATGGCAAAGTCCTTGCGGCATATTGCAAGAAATCTTTGTAAAACAAGCTTATTTTTGAGCTGAGGCATCGGATGCTTCAGCTTTTTTGTTCTTTGCAGGAAGCAAATAAGAGACCGCATTATGAAGCGGGATCGTCAAGATGGCGACGATAATGGCGGTGATCTGGCTCGTCAGAAAGCGGATGCCCGTCTGGGCCCACGTATAGGCGACGGGGTAGCCCATGATGATCCCATCCAAATACAAGATGGCGGTGTCTAAGCCAGAGATGACCAAAGCCGCGCCAAGGATCGTAATGAAATAAAGGACCTTGTGTTTGACGAGGCTGTCGCCTTTTCTGCGGTATAGCACCGCGACGACGCCGATGATCAAAGCACGTACGACGACGGGCAGCACCCATAAGGGCGTCGTCGGCGTTAGCCCATAGCTTGAGAAGAAGACTTGGTTCATGAACTCGCCTAAGGCGGCGATGGCGACGGCGTCCCATAAGCCAAGGCTGATGGCGGCGATGACGATGACGATCGTGCCTAGTCCAATCTCCAAGAACGTGCCGACGCGGATGCGCAGAAGCCCAAGGACTAAGAAGAGCCCGACGAGCACTCCATCCAAGCACATGCGACGAATCGTGTTGTTCCCCATAAAAAGAAAACCTCCATTTTCATTGGGGAGGTGAAAAAATGACGTAGCGACGTGACTCCAAGCGGCTGCGGACGTTCACCGCGGAAGAACCCTTCCTTCGTCCATGAGCGACCTCCCATCTCATGGCACTTAACGCGAACGCCCTACTCTCGGCGTGACTTCCGTCGGGAGAATGATACAAGAGATCGAAAAAGATGGTTAGAGAAATCAAACCTCATCCATCCATTTCCCCACTTTGTTTTTGTTTGCTAGACGAATTTCATCAATCGTCTTGAAAACGATACATTCATAGCCCTATCTAGGAAAAAGGTCTTATGATTACCGTTGAGGTTTGAATATGTTTGCAAAACACGATATCCGCCGCGATGAGTTCCAGCTAGTGCGCGGCCAAGCGAAACGGGGCTATGACTGGTGGTGGCACTCCTTCACCGCCTATCACGAGAAGACGGGAGAAGCGCGACCGTTCTTCATCGAATTCTTCTTATGCAATCCCGCTTTAGGTGACGAGAAACCGATCTATGGTCAACTAGAAGAAAACAAGAAAAACGGCACACGCCCCTCCTATCTTATGGTTAACGTCGGCTATTGGGGCGAGGGAGCGAGGCAGCTTCACCGCTTCTTCGGCTGGAAAGACGTGGCCCTTCATCCTAAGGCGCCGTTTTCCATTTCCGCGGGTGATTGCTATTTGGACGAGACCTCTACCCGTGGCCATGTCGTGGTGAGCAAGGAAGAATCGGACGCCCATCCGGAATACCTTTGCCAAGATGGGACGATGTCCTGGGACCTAAAGATCCATAAAATCATCCCGTATAACGTTGGCTATGGGGCGGGGAAAGTCTTCCGGACGTTACAGCTATTCGAGATGTTCTGGCACGCCGAGGGCATGAAGTCCGCCTTTTCAGGAAAAATCATCCTCAACGGAGAAGCTTATCTCGTACGTCCAGAAGACTGCTATGGCTATGCCGATAAGAATTGGGGCAAGGACTTCACCTCTCCTTGGGTTTGGCTTTCTTCGAACAATCTAACGAGCCTTCGCACGAACAAGAAACTAAGCAATTCCGTTTTCGACATCGGAGGCGGACGGCCCAAGGTCGGTCCTATCGCTCTCAAAGGCAAGCTTTTAAGCGCCTTCTATTACGAAGGAAAGTGCTACGAATTCAATTTCTCGAAGTTCTGGACATATTGCCGCACGAAGTTCGCTTGCAAAGAGACCGATGCCCAAATCGTTTGGCACGTGGAGCAAAAGACCTGGCGGAACCGCATGGTCGTCGATGTCACCTGTAAGAAGAAGGACATGCTCCTCATCCAATACGAAGCCCCTAACGGCAAGAAGCTTCATAATCGCCTCTATAACGGCGGAACGGGAGAAGGCGTCATCCGCCTCTACCATGGTGGAAAACTCGTCGACGAAATCAAAGCGACGAACATCGGCTGCGAATACGGGGAATATGGCCGTTAAATTGGACCGAGGTGGCATTCTTTTCCGACCTTGGTTACGTTAAAATCATGCTAAGCCCAAGGAGGATTTGCATGAAGTTCCTTCACCTCAGCGATTTGCATATCGGCAAAAAGCTTAATGAATACCCCCTATACGAAGACCAGCGCTTCGTCCTGAATCAAGCGATTTCTCTCGCGAAAGAACAAAACGTCGACGCCATCGTCATCGCGGGCGACGTGTATGACTCTGGCGCCCCCACCGCAGAAGCGATGGACTTTTACGATTGGCTTTTGGGTTCGTTACATGAACTAGGAAAGCCCATCCTCATCATCTCGGGCAACCACGATTCCGCCGAGCGTCTCCATGTCGCTTCCTCCATCTTGCGTAATAGCCATATCTATATCGTCACCCGCGTGGAAGATGCATTGACGCCCGTGGAAATCGAAGGCGTCCGCTTCTATTTGCTACCCTACTTCCGCCCAAGCGACGTCAACTATGCCTTCGGAAATGAATGCCGCACCTATGAAGCCGCGATGTCCGCAGTCCTTGAGAAGCTGAACCTGGATCTCGATAAGCCAAACGTCCTCGTCACCCATCAATCCATCCTCCCTGTCGGGGCGAAGATTGAAAGCTCCGGCTCTGAGACGGCTTTAGACATCGACACTAGCGGCAGCGTCGGCGGCACGGAAACCATTGATGTATCCTTGCTCTCCGCCTTCGACTATCTCGCCCTAGGCCATATCCATAAAGCCCAATTCATCGCCAAAAACGCCCGCTACCCCGGCGCCTTGCTCAAGTACCACGTCAAAGAGGCAAACGCCAAGCGCAGCTTCACCATCGTCGAGATGAAGGGCAAGGACGTTCACGTGGAAGAGCATCCCCTGGTCTTGATGCGCGATTTGCTGATCGTGGAAGGAACGCTCGAGGACTTGCTCCATGGAGAAGGCAACGAGAAAGACTATATCCAGGCGCGTCTGCTCGACGAAGCGACGGTCGATTCCCCCTACAACAAACTAAAAGCCAAATATCCCTACCTTCTAGGTCTTGATTATGCCCGTGCGCTTCCCTCCTTCGTCGAAGAGGCGGACTTCGAAAACGTCGAGGATGTCCGAAAGGAGGACCTCTTCGCGACCTTCTTTGAAAAATACGGAGGCCGCGCCTTAGAAGAAGACGAACGTGCCCTGGTCGAGAAAATCCTTGAGGAGGTAGAAGCATGAAACCGTTGAAACTCACCATGACGGCATTTGGCCCCTACCGCGACACGACCGTCGTCGACTTCGAGGCGCTTGGCGAAGGGCTCTTCCTCGTCCATGGCGATACCGGGGCGGGGAAAACGACCATCTTCGACGCGATTTGCTATGCCCTCTATGACGAGAATAGCGACGCGGACCGTCCAAAGTCGGCCCTAAGAAGCCACTACGCAAGTCCTGACGTCAAAACCGAGGTCACGTTGGAATTCCTCTCTTCTGGCCACCGCTATGTCATCTCGCGTTCGCCAAAGCAGATGATCCGCGGCAAGAAGAAAGGAAAACGTGAGGATGGCTTGACTACGTTTAACGGCTCCGTTTCCCTCCAAGGCGAGACTCTCGCCAAAGAGTATTCTTCCGTCGCCGAAGTGAAGACGAAAATACGGGAGATCCTCGGCATCGACCTCGCCCAGTTCCGCCAGACCACGATGATCGCCCAAGGCAAATTCCGCGAGATCGTCCAGGCGGACACGAATAAACGGAAAGAACTCTTCCGCTCCATCATGGAATCATCTCCCATCCAGCAGTTCTGCGCACGCTTAGAGGAGGAATCCAAAAAGCTGAACACCGAAATCGCGATGGAAAATACGCGCATTGAAAGCGAGATTAAGCATTATAAGAGCCAAAACGAGGAGACCAATGCCCTCCTCATGGTATCCACGGCCTTCGAAATCCCTGAGAAAGTCCTGCCATTGCTCAAGCAAGAGCTCCAAGAGGACCAAAATACGCTCGAAGCGCTTGCCGATGAAACCAAAAAGGCAAAAGAAGAGTCCTCCGCCGCCCATGAAGCGATCGAAAAGGCGATCAGCAATAACCATAACGTGGAGACATATACTGAAAACGCCGCAAATCTCGATTCTATTTTAAAAGAAGCCGATGAAATCGACGTTCTAGCGGCAACGCTATCCAAGCAGCGCGACGCTGAAGAAGTCCTCCAAGTCGAGAAAACTCAAAAGCAGAAAGCGGAACTGCTTGAGAAAGAAGGAAAGCGGCAGGAAGAGGCTGCGCTTGAGCACGATCGCGCTTTAACGAAACTCGCGGAAGCCAAAAAGAGAAACGAGGAAGAACTTCCCCCGCTCACCCAGCGAATAGATGGCCTTCAAAAAGAGCTCAATAGCCTAGAACAGCGGATTGATTCATTCAAAGATGCGAAAGAGTTGGAACGTGCCCTTACCGTCTTGGAGAAGTCCTCAAAAGGTCTTTCGGATAAAGCGGCGAAGCGTGAAGAGACATTAAATAAAGCCAAAGAAGAGGCCAAAGCGCTTTCTCTTGCAGCGCAGGAAGAGAACCTCGATGTAAGCAAAAACAACCTCGCCTACCAGAAAAAACAGATTCTGGAGCAAAAAGGCCGTCTGAACAAATGGAAGGTCTCACTACGCGAAATCCGGACGAATGAAGAAGAATGCAAGCGCCTAGAGACATCCCAAGTTCAGGCGCATGACCTTTGGCAACAAGCCGAGCAGGAATATATCGCCCTTCAAAGCGCCTACTTGCTCCACGCCGCCTCTTCCCTAGCCGACGCTTTAAAGGAAGGCGAGCCCTGCCCTGTATGTGGCTCGGTTCATCATCCTTTCCCCGCAAAGCACGCAGAAAAGGACGTCACGGAAGATGAAATTAAAAAGGCGAAGAAGAGCTCAGACGACGCCTTGCAGAAGGCCCAAGCCGCCTCAAGTCTCTTCACGTCGAAAAAGAGCAAGCTAGAGCAACAGATTCAAGCTCTTCAAGCAGAACTCAAGGATGCCTTTGACCTCGATGTTGACGCCAAGCGCTTTGAAGAAACGCTTACGGAGAAAGAATCGTCCTTGTCACTTGAAGAAAAAGACCTCGATAAGAAAATCGATGACATCAACTCTCGTATCAAGAAGAGAGACGAGGACCGCAAGGCCCTACAGTCCCTGAACAAAACCATCGAGGATCTCGAGAACGAAGCCCGTACGGACGCTCCGCTTCTTGAGAAAGCGAAGAGTGAGCTTGCCAAGGCGGAGGCTCTCTTCAAACAAGCCAAAGAAAAATGCGGTTCTGACGAGGAAAGCGCACTCCAGTCCCTTCAACAGAAACTCATTCAGCAAAAAGACGCCGTTCAAGCAGAGAGCACCTCGATCAAGACAGCTTTTTCAAACGCGACCCTTTTAGCACAAAAAACAAGCGAATCGTTAACGAAAGCGAAAGAAGAATATGCGCTCGCGCAGCAGGAATTAGAGAAAACGAATGAGGATTTGCGGCGAAAACTGCAGGAAAAGAACATAGAGTCGGTCGAAACCGCGCATCAGCGGATTCTCTTTAGCCCCGAACAAACCACGAAATCCGAACAACGCGTCACCGCCCACCGCACCCGCCGAAACGAATATGAGTCCCGCGATGCTGAATATAAAGAAAAGGGATTTGACCGCCTTTTGCCTATCGACCTCGAGCCCCTCAAAGCAAAGATGGAGGAACGGCAAGCCATCGCGGACGAGGCGGCGAAGAAAGAGTCCTTGTTCCGCGAACGCTTAAAAGAGAACCAAGCGACAGTCAATTCGGTCGAGGCGATCCTTTCTTCAAAGGCCAAGGCGCTAGTTTGGGCGAATAAGGTGGAGAATCTAAGCAGAGTCGCGAATGGGAGAAAGTCTGGCCAGCACTTCAACTTCGAGGTTTATTATCAACGCCAGATCTTCCTCAAAGTCATCGAGAAGGCATCGTTAAGGCTTTCCGCCCTCACGGATGGGGAATTCACCCTCCATAGCCGAGATTTCAAGGAAGCGAGCAAAGGAAACGCCCAGTTCGGCTTGGATATCGATGTCTACGATAGCCATACAGGCCAAAGCCGCGACGTCACAAGCCTCTCGGGTGGCGAGCAGTTTAAGACCGCCCTGTCCCTCGCGCTTAGCTTTTCTGAAGTCATCTCGGAACGCCATGGCTACGTCAACATCGACTGTATGTTCATCGATGAAGGCTTCTCTTCCGTGGGAACGAACTCCTTGCCCGATGTCATCCAGCTACTGAAGTCGCTCGCTTCGGAAAAGGGCCGTTCCATCGGCATCATCTCCCATATGGAAGGGCTCCAGGAAGGCATCTCGAAGCAAATCATCGTGAAAAAAGGGCAGAACGGGTCCGCCCTTAAGATTGTCTTGTAAACAAACCTTATTTCTTCTTCTCCGTCGCTTCTTCCTCTTTTGGCTCCTCGATTTCCTTCGCGCCGGTTTCCGTGCGGTTGCGGAGGGAATCGACGATGAAGAGGACGCCTGGGACAAGGGCGAAGATGGCGATGGCAATCGCGCCGAGGACAATGCCGACGAGGCGGTTGAGACCCTTACGGTAGACGAGGGTAGCGAGAACGACCGAATAAACCGCCGAGCCAAGTGAGACGAACGCGAAGACGAAGACGACGGCCGCCGTGGCTTGGATGGCTGCTAACGCTTCTTCTTCGGTCATGCCACCGGCGATTAATTGCTCAAGGGTCGCGGTATTATTCGCGGAGAGGTTAGATGCAACGATGATCAAAGCAAGGGCGACAATCGTTGCCAATACGCCCCAAATGATGCCAATGGTCCTTGTTGCATCCTTTAACACTTTCATAACTTCACTCCTTGAACGTGGCTATTGTCGCGCGTGTGCATGAAAAAAACAATGCGTATTATCTACGTCGTATATCACGGATTCTTTGGTCTTTGCCATGTGGAGGACAATATCTCCTTCTGAGATTGTATGGTTATCTATCTCAAATAAAGGACCTGGAAAACATGTCAACAATTATCAAGTACTTTTTTTCAAAAAGACGATAGGAAAACGACGTTTGATGGCAATTGGTCTATGAAGGCTATTCCAGCGTTTCGACAACGCCATGGAACAAGGGGAGCTTGCTCGGCGAGACGACTTCGAAAGCGAAGGAGTGGTCAATGCTTAGCTCGTAAGATGGGGCCGATTGCTCGAGGACCACTTCTTTGGTGAAACTATAGGCGCGTACTCCCTCACGTTGAAGGAAGAACGCGTTGTCCTGGGTGAGCGATAGGAGGTCATGCCGCACTGAGCTCGATTCAAAAAGATAAGAATCAGGGAGATTTTGGGCGTGCGCGATAGCGGACAACTCCATATTGCTTGCAAGATTGAATTCCGGAATCGCGACCGTTCCTTTTCCGACAAGCAGATGGTCCTTGGCACGGTCAAAACACGAAGAGAACGGGTGACGCTTGAGAAATTCGCGCACGGAATTCTCCTTTGGCATGACAAAGCGCAACCCAAAGCCTTCCGTGGCGAACCTGAGCTCGAGGGCCACGTAGTCGTCGCCGATATAGCAATAGCTCGGCGTCAGGTCCCTTTGATAATAGCGATGTCTTCCTCCGCCGTTGAAGGCTCCGAACTGATCGCCCTCCGGATAGAAGGGCTCCGCGAACGGCATGTCCAGATAAACGCCGTTGATGAAATAGTCCATGGTGGCATCAAGGCCTTTCAGGGAATCGGGCACCTCAAGCGCGCCCATGGACAGATGCTCGACCCAACGGGCGATGCTTTCTTCATCCAGAGCGGGGTTAGACCCATAGGATGCATGGAGCTTATCCGTGAGCAGGACCTGCTCTTGCTCGCTGAAATGAATGGTGTGATCTAAAACGAGGTTGCCGATTTTCGAAACGGGAGTCCACCCTTCTTGATACTGTTCCGGAACGACTTCGACGTCGGCAACCAAAGCAGAAACGAGTTCCGTGAGCTGACCTTTGGTCTTTGCCCCTAGGGCCGTGCACGCTTGTACGTCCTCCTTCGCGAGCGCGGTCGTGGAGGCGAGGGCGAGGTAATAGGACAGGGGCGAGAAGACGTGGTTCCCTTCCTCTTGGCCGGCGACCCGGTCGATAGCGTCGTTCAAAAACGCCTCCACCGCTCCTTTCTCGCTCTCGTCCAAAGAACGAGTGCCCTTCTCCGCCGGCGCCGCCAAAAGGAGATTCCCCTTGGAGGGGCTTTCGGAAGCGCACGAAGCAAGCGCCGCAACCAAAGCCATCGATTGAATGAATATAGTAATGTTTTTCATAACTTCCTCCTTATGAAGCGACGACGGCCGCCGAGCTGTAATGTGTGTTGTTGATACTGTACGAACGTGCTGATCATGCTTATTTTTTTCATATGTATAAAGACTGTCAAGGCCTAGTCTTGCCTTGTCAGGACAAACGCATGAGTTATAGCGGCGGGTAGGAAAGCGGCCTTTCTCGGCCGCGTCCTTGCAAGGTCGCCCCGGGGGGCTCATTTGGTTTATAAATCGAATAATGGCACTAATTCTGGCCAAAGCTCCTGAATTGTCTTCCCTTTGAAACGAAATTCCTTAAGAAGAGTCTCGCGGTCGACGAAGTCCTCAGCGGAGACAAAATCCCGATTAGTGAGTCTCTCCCAAAGCGATCGAAGCAGCCCGTGATTTTTATTGGGCTTCAACACACAGGCGCAAGAGGCTTCTTCGCTAATGCGCGGGGCATCGATTAGTCGTATCTGATATTCGCCGCATTCAAAATATGCCTCAAGCTCGTGCGCCAGAAAAGCACGCTTGAAAGTTTCGTAAGAAAGTTTCACCTCAGTAGCCATAAGTAATAAATGTATTCCAGTAAGTCATTGATTGGCAGGGTATGCGCCACTCCCGATCCGATCTCCATATGCCAGTGAATGAATTGATGTCCTTTTTCCAAAATGCCTAGTGACGAATGTATGACACCTTTGGAATTGTAGTAGGTCAAAACCTTGGAATTGACGTTATAGAGCGCGCTGTTTGGCTCGCCTAGCCGCGGAGTGGACCGGCAATAGAACATGCTTGTATGCGTCCATCCGTATATTCCGCAGGCAACGCTCCCAACAATTGCGGTCCACTTGAATGTATTTTCCGTAATATCGTAGGCCTGTTGGTTTCCCATGAAGACGGTTTCCTTCAAGCCATTATATCCAGACATGCCTTCCCAGGTGTCGGCCAAGCCGAAAACTACCGTGCCGCCGCCGGCCAATATCGTAACGCCACCCAAAACCGCCGCCCAGCCACCGTAAGGAAGGGTGGCGATGCCGGCGACAATCGCACCGGCGCCAAGCAAAACTAGGCCAAGGCCTTTTCCGATGGCGTCCCAATCCCATGTCGTGGGATTCCACCATTTTGGCGAATGACCCGTATGGTCCGGATATGTGACAGGCGTCAATTGTTCGTAAGGACCCGCGATGATTACGAGGGTTTTGGGGTCTAGGATGACGACAATCACCCGTGTCTGAAGTCGTTCCGTGATGTATCCGGCAGAATACGGAGTCAAAGCGAAAGAAGGAATGCGGTCATCACGATGGCTTTCCAGGTAAGTTTTCGCGTTCATGTAATTCATGAACAACGAGCCTTGACCATACGTTTGAGAGTATGTCATCTATCTCCTCCTTTCTCTTATATTACGAGCTCATTGACCGCATCTTGCTAAACGGGATAAGGATCTGGCTCAATCTGCGTCAGCCCCACTTCCGGCAAGCCGGAAAGCAGGAAACCCGCATTGCGTCACCTTCAATTCGCCGAGTCGAATTCAATTAGGAAAGCTTCTATTATGCCATGAGAGCTGTACACGTATTGGCCATTGCCAAATTGAAAGAGCGACGAATTACCCGTCGGCGTCCCGAATTGAATTCGTCTATTTTTCCAATCAATATAGCGGCCGCTTAAAGGGATAAGAAAGGTTGTTCCCCATTCTGGTGAATCATCAATAGAAAGTTCCATCTTCAAGCTGCATTTTTGGGCACCATGAACAGGCAATTCACAATTTTGGAAATCGCGAAATTTGCAGGTGGTATATCCTTCCACGGACACGCATTCCTTTGTTGTCAAGTCGAAATTCAAGGCAAGTTTACCCCATTCGTCAAGACCCACCTGATAGTCCCAAAAACCATCTTCTTCCTTTTGGCCGAAAGAAAATTCATCATGGAGCTCAATACGGTTGATATTTGGGGCTCGGTTTAAATCTATAATTAATTTCATTAGAAGAACCCCCAGTGCAAGATTGTTTCTTTGGCAACACTAACAATCAATCGCCAAGCTTCACCGTGACCGTTGAACGAACCAGCGGCGGTAAACGCCCACCCAGCTACATCCTTCGCCATTCGGCCGTATTTAATGACATTTTGCTGCATCAACACGAAATTCTGCCAAGACCTGGCCATATGCTTCGCATCTGAAAGAGTGTTGCTGAATTGATAATTCCCAATGCTATGATAGGCGGATATTCTAGACAATATGTAGTGACCCTGGAACTTGCGAATCCCGTGAGTTCGTGTAGGCTGTTTACGCTAACAAACATGTCCACATTTAGCACATCGCAAGGAGGATCACTACATGGAGAGTTTAGTTCACGTCGGGATGGATGTCCATAAGGACACGTATAACGACTTTCTAGGTTTTTTGCATCCTGAAACTTGCCAAAACCTGATATGAGACGACCCGTGTCAAGGGGTTAATGCAGCAATTCCGTTATTTTCTTCGTTTTACATTCCTTTCGCGTCGAATCGGCTCTCCGATGGCTGCTGGTTCGGATCGGAATGACCGGCATTTGACCACTCTGATATCCGGGAGTTCGGCTTATGCCTTATCCATAGGTCAATGGTCCGCCTTGGCCCCCATCCTCTAGATTCTGGGATCGCTTTCGCGTTGCCCGATAGTTTTCTCATGGGTGGGCTGGATGCTTGTTCCTTCCTACCCAACGCCCATCGGACAGTCGATTCGGCTTACGTTCTTGCTTTTTGGGTCGCGGCCATGCCGCTTTGCCACGCCGGCTAAGCCTGCGCGGGTTTAGGTCCGCCCGCCGCGCATCCGCAGCCCAAGGCCCAGATGAAGCCGGACATCTCCCGCGCCAGGGCGGCGAGTATCTTGCTCTTCGGCTTGCCTTTGGCAAGGAGCGACCAATACCTCTTCCGGAGGCGGTTCGACGCCGCGTCCGCCCAATTGACGGTGGCCGCGTCGATGCCGCTCTGCCTCGCGCTCAGCGCCTTCGACTTCTTGCCGGTCCATCTCGAAAAGGACCAGCAGCATTCGACGAGCAGGCTTCTGACGGCGGAATTGCCCTGCTTCGTTATGCCCGTCCTGACGTCTTTTTGGCCCGACGAATGGCTGCCCGGGGTCAAGCCGAGGTAGGCCATGAACGCCTTTGCGCTCGGGAACCTGCGGAAATCGCAGACCTCGCAGAGGATGGCCAGGGCGCCGACCTTCGTGAGCCCGACGACGCACGCGGCCTTCGAGCAGAACCCCGAGTACTCCGGCCTTCCCGCGATCTCGGAGAGCTTTGCCTCCATCCTCGATATGCGGGACTCGAGCTCGGACAGCTCGCCCAGCAGCTCGTCCATAGATTCCCTGTCGAGGCCGGTCGCGAATTCGAGGGAATCGAGCCAGGACCTATGCGCCGAGGTCCAGTATTGCGCCCTCGGGCCAGCCTCAGCATGATAGAGCTTGCCCTTTCTGGTGCAGAAGGAGAGTATCCTCTGCTTGCATTGCCTCTCATGGGACTTCAGGTCCCTCGCCGTGCGGAAGTAATCCCTTATCGATTCCATCTCCTCCGACGGGACGTTGATGACGGAGGCGGTCCCTTGGGAGAGGTTCCTGGCGATCATCTCGGCGTCGAGCCGATCGGTCTTGTTCGCCCTCTCCTTGACGGTGACGGAAAGGGTCGATGGGGCGAGGACGGACACGCCGTAGCCTTTGGACTTCAGTTCTCTATAAGGCCAGAACCCAAGGCAGCCTGCCTCGTATCCCAGCTCGAAGGCAACGGTTTCGCCCGTTGATTCGAGCAGTTGATTGGCGAGCTTCTTGAGCCACTTGTCGATCTCGCCGGCGTCGGTTTTCACCTCCGCCCTCGCGATGACGTTGGATTTGCCCCCGCGGGTCGCGGCGAGCGAGACGGTTTGGGAATGGACATCCATACCCACGTAGATTATGCTTTGCATTGGAACGATCCTCCTTTGCCTTTAGGGCAGTGCTCAATGTTTTGGCGAACAAATTGTCGCATTGATCCCCGGCATCGACAACGGAGGGTCGTTTCATATTGTCTAGAAACTCAATACCCATAGAATACACCGTGATATCTTTTGACTCTTGGTTACTTCTGTAGCTCGCCGAAAAAGAAAAAGCAAATCTATCGAGGCATCCTCCATTAGGGCAAGGGGCCTGGCCTGCCCAAAAGAGGGTCGGCCGGCTCCTGCCACGTTTCCGACAGGCGGGCATCTCGCTGCCGAGACTTCGGAGGCCGGGGTGATGCGATTTGCACCACTCCCGTTATCCTGTTGCCTCCTTTATGGGACGTTTGGTCTAGTGGCGTCAAATCCATCACGTGCGTCCAAAAGGAAAACGGCCTTTCTCGGCCGCGTCCTTGCAAGGTCGCCCTTTTGGGGCTCATTTCGGGTTTTGTATCTTTTTGCAGTTATCGAGGAAGGAGTTTATGTCCCCTTCCGTCCTTCTGCTGTTGAATTGAATCGTAGTGTTTTTGCCTGAATTGATGCTTATCCAAAACGTGACGGTCCACGGCTGGCTGTCGTCGATGGTCGTTCCTTCGTCCCTCAGGTTGATCCTGACCTCGCGGAGAAGGGTCTTCTTGACCACCTCGGTTCCGTCAATGTAGATGCAGTAGCATATCCCGCGGACGGCGGATACCAATAGCCACGGGCAAAACACCAACGCGGTGATCAAGGCCTTCGTCCCAGACTTGCCTCCGTCTAAGAACGTGAAGCCGCCGATAGGCAGGAACACGCCGAAGAAAGAGGAAAGGAGCAAAGAGGCGAAGCCAATCGCCGAATAATGCAGCCCTTTGCGGTATTTGCGCCTCCGCCAAATGACGCTCGTCACGATGACGAAGGCGTGCGCCGCGCCGAGGAGCGACCCCAGAGCAATATCCAAAATAACTTCGGCGTCCATATCGTCACCACTCATATGCGGCCAGGCCGCCAACAAAGGCGTAACCAGTGTTGACAAAGAACGTGGCGGCAAGGGAGGAAGCCAGATCGTTTGCGGCTCCGCCGACAAGAGAATACATGCCGTTCATTGCCCGAAACAGGCCGTTTCCCGTACGGCTGAGGGCAACATGCATTCCCCTTGCCGTGGCATAACCACCGCTGGACACTTTTGACACGACGCGCGAATAAGACGAGGCCGCTTTCGCAAGCGAAGATGAAGCGGCGGCGAAGTCGCGGCCATGCATAGCGCCCGGCCCGCCTAGCCCTCCCGCCAATGCCGCTGCACCAGTCGACAGCACTATATCCAACCATGTTTGCCATGCGCCAAAGTCATCGCCGGCGATGAGATGACTTCCGACGGCACCGATCGCACCAAGGACACCATTTGCGACTGTCATGGCCACAGCACCTAGCGTCGACATCGCCAACGCACCGCTTGCCGCGCCTATCAGCGTGTTCCAGCCAAGCGAAGCCCAGCTGAAATTATCCCAACCGCCGTTGGAAATATACTGACTAACGACATTTGTAGCAGCGCCGATGGCTGCACCGACACCAATGCCGACGAGCAACATTATCGTCGTCACGGCCATATGACCCGTATGGTCCGTATATGTGACAGGGTCGTTAAAGCAGTAGACGTAAGGGTTCACTCCCCCGGGCGCCAGGATGTCCAAACAATCCGGCGAGTCCAGGGACGTGAACTGGCGGAAGCGCGGGTCGTAGAGCCTTCCGCCCAAGATGTAGAGCCCGAGGTCCTCGTCGTAGAAGTAGCCCCTGTATCGGAACGGGTTGAGCCGCCTCGCGTGCCCAGCGGCGGGGTATGGTGCGGATGGCACCGTTCCGAGGGGGAGCCCCCATGCGTCGTACTCGTACTCGGCGACGGTCTCCCCGTACTGGTCGACGAGCCCCTCCACGTCGCCAAGCGGGTTCCTAAGGAAGCGGAAGTGCGAGGCGGAGCCGGGCTCGCTTCCTAGCGACACGCTCATGCCCGCCGGGCCGAGCTCGTCGTAGTAGAAGGCGCAGTACAGCGTCTGCGAGCTTTGCATGGCCTCCCTGATGGCCACGAGCCTGCCGCCGTCCCAGAAGTACTCGATGGTGGCCGTCCCCCCGCCCGGCCATGCGCCGGAGCGCACCTTGCTGACGACGTGCCCGTCGGAGGAATGGCGCAGCTCGACCGTCCTTTCGGTCACGCCCGACCCCCACGTAACGGAGCGGAGAGCGCCAAGGCGGTATGAGTAGCGAGCCTCCGGCTGCCCGGACATCGTGAGCGTGGCTCGCCTGCCGAGCGAGTCGTAGGTGAAGGAGGCCACCTCATTATCGCCTTCGGTGACGCGCGCAAGGCGGTTCCCCGCGCCATAGGCGTACTCGCGGGAGAAGTCGCCGCCCGGGTCGCTCTCGGCGGACAAGGCGCCGTCGGCGTTGTAGGAGAAGGCCCTGCGACGGGTGGCCTGCCCTCCCGTCCCGAGGAGCTCGAGGACGAGGCGCCCGGCGGCGTCGTAGGAAAGCTCCCAGACCCTGGTCGTGGCCTCCGATTCGAGGCGCTCGGCCCGCGTCAGGCGGCCCTTCGCGTCCCTGAGGTAGGACTCCGTGTAGGACCTTCCTGATGTCATGCCGATTAGGGCGCTGTGGGAGTAGGCGTGCGAAGAGATAAACCCGTCGCCCCCGTAGTCGAACTCGTCCTTCGCGTTGCCAAAGCAGGAGCTCCATACGGTCCGCAGCCTCCCGAGGCCGTCGCGCGAGTGGAACGCTGAAAACGGCCATACCGCAGTGGCGAGCCCGGCGTCTGGTCCAAGGGAGTACTCGACGTCGTCGGAGCCCCTGCGGAAAACGGCGATCGGCGAGGAGACCGAGGCCGGGGGCGTCGGCCCCAGGTCGTTGAACGGCACCGCGCAGAACGGGAGGTAGAGGGTCCCGCCCATGCGGTTGGACGCGTAGCTCGCCCGCGCCGTCAGCCCGTTGATGGCGTGGAGGAAGCGTGCGGAGCGGAACGCCCCGAAGCCGTCGCGGCAGACCGACCATTCGGATAGGCCCGCGTAGTTTGGAAAGGCGTCCATGTCCCTCGTCCCGTCTCGCGGGGCGCAGGAGGGGCTCTCCTTGCAGGCCGCGTATGCGAAGGAGTAGCCCTCGTCGTGGGTCTCGTCTGTCACGACGAAGACGCTCAGCCGCCTCCCGTACGCGTCGCTGCGCACGCGCCTTTCGAAGATTTCACATCCGGGCTCGTCCGAATCCGGCGTCGACAGTGAGACGAGCGCGCCGCCGTCCTCGGATTGCGTCCTCGTGACCGTCGCGGATAGCATGCCGGGGCCCGGCCAGTCGGACGCCAAGAACGCCGAGGGTGACGCCTCCATGGCGATTCCCGCGCTCCCCCCGCGGAGGAGGGAGACGCCGCCGTGGCCGTCGTATGCCGCGCGCTGCTCCAAAAGCGGCACCTGGCTAAGCCCGGGGAGGAAGGAGACAGACGTTGGGCGGCCAAGGGCGTCCCGCTGCAGGCGCACGGACTCGGGCGTTGCGGCCGGGTCGGAGAACGTGAACTCATAGCGCGTCGGCCTCCCAAGGTAGTCGTACTCGGTGGCCAAGTAGCCACCGAGGGCTTGGCTCAGGGTGGGCCTGCCGGAAGAGTCGCGGGTGACGGACCTCGTGGTCGTCGTCCCGTCGCAGGTGGCGGCCTCGCAGGAGGGCAGGCCGAGCTGGTCGTAGGAGGTCGCGACCGTCGCGTGGAGCCCGGTTGGGCACGACGGGTCCGACGACAATGGCGAGCAGGCGCGTGACAGCTCCCTCCCATAGCCGTCCTCCCGGCGCGAGCCGGACCTGAACAGGGCGGTCGGGTACATCGCCCCCGCCGGCCGCACCTCGTTGAATTCCTCGAGGACCGACCCGTCGCTCAGCGACAGAACCGACTCGCGGCGGGCCTCCTCGGGATCCGAAGCCGTGGCGCAGCGGACCAGGTCCGTCGACTTCAGCGCGAGCGAAGCGGCCGGCCCGGACATGCCACCTCCGGGGAAGGACAGGGAGACGCTTTCGGAAAGCGGGAGCGCGGACCGCATCGAGTCAAGAAATAGGACAGGTACACCGCGCGCCAAGGAACGAAGCGTGGCGACCATATCCTGCCCGCGGATGGCAAGCCCGCTGGAGACGCCCCCGGATGACACGGACAAGACGGACGCCACGGCGATGTACAACCCCGCCGAGAAGCCGAGGCAAACGGCCTCCCGCGCGCCGGGAGACAGCACGGCGTCCGCCGCGTCGCAGCCCTGGGGCAGCAGGAGCGTGGCCGTGCCCGCCTCTGCGTCGAGGTCCGCCGGAAGCAGGATCTCGACGGGCACGAAGCAGCCGACGGCCATCCGGTCGAGGTCGACGGCCGCTTCCTGCCCCCTATACGAGATCGTCGCGCGCGGCCTTGGAGACACGGCCGAAAGGCGAACGAACAGCCGCAGGCTCGCCGTGAGCGTCCCGGCGCTCGCGGAGTCCCCGAGCGCCGCCAGGGCGCCGGACATGTCGATGGCGTGCAGGGCCCCCGACTTGGCGGGGGACCCGTTGACGCACACGTCCGAGGAGTCGCCCCCGAGCTCCAGCGGGAAGCCTGGGTTCGGCGAAAGGGAAAGCAGGCCGCCGTCCCGGGGCTCGAACGAGGAGGCGGGCAACCCGTCGAGGCCGAAGAAGACGCGGGTCTTGACGCCCCGCGCGTTCTTCCAGTCGAGGGAGGAGAGCATGGATCCTTCGTCTCTACTGGCGCAGCGGAGCGCCCTCTGCAGGGCGGATTGGTCGAAAGCCCCAGCGCCATCCTCCACCCCGGATTCCAGCGAGCGCAGGCGCAGTCCACGGCAAAGGGAGGACGTGTAGCCGAGCCGGATTGTCTCGGAAGCCCCCGGCCGCGCTATGGCCGAGGGCAGCCCTCCCTCGTACTGGATGCGGAGCAGCGCGTCCTGCGACAAGTCGGCGCCAACGAGCAGGCCGTCCTGGTACAGGACCGCGATGACGGCGGCCTGCTGGGCGTCCCCGGGACATGTGACGGCCGCGCTCTCCAAGAGCCCGCCCGCCCCGTACTGGAAGGAGACCGAGGAGCCGCCCGACGAGAGGCAGGACAGGCGGCCCGCCACATCGTAGGAGAGCTGCATCGAGGAGGCCCCTCCGTAGTGGGAGACGGAGGCCAGCCTCCCGGCGACGTCGAATGCCTTGACGGACCCGTCTGGAAAGGTCAGCTCATGCCCGCACGGCGCCTCGCGCAGGATCGCGCCGAGGCCGGGGGCGAGCAGCGAGCCCGAGCCGCCGGCAATCTCCTTCAGGGGCCATACGCGCCCGTCCTCGTCCAAGTACCTCTCGCCCACCGCGTCGAGCGCCTCTACGGGCGCGAGCTTCCACCCCTCGGGGAGCCCGGGGACCAGGGCGGAGAGGAAGGGGAACGCCGGCTGCATGAAGACGAGCCCCACGGAAAGCGGCACCGGGGCGGGCACCTCGCCTAGCAGCGGCACGGGGACGGAGGCGAACATCGACCTCGCGGACCAGGGGCCTACGCCAGGGGGGACTGCGTACGGGAGGGCCGGCACGGTGAGGGTGACCGCCGCCTCGCGCGGTTGTGTGGCGTCCTGGTAGGTCACGAGGACGACCGTCTGGCCCCGCGGCAGGCGCGGCGAGGAGAACGAGCAGGACCCCGCCCCCAACGTTACGGTCCAGCCGTTGAACAGGACAGCAGAAACTTTGATGCACTCTTCCGCCAGCGCGCCCTCGTACAGCACGGCGTCCGGGAAGAGCGAGGCGGATATAGACCGGACGAACGCCCCGCTTACGACGATTGCTATGCTGGCGGACTTGGTGACGCCCGCCTCCGAGTAGTAAAAGGACACCTCGCTTACGGATTCGGTAAGCACAGAGTGCGGCCCGTACACGTAGTTCGTGACCTGGGCCGACGACCCTCCGGAATAGTGCGCCGTCACCACGACGCCGGACGCGTCGAAGTACTCGCCGACGCCGAAGGAGGTCCGGTACGTGCCGGAAAGGGAGATTGAGAGTAGTTTTCTTGCCATGCCATTATTTTGGGGCATATGCGCCGATGGGCAAGGGGGTTTTGGTTCCT
>JAFSVB010000214.1 GCA_017450325.1 Bacilli bacterium | reverse complement strand
ATAAGTCAAAGCGCCAGCCCTATACGAACTGGCGCTTTGCAGAAAGGAGACAGCCTCCCGTCATCACTGCTAGCCCAATGGTGGCGGGAGGCGGGAAGATTGGACGACGTTATTCTTTGCGTGATTTGATGACGGAGAGGATGCTCATCACGGCCGCGCCGCCTGCGAGGACGCCAGAGCCGATGGTTAAGGTCAGAAGCAATGTGGACCACCAAGGCGTGATGGAGACGATGTCGCCACCGACCATGCTCGCGGAGTAGTTCGCAATGGTGTACATGATGCGCTTGGCGGAGTCGCGGAGCATATTGGCGAAATGGGCGTTATCCTTCCAAGCATCGAGCTCATTGGGGCCACCGGTCTTCATGAAGAGGTTGGTGCCATTAGCGATGCCATCGTTATAGCACATGAAGAAGCCGGCGTCCGATTGGGCCATGTCGGTGATGGTGTAGCCTTTAAAGCCCCACTCTTTCTGGAGGATTTCAACCTGCAAGCCCGCATCGGCGCCCGTCCAGCGAACACCCGCGCGGTTGAAGGAACTCATGACCGCGTGGGAGAAGCCTTTGTCCTGGCTGACCGCATATTCAAACGGCAGGAGGTAGATTTCCCGCGCCGCCTGCTCATTGAGCCAGATGGCGATGCCGTTGCGGCTGGTCTCTTGGTCGTTGAAGGCGAGGTGCTTGACATGGGCGATGACGCCTTTGCCTTGCAAGCCCTGAATCTCATAGGCGGACATTTCGCCCGAGAGGACGGGGTCTTCAGAGAAGTACTCGTTGGAACGTCCGATGAAGGGGGCGCGGTGGATGTTGACGCCCGGGGCGTAAAGGGACTGCACTTCGCATTCGAGGCAATCCTCGGCGAGGGCGTCGCCGATTTGCTTCACCAGCTCTTTGTTGAACGTGGCGGCCCAGATGCCTTCGGAGGGGAAGGACGAATCGGTGACCGTCTTGGTGACGGCGGTCGGACCGTCGGCCGCTTTGGTCTCGGGAAGGCCATAGGTATCGGCGAGGGCGCCGGTCGTGGCCATGTTGCCGTTGGTGACCAAGGTGCTCTGGTCGGCATAGGTCATGGAATCGAGGAACTCGTCCCATTTGCCATCGTTCCAGTCCAAACCATGGAGGGCGCCGAGCTTCAGGCTCGTCTTCTGGCCGTATTTCGGCATGGTCTGATTGCTGGTAGGCAATTCGTAATTGGATTCGTTCTCGCGCTTCATCTCCTCCGAGGCAATCGACATCTTATTGCCTGTGGAAGGGAAGGAACCCGCCCAGTTATTGCGGCTCACATAAGTGACGGAATTAGGGTTATTAAGGCCCGAGTATTTATTGGGGTCGACGTGGTCGAGGTGGTTGGTGATGGCGTAGCCGGTCTGGTAAGAGGTTGCATAGGTCGTCTTGTCGAGGGCGGCTTCATGACGGCTTGCGACCATCGCGGCATTGCCCCCTACCCCAGAGAATCCGTTCTTCGCGAGGAAGTTCTGGGTGGCCTGGTGCGCGTCTTTGGCAATGGTGAGATGGTAATCGCCTGCGTCGAGGATATAAGTCTTCGCCGCATTTGCGTCATACGATTTGAAGCGCTCCTTCTCGATTTTGACTTGCACGACTTCGCTTCCGCCCGGGGCGAGGAGGCCCGTCTTCTCGAAGCCGACGAGCTCGACGGCGGCTTTCTCGACGCCGTTAGCAACATCGTAGTCGGTATAAGGCTTCTGGAGATAGACCTGCACGGCGTGCTTGCCCGAATAGGTGGGGGAATCGTTGGTGACCTTGACGGAGACGAGGAACTCCTTGCCGCCGTTTGACGGGGTGACTTGGAAGTCCGAATAAGAGAAGGTACCAAAGGAGAGGCCGTGTCCGAAGGGATAGCCCACGATATCGTCATAGACGAAGTCGCCGACGTTCGCCTTGCCCGAGACGACGTCGTAATAACGGGTCTCATAATAACGGTATCCGACGTAGATGCCTTCGTTATAGACGCCATAGACGCGGTTGGTGGTATTGCAACCCATCTCCTTGTAGTTGGTATAAGGGATGGCGAAGTTCTTGCGGGTATTCAAGCCCCAGGAAGCCATCGCGGGGGAGGAGAAGAGGTCGGTCACGAAAGTATCGGTGAGGCGACCGCTCGGATTCACCGCTCCCGAGAGCACCTTGGGGATGGCGTGGATGCCATATGCCCCGACGTTGCCCACCCAGAGCAAGGCGTCGACCTCGATGCCCGCGCGGTCCATGAAGGCGACCGACATCGGGTTGGAGGAATTGAGCAAGACGATGATCTTGCCGAGCTTGCCTTCGGCTTTTAGCTGAGTCAGCCCTTTTAGCAGCGCCTCTTCCTCAGGATGGATGGAAAGATAGGTTCCATCCTCGCCGTCAGAGGCGTTGGTGGTCAAGTCCTGGCCTTCGCCTGAACCGCGGGCGAAGGTGACGATCGCGGCGTCCTTATATTGGGCGAGGGAATCCAGTTCTGCCTGCGAAATCTCCGCAAAAGGCGCCTCATTTATTTTATAAACGCCGGTCTTGATGCGGCCATAGTCCTTGCCTTTGCCATTAAGATAGAAGTTCTTGATGGTATCGTTGACTTTAAAGCCGTTGGAAACAAGGACCTCTTCCAAGGAAGGATAGGTGCTCGAACTCGTCTCCGAAGAGCCCGAGGTGTTGTAGTTAAAATGATAGGATGCGGTGCCGAAGAGGCTCACGTTGCGGTGACCTTCATCAAGCGGGAGGGCGTCGCCCTTGTTCTCCATGAGGACGAGTCCTTCTTCCTCGGTCTGCTCGGCTACGGCCTTGATATGGGCTTTGAGTTCATCCTTCTTGCCGGCGTAGTCGCGCTTATAGTAGCTTTCGCCGCTGCCGGAAGTCGTCTTGATGCCGAGGGCGTTATTGAGGGCCATGGCGTTGTCTTTGGCCACTTGGGATCCCGCTAAGGCGATGGCGAAAAGGGTGCCAAAGCCGAAGAAAGTCCACGTCCAGATTTTGCGTTTGAAGATACTCATGGGGCTTATTCTCCTTCGGGGGCAGCGGTTTGCTCCGCTTTCTTTTCGCGTAAGACGATGAATGAGACGAGAGTGCATAGCACCGCAGCGACGAGCATGATCAGCATGCTGACCAAGGAAGCGGAGGGGGCGTGGTTATCGATGGCCACGATGAGGTTGGCGAGGTAGTTGCCCTGGGTGCCTGCATAGAGGATGAGGTCGTAGAGGGCGAGGAAGAAAGCGATGGCGCGCACTTCCTTAATCGGTAGGAAGAGAGAGATGAGTTCCACCAAAGCCGCCACATAGAGCATGACGACGACCTGCGTCGAGATGGTGGGGTTGAATTCGTTGACGCCAGTGAGCGGATAGACGATGGCGGAGGCGATGAATAGGATGATCGCAGCGCAGCCAAGATAGAGCGATGCATCCTTCCATCGGAATCGGGATTTCAGGAAATTCATGGATGGCTCCTTGCGTTAATTAAGGTTGTCTTCGTGCGCGTCGAAGGTGAGTTCGGCGTCGGAATAGAGCTTGAGGCAATCGACGAGCGGCGCCATGGCGGCCATGGTTCCGGTCTGGTCTTGACGGTCGGAGTTGTTGGTGACGAGGCGGAGGACGTTCTTGCCTTCCTTGAAGGAGACGTGGGTGCTGATGTTGTAGTCGGCGAAAGGAACTTCGGCGCCGCTGCCACCCTCGGCCATCTTCGGAGCGAGGCCCTGATAGATGGTTCCCGCATCGACGATATTTTTGCAAGACATGGAGATCGGGCTGTAGTCGAGGTTCGCGCCGTTGACTTCGAAGTCGTAGTAGCCCGGCTTGAAGGTCATGTCGAAGTACTCGCAGGTCATGCGGGCGACCAAGATGGCGTCGGTGATGGCCTTGCTGCATTCGATATCGAACTCGATGTAGGCGCCACGATAATACATATTGGAGATGTAGAAGCCATTGGAAGCCTGGAGGTCCCTGCCCGGGAAGATATTGGCGAGGCCATAGGTGTCGGAGGAGTAGCCGTGACCGACTTTTTCGCCAAATTCGTTGGCTAAACCAGCTTCGATGTCCTCGTCGGAGAGGTCGACGAGCTGGGTGTATTCGGCTTCAAAGACATATTCGTTGAACCATTTGGCGTAGACGTCGATGTTGTCGCTATATTTACGGTTCTCGGCCCACTCGTTTTCGCAGGTCGCCTCGTTATACCAACCCATGAATTTATAGCCAACGAGGACGGGCTTGGCCGGTTTGGTCGTGACGCGGCCGCCGGAAGTGAAATAGACGGTCTGGTAGACGTCTGGCTGCCCAGCGAGGTTCCAGTGGAAGGTCGCGGTGCGGCTATTCTCATCGATCTTGAGCCAGTTCGCATAGAGGGTGAGGTCATCAAAGATGAGCGTCTGGAAGTCAAAGGCGTTCTCACAAGACGCTTCCAAATACCATCCGGCGAACCCATATCCGTCGCGGAGTATGTTGCTAGGCTCATCGACGGTTTTGCCGACTTCCACTTCGGCGGTGACCGGGGTGGAGCCTTCGTAGTTGAGGTCGAAGGTGACGACCACTTTCTTCACCGCTTCGGAGGAGACGGTGACGGGGTCGGAGGAGGAAGGGGAAACTTCCGAAGTGGCGACCGAGGTGGAAAGGCCAGTCGGATGACTGGAGGAGGGGGTAAGAGAAGAAGAGTTGCCACCGCCGCAAGATGCGAGGATCGCGGCTATGGAGGCGGCGGCGAGAAGGGAGATTTTTTTGGTCATGCTAGTTATTCCTTTTGCCAGTGTTTGGCTTGCCTAAACTCTAAAGGAGCGGCAAAGCAACGAGAAAAATGGCGGACATTTGCCCCTTCTTGGGGATAAATGCTACCGAGGTGGGATGAAAACGATGGTTTTGGGCCGAACTAAGACGCGAGGTAGGCTTGGATGTCGCGTATCAGGTTTTTGGTGCGGAGATCGCGGCCTTCTTCGCTCATATGGTAGTCGGTGTCATAGAAATATCGGCCAGGGAAAATGGAGTCGTCCATCGAGGAGATGATGGTCGGGGCGACGAGGTAGCGTTGCAGGTTTTGAAGCATCGCCTTCTTGTCGGTCCCTTTGGGGTCGAGGCGCTCGACGGCGTTACGGTTGATGGGCCCGAAGGTGAAGAGGGTCTTCGCGCCTTGCTTCTGCATCGCTTCATAATAGGCGTTCAGCCGGCCGCAGGAAGACTCGTTCACCCACTGCGGGAGGAAGACTCCGGCGATGTTATAGTCAGCGTCGTCGCTGGAATTAGGGCGCGGCAAGATGTAATCGCCATATTCGTTATAATGGAAGCAGCGCGCATCGAAGGTCTCCTCTTCGCGCTTGGCCGCCAAATCGAGGTATTCATCGAAGGCGGTCCAGAAATTGCCGATGATATTGACGTTCACCTTGGAGAGCAAATCGTAATTGCCCATGAACAGGAAGAACAAGCGGTTATCCGCCTCGAGGTTATATAGAATCTGATACTCGCTCATCATCTCAGGACCGTTGATGAATAAATCGCCTGGGCCTAGATACGGGATCATAGCCTCGAACATCGCGGTAGCGTTCGTGTTCCCGAGCACCGCCATATTGCACATCTCGTATTCGTCGCCAAAATGCGCGAGCATCGCGGGGGAAGAGACCGAATAAGAACCGGAGCATCCCGCGAAGAAGACGATTTTCTTTTTGTCTTTCCGCAGAATCAGGCGGTCCATGTCTTCCGCGAATTGGGTGTTCGGGTCATCGGTCAAGCCCTTGGATGGATGGGCGGCGAGCAAATGGAATTCACCGATGGAGCAATCCGCGAACGAGGCGTTCTTCACCTCTTGCAAGTCATCGTAAAGGTAGAGTTTTCCAAAGGAGCATTGACGAAACGCCCCATCTTCGATGACGCGTAACGATAAGGGGAAGACCAGGGTCTCGAAATCGATGCACGAGGCGAATCCATCGCGGATTCCATAGACGGGATATCCGCCTAATTTTGCTGGAATCACCACGGTTTTCGCGGGAATCTGGCCGAAATACCCCGTCACGAACGCCCCCTCTTCACGCAAGACGTAGCTGAAGTCGCTCGCGGGATTCCACGTGGCCCAAACGGCCTGGAAATGCGCTTCTTTTTTGTCTGGAACGCTGTAGCGGGAACCTAGGCCGATGACTTCGCCCCGCTCATCTTCCCAGCCGATTAGGGTATGGCCGTTTTTATGGATGCGGGCGACGCCGATATCCAAATTCGGGCGGGCGTGGTATCGTTCCGACGCAGGCAGGCGGTAATTCTCACCCGTTCCATCGAGGAAACTACCGCCATTTAGGTGATAGACGAATTCGGTTTGGACGAGGTCGAAGCGGAACTGGACGCGAGTGCTATATCGGACGTTCTTCAGGCACACTTTCGCCTTCGCGCCTTCGATGATCTCAAAGGAAGAATCCGCGTAATCGAGGCCAGTCAAGGTATATCGGCCAAGAAGCGAAATCTCGACTTCGAGCGTTCCGCCTTTTGGAATTTCATAGAGATATTGAGGCAAAGAATAATGCTCCGACTCGATGAAAGCGACGCGGACGGTGGCTTTGGGCATGGTGGAGATACCGCTAGAAATGTAAGACGAAGAAGAAAGCGAAGACGCGGAGGAGGAAGAAGGTAGGGTCCCGCAGGAAAAAAGCCCTGAAGCGAGCAAAATCATCCAAAAAACGCGCGCCTTCATTCGCCAGCCATCCTTCCCGAATAATGCGACCAGAAATAATCGTTTTGATACGCGTTCAGGCTGGAACGCGGCACATAGATGGTGGCCTTAGGCGCACCTTCGAGCAATTTCCAGCCGACTTGAAGCTCGGCGGGATAACGATGGGACAGGTGGATCTCCTCGATGTTTGGGGTATTGGAGAAAAGCCCATCATAAAGAAGGGGGATATTCTCTTGAATATAGACTTTGGTGAGGCTCGCGCAGGAGGCGAAAAGGTCTTTGCTAAGACTACGGATATAACGGCCTTCGTGGTGGGTGGGCAAGACGAGGGATGCGCGGCCTTGGTGCTCTTCCTTTACTCCGAGCAAGGAATAGCCATCGCCATCGGCCCCATAGAGGAAGCAATCTCCGTCCACGTCATCGCCGTGTACTTCTTCTTTCTTCCGCTCGGGCAGATCGGGCATCGCGGGGTATGGGGTATGGTTGGGTGTCAAGCTCCCCAGTTCCAACTTGATTTGCTCGGCCAGATGCAAGGTATTCTTTTTCGCGCCTAAGGAATTCAAATGGAAGGAGGAATCATAGAACCAGTTCTCTTTCAGGATGCTTTCCCGCGGATTCCCTAGCAGCGGGAAATCGAATAAGCCATCGACTTGGTCGGCGAAGGCATCGAGAGTATCGCGGTAGCCATCCATCAGCCCGAGCGCGTCCAAAGGGCAGAAACGGAAATACATCCTCGCTCCCCTGTTTTTGAGGATATGCGCATAATCGTTGACGTAAGAGACAAAGTCCGAGTCGAACATCTTGATGTCGAGGGTCAGCGGCGTGTTCATGTCGAAATAAAACGGCATGATGTTCTCGGGGCGGTCATAGATCATATCGCCACGCTGATCGAAGCTTTTCGCCGCATATACCCCTTCCGCCTCGATGGGTTTCGGGTGCTTATGGCGCTGCCCTAAATACTCAGGAACGCCTAAGATCATCTGCAAGCGTTCTTGCTTGGAGAGGCTCGCTAGGACGCGGGTGTCTTTTTCAATCGCGCGGTACGTCTCCGTCACGGAGAAATAATTGGATAAAGTCTGCGGGAAGAGCTCTGGGGTGAAGATCACCACGTCATCCTTTCCTAGAAAGGGCAAGGCCGTCTCCATCATAAAGCGCGTTCCTAGGGCCCCATAAAGGCCATAGCCCACCACATCATAGTCGAGCCCCGCATAAGAGAGTTCTTCCTCCAAGAGCGCGCTATCAAGGCCAAAGGCCACCGAGGAAGTGCCAAGGACCACCACTTTTTTCTTCTTGCAGCGGCTGAGGCGATCGTATTTTGGCAAAAAGGCTCCATAGAAGGTGTTATGGAAGACCGTGTTGCCGCTATGGAAATCGATGGCTAACGCAGCAGGCACGCTCCCGAGCAATAAGAACACACCAAAGAAAGCGGAGAGGAACAACATGGTTTTTCTGCGGTTTCTTTGAGGCATTCTAGACTCCTTGTGAATAGAATGCCCCGCCCCCGGAAGGTAAGCGGAGGCGGGGCGGAAGTTCAGAAGAAGAGATTAGTCTTCTTTGTTCTTCTTGTGGATGAGGATTGCAGCAACGCTCGCGAGGGCGAGAGAGACCACGACGGAGCCGCCGACGATGGAGCCACCGCATCCGCCGCTCTTGGAGCTGGAGCTGGAGCTTTCGCTAGAGGCGGAGCTGGAGCTGGCGTTCTTCTCAAGTTCGGCGACCTTGGCTTCGAGGTTGGCGAGAGCGGTCTTAAGATCGCTGACGTCGGCACCTAAAGCGGCCAGGGCTTCGATCTGGGTCTTGAGGCTCTCGATCGCGGAAGCGAGTTCGGTGTCGCCCGCGAGGATCGCGGCGGCCACGGTCTCGATCTGGCCTTCGAGAGTCTCGATGTTCTCTTCAAGAGCGGCGACGCGCTCTTCAAGGGTCGGTCCTTGCGGTTGGGGTTCGCCCGTGACGATGACGTCGAAGGCGAAGGTCTGGGTTTCCGTGGTCGTTCCACCGCCGCCACCAGGGCCACCAGCACCTTGTTTCGGGCTTAAGCCGAAGGGGTTGAAGCCGCCTCCACCAGAGGACTTAGAAGCTTCGATCTTGGCGACCACGTGGAATTCGCCCGCTTCCGTGACGGTGCCCGTGATGGTGCCGTCTTCAGCGAGGGCAAGACCCGCGGGGAGTTTGCCGGATTGGATGGAGTACTTCACGGAAGAGTAACCTTCCTGGGTGTTGAAGACATCGGACTTGATCTGCGCGAAGACTTCGTCATTGACCTTGAGGGCGGTGAGATCATCGCCATCCGCATCGAAGAAGAAGGCAGATTCGACGACCATGTTGGCCTTGACGGATTTGGAGATCCAGCCGTCGATGAGGGCCGTGATGGTGAAGCTGAAGTTGCCCGCGGCTTTGGGTTTGCCAGAGAGCTTGCCGGTGCCATCGATGGAAAGGCCATCGGGGGCGCCTTCGCCAAGGGTGTAGACGACGGAGGAGTCCGCATCGATCTCAAGGCCGAGGACGTGCTCGAAGTTCACGCCGACTTTGGCGCTGGGGAGGGTGATGGAGCCGCGCTCGTCCTTGCCCTCGAAGTCGAGTTCGGTGTAGCCGTTCTCGTAGTTGATGGAGTTCACCGTGGAGTAAAGGACGGATTTCGCGGTTTCGCGAGAATAATAGTATTGGAGGGTACAGGGTTTCCAGGTTTTGACCTTGACGGACTGCGGGATGCCGGTCTCAGGGTCGTACCAGGTGGATTCGTCGCCTTCGTACTCATCGGGGACAAAGACGTTGCCTTTGCCGCCGCGGAGGTCTTTCTCGGCGTCGAATCGCCACTCACCGGAGACCCAGTCATAGCCGGCGCCTTCGGTCTTGTATTGGATCTGATAGCCGCAGCGGATCATGATATCGAGCGTGGTGCACCATCTCATGCCGAGGAAGCCATCGGTGATCATGAAGCCTTTCCAGCCCCACTCATCCTGCAACAAGTTGTGGTTGAGGCGGTAGTTGGATTGGTTGACGATGCCGCAGACACGGCCATAGCCGGACATGCCAGCACCGGCGCCACCCTCTTGGATGGCCATCTGGAACATCTTGATTTCGTATTGACGGATGTTCTGCTCGGTGGTCCAGACCATGTTGGACTGGCCGCCGCGGTTGGTGTCTTGGTCGTTGAAGGCCAAGTGCTTGATCATCGCGTTGAGACCCTTGGATTGGGCGCCGCGGACGACGGCAGCGGCGATGTAGCCGCCCTGGAGGCCATCCTGGGAGTAGTATTCGTTGTTACGGCCAGAGAAGGCGGTGTGGTGCATATCCATGCCCGGGCCATACCAGCCGGTGCGGCCGTTGAGGATCGCCATATCGCCGACAATTTGGCCTTCTTTTTCGGCGAGTTCTTGGTTGAACGTCGCGGCGATGGTCGGCTCATCGACCCATTCAAAGAGGTTCTCGTAGTTGTTCGGGCCATCTTCGTCGATCGATTTGGACTTGCCGATGGATTTGATCGCCGGGGTGGACGCACGAGAGTCGCAGAACAAGGAGATGAGCTCATCGTAGGTGAGCTGGTTGAGGAAGGTATCCCAACGCGGATCATCCCATTCGACTCCACGCATGTCCTTGAACTTGATGGTGATGTTCTCGCCAGAGTTCTTGGCTTGTGTCCAATTCGCCATCTTGGTGGCGAGGTCTTCTTCCGAGATGTACCAAGGATCGGTCGGGTTGTCGGTCAATTCCTGATACTTGCGGATGTATTTGTCCATGGTGCTGCCGGCGTCGACTTGCTTCTCGGGATGGTAGTCCTTACGAGGAGTGCGAGTCGCTTCCCAGCGGTCATAGACTTCCTGGACGAAGGTGAGGCCGTTGACGTTGATGTCCGGGGCGCCTTCGACGCCTGCGATAACGCGGCCTTTGACCTTTTCCGGCATGGTGCCATCGAAATCGGCACGGGAGAGTTTGGTCATCGCGTCTTCGCCATTGAGCATCATGTCGGCAGTGCGTTCGGAGTTGTAGATGTCTCTGCCATCGAAGCCGGTGTCTTTGTATTTGCCATTATCGGTGGTGAAGAGGTTGTGGAGCTCGGCGCCGGAGAAGTCGTCGAGGTGGAGGTGGGCGTTATTGTCGAGGTTGAATTTCGCTTCGTCGTACTCAAGACGATTGGCCTCGTCCTTGATGGCTTCGAGGTCGACGTGGCTGGAGCTGGTGGCACGGACGGTATATTCGCCTGCGTCGAGCTCGTAGTCGCCCTTATGCGTGTCGTTGTTGAGGTCGCGGGCGTCCCAAGAAGCGAAGTCTTGGACGTTGAATTCGACGACGACTTCTTCCGAAGCGCCCGGAGCGAGGACATCGGTCTTGCCAAAGCCGACGATGTCGTGGACGGACTTCTCGATCTCGCCCGCTTTATACGGAGCCTTGACGTAGATCTGGACGGTCTCTTTGCCTGCGTAGTCGCCGACGTTGGTGACGCGGACTTTGGCATAGAGCTTCTTGACTTTGGCCGGGGCGCCTTTGGCCGAATTGAGGTCGGCGGCGGTGAGGGCGCTTGCATCCTCGGCGGCATCGGTCTTCAACTCGAGGATCTTGAATTTGAACTTCGAATAAGAGAGGCCTTCACCAAAGGCGAACGCGACGTGGTCGTTGTACCACTTTGTAGCGGCGTCGCGCTCGTTATCGTTCGTGGCTTTCTGATAGAGATCCTCGTAATAGGTCTCGTAGAAGCGATAGCCGAGGTAGATGTCTTCTTCGTAGTCGGTATGGGTGAAGGTGGCATCGCCCGACTTGCCGAGGACGGGGTCGTCGATGTAATAGGTTTCACCATTTTCGTCGAAGGAATGGTTGGTGTTGCCGACTTGGGCTTGGGAGCCGAAGTTGACCCAGGTGGGATCGGCGGTAAAATCGCGCGGGAACTCGTCGACGAGACGGCCCGAGGGGTTCACTTCGCCCGAGATGATGCGGCCGAGGGCAGCGGCGCCGGTTTCGCCAGGAGCGCCCATCCAGATCATCGCGTTGATGGCAGGATCGTCTTTGAGTTCGCCAAGTTCCATCGCGTTGGAGGAGTTGATGACGACGCAGATTTTCTTGAAGTTGGCTTTGACGTGGTTGATGAGCTCATGCTCGGACTTGGTCAACATCAAGGCGTGGTGATAGGTCTTGACGACATCTTCGCCGGTGACGGGGTCTTTTGTCGTTTCGCTATAGAGGGCCTTATGCTCTTGGCCGTATTTGCCCTTATCGAGCTCGTTGACTTCCTCGCTCTTGACGATGAGGTCGATGTCGGAGCCTTCGCCGCCGTTACGGGCGAGGACGATGACCGCGGCGTCGCCATAGGTCTGGTAGGAAGCTTTCTCAACGCCGCCGAACGTCACGGGTTCAACGTCGAAGTAGGAGCTCGACATCGCGCCGCCACGGCCGGATGCGCCGTTTTTCTCATAATAGGCGTTAAGGGTCGGATTGACGTGGAAGCCCGCCGCTTCGAGGGACTGCGGGACGGTGGTGATCGCGTCAGGAAGGTCCGCCTTGCCCGTCCAGCCATGGTTGAGGCCGGAGGCATGCGCACCGAAGACGGATACCCACGATCCACGTTTCAGCGGCAATTTTCCATCGTTTTTGAGAAGGACCATGCCTTCTTCGGCGAGTTGCTCGTTCAACTGCCCTGCGGCTTCAACGACCTGCTGAAGGTTGTTGAAGGCGGGGTAGAACTTGAGGGTCTCGGCCGCGCTTACGCCGACGGCACCGCGGGTCATCAAAGCGGCCGCGGCAAGGGCGAACGTAGCAGTGCCAAGCGTCAGAGCGAGGGGAACTCTCCTGAATTTGTTGGACTTTTTGTTCATATTCCTCCTGAAGTAGCCTCGTACCTACCGGTCGGAACGGGGCCTGAAGCCTGTTTTGGCTTGCTGTATGGGCAAATGGTAGGCGAAGAAAAGGAGCATAGCGCCAATCCACGAAAAAATGGGATGGACGCGGGATATATCGATTCGGAAGTGGGCTGAAACGAAAAAAAGTGGGCTGAACGAAACCCACTGCTCATTTCTTCCTTTTGCCCCATCAAGTGACCATCAAGGTGTCTTTGGTGAGCTCTAGGTAGCGTTTCATGACCTCCTCCCTTCGCTGAAGGGAAAGGGGGATGCTCTGGCCGTTTTTGAGCATGATCTCGCTCGAACCGATGCGCTGGATGATCGTGAAGTTGACGATAAAGCCCTTGTGGGTGCGGATAAAGCCATATGGGCTCAGCCTCTTTTCGAGGTTGGAGATGAGCTCGCGCACCTCGATGCAGGGGCTGCCATCGAGGAAGTAGAACGTCTGGTAATTATGGCCGCCTTCGATGTAGCTGATGTTGTCGACGTCGATGAAGGCGGTGTCGCGATGGATTTTGACCATCAAGGTGTTCTTGGTCTTCATTCGCGGCAAGACCGTGGTCAGATAATGTTTGATAAACGCGATGGAGTCATCGAGGAAGTTGGCTTTGCGGATGAAGCCGATGGGCTGAAAGGCAAAGCATTCGAAGACGCGGTTTTCATTCGAGGAGATGAAAGCGAGGGGGACGTGTGGGTTGTTTTCGCGGATTTTCGCCGCCACTTCGATGCCGCTCATGCCCTCCATGTTGATGTCGAGGCAGATGAGGTCGTATTGGGTATCGCAGAGGGTGGCGAAGAACGTTTCGGGGGAGACGAAAGCGAAAATCTCGGTCTGCTCGCCGCTTTGGGCGAACGCCTGGCGGAAGGCGCCGGCGAAGAGGTCGAGCGAAAGGCGCTCGTCGTCGACCATCGCGATTTTAAGCATCGTTTTCCTCCAATGGGGCCAAATTGAGCAGGCAATCGAGGACGAACATGCCGTCTTCGACCGCGAATTGAGCGTAGCCATCATGCTGTTTGACCACGTATTTGATGATGGAGATGCCATAGCCATGCCCGCGCTCGGTCTTGGTGGAAAGCGTCGGTACCGCTTTGAGGCAGGTCGGGTTCTTGCACTGGATGCGCAGGATGGAATCGCGGGCGAGGATGGAGAAGTCCACATATCCCTCCTTTCCTGCTTTTTTCGCCATGGACGTGCCTTCGATGGCGTTATCGATGATGTTGCTCATCAAGGTACAGAGGTCGTAGTCGGTGATGCCGAGCCGCTTGGGCACGATGAGGCGGTATTTCACCTCGACCGCGCTTAGTTTGGCCTTCTTGAGCTCCAAGGTCATGACCGAGGAGACCACGCTGTTGCCGCAGTCAACGATCTGAATATCGCCGAAAGCCTTGCCCGCCGCCTCGTCAATGAAGGAAAGCGCCTCGTCATTGCGCCCTTCTAGGATGGCCTCGCGTAAAAAGGCGAAGGTGTTTTTGAGGTCGTGGCGCGCCAGAGTAAGACGTTCGTTTTGCTCCTCGTTGAGGCGCACCATCAAATAAGAGGCCTCGCCTAGTTGGGTGCGCGCCTCGAGCTCAAGCGCTTTGCGTTCGGACTTGTTGATGAGGTAATGGACGCCATACCCCCACACGTCGACTGCGGTCAGCAGCGCCATCGCTAGAATCAGCAAGATGCCCTCCCCTACTTCCTGCGCTTGGAAGCGGCTGGAGGTGAAGGCGATGACCAAGGTGGCGAGGAACAAAAAGGCCGACATGATGGTCAGGGTCACGTGGAAGCGCTGAATATGGTGCGTCTTGAACCTTCCCGTAAAAATCGCGATGGGCGGAATCGGCAAGAAGGGCACGCAGAACAGGAAATCGCGCAGCACCTTCTGCTCCGCCAAAGGGGCTTCGAGCAGGAGGTTATAATTGTGGGCGATTTCGGTAGAAAGATAGCAAAGGGAAATAAAGAAGGTGATGCGGAGGATGCGGTGCCAAACATTGCCTTTGGAGAAGATGCCGAGAAAGATCGCCCCGGGCAAAAGCATGAAGAATGCGATTATCGCCGAGGAATAACCGCGAGGCGTCTGGTAGACGAACGACAGGCAAAAGCCGAGCATGAACATGCCGAAAGAAGCGATGAACACCCCGAGGAAATAGGCTGCATGGATGAGGATGGACTTCCGGTCCTTCTTGAAGGTGCTGGTCAGACATGTCGCGGCAAAAGCGAAGACCATCAACTGGAAAATAACCGAAACGTTCAAGAAGCGGACGAAGAAGATTTCCAAGGCTTCGCCAAAGTTCATAGGGCCCCTCTCTTAGTAATTGGCAGTTTACACCAATCATTTTTGCTTCACAATTCCATTGCTTCAAACTTATGGATTATCCATCGATTTACTTCCCCTCTCCCTCAAGAAAGACCGACGATATTTTTCGCTAGTCAATCACGTTTTACTTTGACATCGGACAAGAAATGGTGCCGCGAAGAAAGGCTTTTTGAGGTCTTGCTTGGTGAATTCCGCGTTATTCCTGCGGAGATTTTCGTGAAGAAGCATGCGCGGTTACGCGCGCTATCTTTCATTTATCTACGCAAAACCGCGCCGTTTTTTTCCTTAAGCGAAATTTCGGCGATTTTTTGTTGGATGAGGGGGGACTAAGCGTGGCCTTGCCTACGAGAGCTATTCGATCAACATTTTTCTTAACGCGATCTTATCCACTTTTCCGCTGGCTAAGCGCGGGAAAGACTTGAGGATCCTCGTCACGGCGGGATACTCGATTTTTAAAAGCGCATCTTCGACGATTTTAAGCGCCTCTTTCTCCCCTAAGCGAAGTTTTGAAAGGACGCTTTCCTTGTAAACGACCGCGACGGCGGGGACTTCTCCGCGCAGTCGGTCCTCGATCCCGACCACCGCGACTTCTTCAAAGAAGCCCGTCTTGAGGATTTTGGCCTCGATGGACGCAGGGGAGAGGTTGATGCCATTGCGGATGATGATTTCTTTCTTGCGTCCGACGATGTGGAGGCACCCATTCTCATCGAAGCACCCAAGGTCGCCCGTATGGAGATAGCCATTGGAGTCGATGGCTGCGCTGGTTGCGGCAATATCGCCATAATATCCCATCATGACGCTTGGCGCTTTTACGATGATTTCGCCTTCGTCCCCCGCTTCCACTTCTTTGCCATCCGCGTCGATGAGTTTTCCATCGCACATCGGAAGGAAGCGGCCCACGGTACCAAGGCGTTCCTTACGGCTTCCCGCCGCGTTGATGCCTGAGATGGCGATGCATTCGGATTGTCCATAGACGGGGCAAATCGTGATGCCGAGAGTATCCTCGAGGTAAACTAATTCCTCCTCGATGAGATTCGTCCCTCCGACGAGCGAGGCGTTCAAAGAAGGCAAGTCCACTTTCTTTAGTTCTTTTAGCTTGGCTAATGCCATCAAATAGGCAGGGATGGAGTCCAGACGCGTGATTTTCTCTTGCTGGATGGCGTGCATCGTCGTCTCAAACTCCAAAGATGGGGCAAAATATAGACGGCACCTCATCCAAATGACCATCAAGATCTCCGCGAGGCCAAACACGTGATGGATGGGCAGGAGCATCAGGCAATTATCCTCGCGCGTCCCCGAGCCCGCCTCCGCAAAATTCTGGCAATGGTTCATCAGGTTGTATAGCGAAAGCGAAACCGGTTTGGCCTTATCGGAGGAACCAGAGGTAAAAATGATCGCGCAGGAAGAATAGATATTAAAGCATGGGGTGAAATCCATGGGCGCTTTCGTTTTGCCATCGGGAATGAGGCAATCCCACTCCTTCCCGCTGGCGACGTGGATGAGCTTGAAGTTACCAACGGCGGAAATATCCATGGAAGCATCTTCGTTGGTCAATAGGAATTTGGCTTTCTCGAGCATGCCGTTTGCGTCCGCGAATTCCTTTACGCCTTGATGCGGATCACATAAGGCGGTCGCCGCCCCGAGGAAAGTCAAGCCGATGAAAAGCAGCGCCGTGTCGATGCTGCGGGTGGCACGGAGAAAAACGAGGTCGTGTTTCCGCACGTTCTTGCCCGCGAGGAAGGAGGCGATGCCAAGCGAGGCCTGCAACGTCTCGAAGACCGTGTAACGTCTTTGTTCGTCGGCGAAGATTTCGCGATCGGGCTCTTCCTCGGCGTAACGGGTGAGCACTTCAAATAAGGTGAGGCTGTTGGGTATCATCGTTTCTCCTCCTAGAATTGAAAATACGCGAATGTCGAAACATCTTGGTGGGTGATTAAGGCGATCCAAGCACATGCGATGAGCGCGATGGAAACCAAGGTGATCGCCGCCTCTTTGGTCACGCAGGAAAGCGTCCAGGTGCCGCCGACGTTCATCGAATCCGACCGTTCCTTCCCGCGGTATACATAGCGGTACGCCACTTCCATCAGGACGGCCGCAAGGCAAACATAGAGCAGCGAAACGACATCGAAACCTAAAATTTGATTGGGATTTGCGGAGATTCCCGAGAAAAGCCGCGTAAAAGTTTCCCCGATTTGGGCGATGCTTGCGCTCCGGAAGAAGATGGTGCTCGGAATCAGCAAGACCCATACGAAAACGCGGCGTATCCAGCCGATCACCCCTGCGGACATATCGATGCCCTGCTCTTTTTTCTTCTTGATTAGTGGGAAGAGGAAAATGCTTTCAAGCACCATCAAAACACCCGCGTAGATGCCCCAGAATAAGAATGTCCAGTTCGCTCCATGCCATAAGCCGCATAAAGCGAAGACGATAATCGTGTTGAGGGCTTTGCGGAAAGCCCCTTTGCGGTTGCCGCCCAAAGGAATATACACATATTCGCGGAACCACCGCGTCAACGAGATGTGCCAGCGGCGGAACATCTCGGTGATGGACGTCGACATATAAGGGTCATCGAAGTTGCGGGTGAGGTGGACGCCCATAAGCCGGGCGGAACCGATCGCGATTTCGCTGTAACCATTGAAATCGCAATAAATCTGGACGCAGAACAAAGCGACCGCGACGAGCACCTCAATGGTCCCCGCCTCTCCCATATGGGCGAATACGCGATTGACGTAGATGGCCGCGATATCGGCGATCGCCACTTTCAGCAAAAAGCCGAATAAGATGTGCCTTAAGCCGACCGCGATGTCCTCGATATGAGGATGATGTTCTTCGCGTAGCTGAGGCAAAAGGTTGGACGGTTTCTCGATTGGGCCGGCGACGAGTTGCGGGAAATAGGAAACATATAAGGCGAAATAACCGAAGTGGCGCTCTGGCTCAAAATCGCCGCGATAGACATCGATGACATAGGAAAGCGTCTGGAATGTGTAGAAGGAAATGCCCACGGGCAAAATGATGGAGAGGGATGGATGCTCTAAATGGACGGGGAAAAGGTTGATGAGGTCGATGATCGAATTCAGCAAGAAGGTAAGGTATTTGAACGTGAACAAGGTTCCAAGACATACCACCAAAGTGACGATGAGATAGACCTTTTTGTGTTTTTCGTCCTTGCGCATGAGCAAAGCGGAACCATAGGCCACCACGGTAGTTCCAAGAATCAAAATGGCGAGCCATGGATTCCACATCATGTAGAAAAAGTAGGAAGCCGCCAAAAGCCAAATCCAGCGGACCTTATGCGGCAAAAGGAAGTAGACGAGGACCACAGCCGGCAAAAAAAGGAGGTATTGCCAGGAATTGAAGGTCATGGCTCTGCCTCCAAGTTCGTTCGCCCGCTGGGAATCATCAGCCCGATCATCAACGGCAATAAAGCGATTAACGCCATGAGCCCAACATCGAGATAGCCCGCTCCATGCAACAGGGAGGCGATGATCAAAGCCACAAGCCCCACCGCTCCAGCAAGATAACAGAGCCAGCCGCCTTTTCTAAGAAAACGAGCGAAGGCGAATATGGCCGCGACAAAGCAAATAGGTAGCCAATACAGCGGGTGTGAAGCAAAGAATTCGGGCCAACTCATAAGATGCCATTAATGTATGAAGGGGGTACCTTCACGAAGAAAAGGCGGGCCAAAACGCGATGAATAGGGCTGAAAAAGGCTATATCTCACTTTCGTGGGATAAGCAAAGGCTTCCTTCGCTATGATTCCGCGTCATCTAAACTAGGAAAAGCTCACTCCTCGACATAGCCGCATAAGCCGCCTGTATTGCCCGTGCTTCTATCGGCTTATCCGCATGTTTTTCACACCCCTTATCCATATAGCGGCTACCGCCATTGCGAAGCATCGATTCATGAATCGATAGCAGAAATAGATGATTTTACATGCAAAACGGCCACGAAATTCAGAATATAACATCTTATGCCAAGCGCAGAATCAGGGCCTTTTGCTCTATCTTTTCCTTATGGCGAAACGCGATGAAAAATCTCATCTATATGGAGAAATCCGTGCCTTGCCTCAAGGTTCAAGACTCTGGAATTGGTCCAAGTAAAAGAAAGCCATGCACACTTTTCTTGACAAGTGCAAAAAGGCCGTGCTTCTCGATCGGCTGCAGGACGCCCGACGGATTCTACCGCGATTACGTGTGCGGCCTGATAGAGAAGAGGGACGCGTTCACCTCCAGAACCCTTGATCCGACCCCGAAGTTCGTCCGTGAGAGATTGTCTACTTCTGTAAATGAAAACGGCGAGGTTCTTTACGTGTTGTCTACTTCTGAAAACGGGGATAAGGGAAAATAACTTTCCGTGTCTACTTTTCTTGATAAGTACAAACCGATGGGATGTTTTTGCAAATTCGCTTGGAAAAACTCGCACTTTTGTAAAAAGTTCGCTTGGAAAAACTCATAATAAGGTGTAGCACATCCACTAAGCAAATCGTTTGGAGGAGCATATGGAATTCAAAAGAAAAATAATCCGTGAATTTGAGACATGGAAAAATAGCCTAAAATCGAAAAGGAAAGCCCTAGTAATTAAAGGGCTTAGGCAAATTGGCAAATCCTACATAGTCGAAAAGTTTGCACGCGGCAATTACCCAAACGTAGTCAAGATTGATTTCAAAAAGGAGCCACGCATGAAGGCCTGTTTTGGTTCGGATCTTAATGTGGATATCCTAGTTACCAACATTTCCGCGAACAAGCCCGGATCGTTATTTGTCCCCGGTAAGACCGTGCTTATTCTCGATGAGATTCAAGAATGCTCTGCCGCCAGAGCATCATTGAAATCATTTATGGAAGATGGCCGATTTGACGTAATCGCTACCGGTTCTCTCTTGGGGATAAAAGGCTACAATTCGAAATATTCCGGTGGGGTATCCGTGGGCTTTGAGCATACCTTATATATGAAGGCCATGGATTTCGAAGAATTCCTATGGGCGATTGGCATTGATGAAAAAACCATTAGCTATGTGAGGGATTGCTTTGCAAACAATAGTCCCATCAGCGAGGCGGTACATAACGCATTTACGCGATATTTTCGGGAATACATCTGCGTAGGTGGGCTTCCTGATGTCGTAAAAAAGTTCATTGAAACGCGAGACATGAATCAAGTCCGTGCAGAACAATTAGACCTAATCGAAGGTTACAAAGATGACTTCGCCAAACATCTAGACGAGAACGAGGAAGAGAAAGTGGACAAAGCCTTGCTCGCTCAAATCAACAAAGTCTTTGATTCTTTGCCCTCTCAGTTAGCCAAAGAGAACAAGAAGTTCATGGTGTCCAAAATTGATAAAAGAGGGACATTGGAATTGTATTCTTCTGCCATACAATGGCTCGTGGACTATGGCCTGGTCGATCGTTGCCACAATCTTTCGGTTCCCGAATTTCCCTTGGAGGGCAATAAAATCGCGGAGATATTCAAAATCTATTTCACAGACACCGGGCTATTGGTCGCCTCCCTGGATGAAGGCGCAGCAGGCCATATTTTGTCTGGCGACATGGGTATATATAAAGGAGCAGTCTACGAAGAATCCTTTGCCGATGCCTATCTAAAGAAGGGCAAAAAACTCTATTATTTTTCCAAAGAAAGCGGTTTGGAAATCGATTTTATCCTACAAGCCGACGATGGGGTCCGCCTTCTGGAAGTCAAGGCCAAAGACGGCCGTACGAAGGCCGCCTCAGAACTGCTCAAGAACAAAGATAAATATCACGATATAAAAGGGCTGATTCGTTTAAAAGATAGTAACGTCGGTATCGTAGATAACATCGCCACCTATCCGACGTATATGTCTTTTTTGATAGATTAAGAGTTCTACGAAGCGCCATATCAGTTGGTTTAGAAGCAAGACTGTGCCACGCGAAGGTGCCCTTTTAACGGCCATTTTTGAGTGTGGCATTTTCAAATACCAAGTCGTTCTCGATAGACGTTCCGCCGCGTTTAAAACAGATAATGCAACGCTCCGCAATAGCGGGCTCTCCTAATTAGCGCTATCTTCTGGGAAGGACGCCGATGTAGCAATGGAGATGATTAAGCAAGGACTAACGGAATTGTTGTAGTTCCCCCATTACAGGCGAAGGAACGCGAAATTGAGGCCAAATCCAACTTATCCTATTTCTTTCTTTCGATCCTTCTCGAAGGAAGATTGCCGCGATGATTCGTCCAAACTCGGCCATTTCACCGTTATTGTCGACTATACTCGACAAGAACAACTTATTTTTGTAGACTATGTTCGATAAAAGGAATACCTTATGAACCACGAAATCATTAAACGGGTCATCTTCGACCAACACGAAGTCATTGCCAACACCAAAATCGTCATCAGGGATGTGGCGCTAGAGAAAAACGCCAATTACGTGTTGGTTGGTCTTCGCAGGGCAGGCAAGTCTACGCTGCTATATAAGCGAGTTCAGGATTTGATTAAGGAAGGCGTCGAATGGAATCAGATCATCTATATCAATTTCGACGATGAGCGCCTCCTCGGCTTTGATGTCTCCGATTTCGACGACATCCTTTTGGTTGCCGAGGAACTATCGGATAAGAAGCATTATTTCTATTTCGACGAAATCCAGGATATCGACGGGTGGGAACGATTCGCGATCCGCATGGCGAACCAACGGCATAAAGTCGATATCACCGGAAGCAATGCGAAGATGCTTTCGAAGGAAGTGGCCGCCAAACTTGGCGGAAGATACGTCGTAAAAGAGATATTGCCGTACTCTTTCGAAGAATATCTAAGGGCTCATGACGTCGACAAAAATGGGTATTCGAGCAAAGAAATCGGCCGTATGAATAACCTGCTCTCTTCTTATTTCTTCTATGGCGGTTTGCCGGAATCGATCCAATTCAGCAACAAGCGCGAGTATGTTTCAGGCATCTATCAAAAGGTGTTATACAACGACATCATCGTCCATAACGGCGTCCGAAACGAAAACGGCATCAAATTGATGATTAAAAAAATCGCCGAGTCGGTGAAGCAAGAACTTTCTTTCACCAAGATTCAAAACATCATTTCCGGCATCGGATACAAGCTTTCCAAGGACGTCATCATCGATTATTGCGGATACTGTAAGGATGCGTTCTTGTTATTCACCCTAGAGAATTACTACGCTTCCTTCCTAGACAGGGCCTCTAACCCGAAGTATTACTTCATGGATAATGGCGTTTTGAATCTGTTCCTCTATGATAAAAAGAGCTCTTTATTGGAAAATCTCGTCGCCATCCATCTGCATCGTCGTTTCGGGGATGATGTGTATTATCTAAAAAGCCCGAAATGCGATATCGACTTTTATATTCCGTCTTCTAGAGCCGCGATACAGGCGGCGTATTCGATCAACGAACCCGAGGCTTATGAACGCGAAGTATCGAATCTGCTCGAATTCGCAAGGAACAGAAAAGATCCGACTTCGTTGAAAATCGTCACTTATGAAGAGGAGAAGACCCTTACGATCGATGGACATACGATTGAAGT
>JAFSVB010000213.1 GCA_017450325.1 Bacilli bacterium | reverse complement strand
CGATAACAAGAGGCTATGGACAATTCTGTCTTGGCTCGATAGCAACGAATGGGTGAACTACTACGAGACGGAACGCTACATATTCGTCCACTCGTTTATCCCTGTGCACGAATCGGACTTCGGCGGGTCCTATTTCCCTTCTTGGAGGACCCAAGCCACGCCCAAGGAATGGAAAGACGCGACCTGGGGATGTCCTTGGAGACAATATCTTGATGGGCTCTTCGATGAAGAAATTAAAAAGGGAAAGACCCTTGTGTGCGGACATTGGCACACCAGCGATTTCTATAATAACCTCGACGGACGGAACAATCCGGATTTCGTTCGCGAAACGCGCGATTGCCCCATCTACCGGTCCGAGCGTTACCTGGGCTTAATTGGTCTCGACGCCTGCACCGCCTTAAGTGGAAGAGTGAACGTCCTAGTTCTTTCCGAAAGCGAACTATAATGAAAAAACCGCACTTTTGCGCGGAATTTCGAGAGTTTTTGCATCAGAGTTGCTTGAGTCCCAAAGCGATTAAGGCTTCGTTTACCGTTGGGATATCATGGATTCCCTCTGCGAGGCAATAAAGCAGAACGAGGTCGCTTTGCTTTGTCGTGGAGAGACAAAAACCGGCCTTTTCCAATAAGGTGATCGCTTGGGCGTCGCTTAGTCCAAGGGCGAAGCAGAAACGAATCGCGGTGGCACGGGAGGGCTGGTAAGAACTGAGTGTTCTTAGTCTGGAGAAGACGCGGCGGTCGACTTGAGCCTTTTTGTAGACTTCGACGTCGGTGAGCCCTTTATCATCAATGATACGAAGAAGCGTTTCCGAAAAAGAAAGGCTCATCGTCGCCTGAACAAAGTCCATCAATTCGTTATGGGTTTCTTCAGGGAGGGTACGGATGGGCGAGAACGGGCGGAGGAAAACGCGCTCTTTTGACAGGAAGGCGAGCAGGCCCTCCCATTGATCCTGCTTCCAGCTGTTTGGACGTTCCATGGCTATTTACCGATGCTATTTTATCGTTTTGCCTCTTGCATTACTCGAAAAGCCGTTAAATGTCTTGCGACAAGCGACTTCCCATATAGATAACAAGACAAATTCATAAAAATGGCGAGTTTACGTTACCAAGAGCCCTTATAACCGACCCCGTATTCAGACGCGTAATAGTCGATGCGCTTGCTTTGATCATAGATGGGCGGATAGATGTTTTCGCTCGGATCGATGCCAGCGAGCGCGCATACCGCATCGTGGCACCTCCGCGTAAGGTCTTCCTCTTGCTCTTGCTGCGGCAAGGCTTTGTCCACGTAGAGCGGCTCGCCAATATGAAGGGTCAACGTCGCGATTTGATGAAAGATTTTCCTGCGTATGAAGCCAGGCTCCCGGAAAGAGTAAGCCATCGGCAAGACGGGCTTATCGTATTTGATGGCGAAGTAGGAGACACCGCGTTTAAAGGGACGGATGGGCTGATAGTATTCCCACATGCTTCCTTCCGCATAGATGTGAAGCCAACCGCCTTTGTTAAGCATTTTTCCTACAGAGCGGACATAGGCAATCGTGGCGCGCACGTCGTCTTCCGGAATGGGGATGCCTCCGCTATAACGGATGAGGACGCGGTTCTCCCCGCGCAAATCCGGAGCCCAGGAAAGGACGTAAGGTTTATGGGGCCAGATGGCGGAAGAGATGTCGATGAAGTCCCACATATGGATGTGATTGCAAATGGAAATGATGCCGTTTTTGAGTGTGTTTTTATGCTTTTTTAGATTTTTCTTGCCCTCGATTTTAAGCCCCGTTCGGATGCGGGCGATGGGCATCATGATGAAGAACATCAAAACGCGGAAGATCCCTCTGCGGAACTTAAAGCCTTTCGACTCGTCGACGAAAGGGTAATCCTTATCGAAAACCTGCCCGTTATCCTTCTTGACGAGAAGGTAGTGACGGTCGGTATCCTCAGGATACGGATACTTGGTGGTCTTTGGATCGAAGGGCATGGCGGTTTCTTCCTTTTTATATTTATATACCTTTGGAACGCGAAACACGAAAGGGACTTACCAAACCGCGCAAAAAGACCATAATAGAGGCCATGTCTCCTTCCTCCGTCCGTCGTATCACGAAAAACGCCCTTATGCTCGCCTTGCTTTGCGTTGTCGGGATGTTCTCCATCCCTCTAGGCGACAATATCAAGGTTTCCTTGCAACTGCTTATGGTCATGATCATCTGCTTGCTCGCGGATGGAGTGGTGGATTGCCTTATTATCACAGGCAGTTATCTGGTCCTTGGCCTATTCGCGCCTGTTTATGCGGGGTTCTCCAGCGGCATCAGCCCGACGTTTGGCTTCGTGATTTCCTTCGTGGCCGTTTCCCCGGTGTACTATTTCATGAACAAAATACCCATCAAGCCCACCGCCCTTCGTATGGCGGTCGCCTGCGTCACAGGCTTGCTGCTCGTCTATGCAATCGGTTCGATATTCCTAATGCTCTACCTCGGAATCGACTTCCCTAAAGCATTGATGATCGCGGTCGTGCCATATCTTCCGTTCGACTTCGCTAAAATTGTCCTTGCCATCGCGGTGGCGCTTGCCTTGCAACGCCGTGTCTTGCCGCCAGCGAATCGATGATTCCTGCAAAACATGCGAGGAAAAATCCATTTGACGCCATGGGGCATTCCGTTTTGATGTCCCCCTCCTAGAAAAATGGCGGATCTTAGCCGCTCTTCATGCACGAGCGCATCGAAATCGCACGTTCTATATCTGCGGCGATGGCAGCGCCTACGTCCTATTCGAGGTGCCTAAAGTCCAGCCTCAATAAAACCGATCTTTTGCAAAAGGCCTGCGTTTTGCGGGCTTTTTTTCTAAGAAATCTATCCTATTGACATGAGTCTTTCGAGCGCCTTAGGACTTGAGTGCCATTTTCGACGCCGCAAAAACATCCTCCAAGTCTGCTCTGCGCTTTGGAACCGACATTTCCCGCAATTCCTTTTCCGCAAGCCCGCGCATATATGCTATGATTACTTCAAATAGGCATAATTCGTTTCAAGCGAATGTAAAAAAGAAAGGGTGAATCAAAATTATGTCCACTAAAGCATTCTATCCAATCAGCGAAATCGGCAAGGGAAAGCCGGGCTTCGCGAAGACCAGGAGCATCATCGAGGCTGCCTTCTATGGCAACAACGTCGTCAAGATCAACTCCTTGAAAGAAGCCTACGAACTCGCCAAGAATTCGCCGGGTACCATCGTCACCGACATGCCGGTTTTCGAAGCCGAGAAGATCGGCCTCGACCGCGATGCCAAAGTCCTCCTCTTCAACGATGGCGCCATTACAGGCCGCTATGCCGCCGCGCGCCGCATCCAGGGCGAGCCTGGCGTTCAGTCCGACCGTCTTGACAAGCTTCTGATGGAAGCCGTCTACGATACTCGTTTCCGCAAGCTCTACCACGCCGAAGCCGTCATTGGCCTCGATCCTGAGTTCATGGTCAAGGCGCACCTCCTCATCCCCGAGGGATTCGAGATGCTCGTCTACAACTGGCTTTTGAACTTCCAATACATCAACGACGAATACTATAAGATGTATATGCGTTCCCAGCCTGTCGGCGGTGGCAAGGAACCTGATATCTACATCTTCTCCGACCCCGCTTGGAAAGGCGCCCCCGACCAGACCGATATCTGCGAAGGCAAGTGCTTAGCCTATTTCTCCACCGAGACCAACTGCGCCGCCATCCTCGGCATGCGCTACTTCGGCGAGCATAAGAAGGGCACCCTCACCATCGCTTGGGCCATCGCCAACCGCAACGGCTATGCCTCTTGCCATGGCGGACAGAAGGAATACACCCTCGCCGACGGCCGCAAGTTCGTCGCTTCGGTCTATGGCCTCTCCGGCTCTGGCAAATCCACGATCACCCACGCCAAGCACGGCGGCAAGTATCCCGCCATCAAGGTCCTCCACGACGATGCTTTCATCATCAACGATGAGACCTGCTCGTCCATCGCCCTTGAGCCGACCTATTTCGACAAGACCAACGACTATCCTACCGGCTGCCCGGACAACAAGTACCTCATCACCGTCCAAAACTGCTCCTGCACCCGTGACGAAGAGGGCAAGATCGTCCTCGTCACCGAGGATATCCGCAACGGAAACGGCCGCGCCATCAAGTCCAAGCTCTGGTCCCCGAACCGCGTCGACAAGATCGAATCGCCCGTCAACGCCATCTTCTGGATCATGAAGGACCCGACCATCCCGCCGATCGTCCGCCTCAAAGGCGCCGCTCTCGCCTCCGTCATGGGCGCGACCCTCGCCACCAAGAGGAGCTCCGCGGAGCGCCTCGCCCCGGGCGTCGATCCCAATGCCTTGGTCGTCGAACCCTATGCCAACCCCTTCCGCACGTATCCTCTCGCCAACGACTACCGCAAGTTCAAGCACCTCGTCGAAGAGAAGAACGTCGATTGCTATATCATCAATACCGGTGATTTCATGGGCAAGAAAGTCCAGAAGGAAGACACCCTCGGCGTCATCGAGGCCGTCGTCGAAGGGCGCGCCAAATTCGAGAAGTGGGGCCCCTTCTCCGACATCGAGATCATGCCTTGGGAAGGCTTTGTCCCCGACATGAAGGACGAGGCTTACATCGACCAGCTCATCGCCCGCATGCAGGACCGCGTCGCCTTCG
>JAFSVB010000212.1 GCA_017450325.1 Bacilli bacterium | reverse complement strand
CCAAGACGGCGACTTCCTCCTTGTAAAAGATACGGAAGAGTATTTGCTTCTTGATTATTTCGGGACGTCTTTTGAGGTGGCGATTCCATCTACCTTCCACGATGGTGAGAAGGAGATCACCTCCTTCCGCATGTTCGATTCCTTCTGCCATTCGGGCATCCTTTCCGGCGGCGCGCGCCAGGCTTTTGAGGACGAGGAGATCCTCCTTCATGAGCATTTCATCGCGAAGCTTTTCATCCCTTCTTCTTTGATGGCCATCGCGCAGACGACGAGGCAACGTTACTACACCGAGGACATTTACTTCGACATGAGCGAAGAAGAGGCCCTCTCCCGTTTTAAAGGAGGCATCGCGAACTATTTCCTGCAGCCGGAGATGTGGCTGAGGCTTTATTGCAAAGCGAGAGAAGAATACGTCCGTTTCTTCTAAGACGCTGCAAATTGGGGTTCGTTCAATGAAAACCATTCCTAGCCCAAAAGCAGGAATGGCCCAATAACGTTTGAATAAGGGCGAACTTTTTATCGCCAAACGCTTATCTATGGTAGAACTGGTCGAATTCCTTACGGCGCAGTTGCACCCATATCTATGTGGCGCGCCATGGAAAAAGGGCCTTAACCCTACCTCTTTTAATGTTGCGGAGGCTTGGTTATGGCCCTTTGGATGTTTAGAAGCGCGCCTTGGTGTCGATGTGCTCGCGGATGAGCTTCTTGAATTCCTCGAGGGAGACGGTGATTTGCTTCGGGTCGCCATAGACGCGGTAGGTCACGGAGCCTTCCTGCGCTTCCTTCTCGCCGAGGACGAGGGTGTAGGGGATCTTGTTGACCTGCGCCTGGCGTAGGCGATATCCGAGCTTTTCCGTCGCGGGGGAGAGCTCCGCGCGGACGTCGATGCCCTTAAGCTCCTTCATGACGCGGGCGGCATATTCGCCATGGGCCTCATCATTGACGGGGAGGACGGCGACCTGCACGGGCGCGAGCCAGGTCGGGAAGGCGCCGCCGTAGTTCTCAGTGATGACGCCGATGAAGCGCTCGACCGACCCGAAGACGACGCGGTGGAGCATGACGGGTTCGACCTTCTCGCCGTTTTCGTCCACGTAACTAAGTTCGAAGCGGTGGGGAAGGTTGACGTCGAGCTGGATGGTGCCGCATTGCCACGTGCGGCCCATGGAATCCTTGAGCTTGAAGTCGAGTTTCGGTCCATAGAAGGCGCCGTCGCCTTCATTGATGGAGTAGGCGTGGCCGGATTCTTCGCAGGCCTTGGCCAAGATGGCTTCGGACTCGTTCCAGAACTCGATCTCGCCGATGAAGTCATCCGGACGGGTGGACAAAACGATGCGGTAATCCAAACCGAAGACATCATAGACTTCGTCGAACAAGGCCATGATGCGCTTGACTTCGTCGCCAATCTGATCGCGGCGGACGAACATATGGGCATCGTCTTGGGTGAAGGCACGGACGCGGAAGAGACCGTTGAGCGCGCCGCTTGCCTCGTGGCGATGGACGTGGCCAAGCTCCGTATAGCGTAATGGCAAATCGCGGTAGGAATGGAGGCTATTCTTGTAGACGAGAATCGAGCCGGGGCAATTCATCGGCTTGATCGCGTAGTCTTCCTCATCCACTTTGGTGGTGTACATGTTGTCCTTGTAGTGGTCCCAATGCCCCGAGGTCTCCCAAAGGCGGCGCGACATCATCGTCGGGGTCGTAATCTCGGTGTAGCCATGGGCCTCATGGATCTTCCTCCAATAGGAGATGAGCTCGTTCATGAGCAATTGGCCCTTGGGGAGGAAGAAGGGCATGCCAGGCGCGTATTCGCTGAGCATGAAGAGGCCGAGGTCGCGGCCGAGTTTGCGGTGGTCGTTGGCTTTGCGCTTCTCGAGGATCTCGAGATAGTTCTTAAGCGCGTCTTCGCTTGGCCAGCAGGTCGCGTAGATGCGGGTGAGCTGCTTGTTTTTGCTATCGCCCCTCCAGTAAGCGCCCGCCAAAGAGAGGAGCTTGAAATGTTTCAAATAGGAGGTGTTAGGGACATGAGGGCCACGGCAAAGGTCGACGAAATCGCCTTGCTCGTACATGGAGATGGTTCCCTCAAGCTCGGAGATGCGCTCGACTTTGTAGGGGTTGTCCTTGAAGACTTCGAGGGCTTCTTCCTTGCTGATTTCTTTTCTCTTATAGGGAATCGCGGCTTTGGAGATCTTCTTCATCTCCGCCTCGATCGCGGGGAAGTCCTTGTCGGTGAGGACGCGGTCGCCGAGGTCGATATCGTAATAGAAACCCTCTTCGATCGCGGGGCCGAATCCGAACAAGACGCCCGGATAAAGATGCTTGAGGGCTTGGGCCATCAAGTGGGAGCAGGAGTGGTTGAGGATCTCGAATCCCTCGGGATCCTCGCCGGTTAAGAAGACGGGTTCCTCCCCTTCGGCTAAGGGACGGCCGAGGTCGAAGACTTCCTCGCCAAGCTTATAGGCGAGGGCTTTGTTCTTGAGCTCGGGCTCGAGCGATTTGAGTGCGACGAAGCCGTTGGCCTCATCGGGCAATTCCACTTGGTTGCCTTTGTAGATGATGTGCATGGTCTACCTCCTTAAAAATAAAAGCGTCCTTGCTATATAAGGACGCCGAAACGACGCGGTACCACCTTATTTCGCCTTCTTAGAAAGAAGACGCTCTCTGGGACTCCATTAACGCTGGACGTGACGCCTAGGTTATTTCCCTAGGAGCTCAGGAGTGGTAAGGGATAGCCTATAGGCGTCCCCCGTGTCTCCGTCGACGCGCCTACATATTACTCCCCCCGAATGAAAAAGGAAGAGTTTTGCATTTATTTTGTCTCCATTTTGATGTGGAAGGCAAAGATACCAGACAAAATGAGAAAGATATTCAAGGACAATATGCCCGCGGCGAGATGCTCCGCCTGCCCTTTTCCCGTCTCGGTGAAAAGTTTGTTCCGCCCAACAAGGCAGAGAATGAGCGAGAGCAAGCATAGTCCCGCGAGCACGCCGAAGACGATGGCGAGGATGCGCGCGGTAGAAGCAAAAGATTCGTCGTAACTGCTCAAGACGCCAGGAAGAGCGTAAAGCGCGCAGAGGATGCCATAGGAGAATAGCTCCAGGAGCAAGAAGGAGAACCCGATGGTGGAAAAGATTTTCGCGGCGTTTTTCATCGCGATAAGGTTAGTCGAAAATGCCAAGTGAATAAAGAAAAACCTCGATGCGAGATCGAGGCTTTTCGAACTATCGAGCTTACGCAGGCTGTCCTTGCTTATCCGCGACGACGCCGAGGATGCCGCCAATCAAAAGGAAGGCGCCAGTGCCAAAGGCGGCCATGCCGATGATACCGAAGACGAGAGCGAGCACGTTCTTATTGCCCTTGCGCGCGATGAAGCCGACGATGGCACCGACGAGGGTGACCACGGCAGCGATGAGCAGGAAGACACCAAAACCGATGCCAACAGCCTGAGCTTCGAGGGCTTTTTCTTGAGTGATCCCAGCCTGAGCCATGACTTCGGGATCCGTGGCCATGATACCCGCGACGAGGACGACAAGGCCAAAGATGATGAAGAGCACAAACGTGGCGATGCCGACGATACCGGCGATAAGATAGAGAATCTTAGAAGCTTTTCTCATGTCGATTGTTCTCCTTTCCGTCCCTATTGTGCGCGCCATCTCGCGAAAAAGGAAGAAAAATAGGCATGCGGAACCTGGCAACGCCGCATGAAGAGGAATTTTTCGCAATGCGCGCATAGGTGCACGCACATCAATTACATTTGCGTTTGGATGTGGTATAAATATAGCAATCGCAGAAAGCGAAACCTTTATAGGAGAAAATTGAATGGCAAAGATTTGCAAAGTCCATGGCCGCGAAGTGCTCGACAGCCGTGGCAATCCCACCGTTGAAGTCGAAGTTTGGCTCGACAATGGCGTCAGGGCGCGCGCGATCGTCCCCTCCGGCGCTTCCACCGGTGAGCGCGAAGCCTTAGAGCTCCGCGATGGCGATAAGGCCCGTTACCTCGGCAAGGGCGTCCTCAAGGCCGTCGCCAACGTCAACGAGAAGATCGCACCCGTCGTCGAAGGCATGGAAGTCACCGACCAGCTCGGAATCGACCGCGCGATGCTCAAACTCGACGGCACCCCGTTTAAGTCCAACCTCGGCGCCAACGCGCTCCTTGGCGTTTCCCTCGCCGTGGCCCGCGCCGCTGCCGAAACCCTCCACATGCCGCTATATCGCTATATCGGCGGCACCAATGGCAAAGTCCTCCCGACTCCCTGCATGAACGTCATCAACGGCGGCGCCCACGCGCAGTCCACCGTCGACTTCCAGGAATTCTTCATCATCCCCGCTGGCTTCGAGTGCTTCCATGAGGCCCTCCGTGCCGGTACCGAAATCTTCCACGCCCTCCAGAAAGTCGTCAAAGCCCATGGCTATGAGACCGGCGTCGGCGACGAAGGCGGATTCGCCCCGAGCTGCAAAGAAGGCAACAAAGAGCCTCTCGCCTTGATCGCGGAAGCCGTCGAGAAAGCCGGCTATAAGCTCGGCGAACAGATCTTCCTCGGCATGGATGTCGCCTCCTCTGAATTCTATGAGGGCAATGGCGTGTACAACCTCGTCAAGTCCGGCGAAGGCAAGAAGACCACCGAAGACATGATCGCCTACCTCGAGTCCATGGTCGCGGAATATCCTTCCATCATCACCATCGAAGATGGCCTTGCCGAATCCGATTGGGACGGCTGGAAAAAGCTCACCGAGCGCCTTGGCAAGAAGGTCCAGCTCGTTGGCGATGACCTCTTCGTCACCAACCCCTCGATCCTCCGCGAAGGCATCATCAAGGGCATCGGCAACTCCATCCTCATCAAGGTCAACCAAATCGGCACCCTCACCGAGACCCTCGACGCCATCCGCCTCGCCCAGAGCAATGGCTATACCTGCATGGTCTCCCACCGTTCTGGTGAAACCGAGGACGCGACCATCGCCGACCTCGCCGTCGCCGTCAACGCTGGCCAGATCAAGACCGGCTCCGCTTCCCGTACCGACCGTATGGCGAAGTACAACCAGCTCCTCCGCATCGAGGAAGAGCTCGGTGACGAAGCCGAATACCTTGGCGTCCGCGCGTTTGCGAACCGCAAGTTCTAATCTCTCCCCATTCAACCTCTTGGCCGCGGATCCCCGCGGCCTTTTTGCTGATGATTCTTAATACCTCTTTTGCGGTCATATGCTCTCGTCCTCTTTATTAACTACATGTTCTCGCGCGCAAGGGAACAAGACAATGCGGTCGTGGCCTTCTGGGCGAATGTTGGCGAAGCTCGGGGTCAAAACGTGATTGTTTGACGAGATTCGCGCAAAACTTTGGCAAAAGTGCACTATCATCGCAAGGTCGAGAGTTTCCCCTTGGCTGACGGATGCGCGACAAATGGCGATAGCGGTGAGCCATAATGTATATACTTGTTTGTAATACCGGTCGTCTGGAAATCTTTTGGTTGTATATTCGCGCCGCTACCATATCGTATTGATAGAGGAACCTGAATATGACAAAAGAATATGTAATCGATGATAACCAAAAGTTGACGGTAGCCTATAGCCCTTTGTCTGGCAAATTCACTTTTGAGCTTAATAACGTTAAGTCGGAAAAGATTGACAAGAGACTTTATGAGATCAAGGACGGAGAAAACGTGCGCGAGTTCGCCATTACCGGATCAAACTTGGCAGGCATTAACTTCAATTATGATGGTGAGGTCTATCCAGTTACGGACAAGTCGCCTTTCTATGTCATCCTTTTTGGGGTGGTCCCGCTTCTATTGACACTGGTCCTAGGGAATATCAGAGCCCTTGCTGAGGCGGGGTTCTATTTTGTGGGAGGCGCGATCGGCGGAGCGATAGGAGGGCTTTTCTCTGCTTTGGCGATTACGCTTAGCTTTGTCGCCCCGAAGCCATGGCAAAAGATACTCATTTGCTTTGGCTGCATATTGGTCAGCTTTGCGATTTGCTTTGGCATTGGCAACGCGATCGCGGCTGGCACAAAGCGCTGAGCGATCAGTAATGGATTTCGATTAAGCGAATCTCAAGCGGATCAAGCATTGCTTTGATCTCAATTTTCCCGTCTTGGATGTCCGTGTTTTTGAAATCGATCTTTGGGACGCAGATCCTCTGGAGGTATCCGACGAGCTCCTCATCCATTTTCGGGGTGTTCATCGATACCCACATATCGAAGGAAAAACCATATTTTTGATTCACGATGCGCGTTACGATATGGCATTTCTTGGTGATAAAGCCAACCAAAGAAAGCGAGACGTCCATCTTTCCTAGCATCGAGAACGGAGCATACCTGTCTAGATAAGTGGTGTCGAAGGATTCTACTGAGGCGAATGAGTGGTTGAAGTGCTCATAGTTATAAAGGAACACCTGAACGCACCCGTGCCTTTTGCTGATGAAATAGCCGGGGCCTTTCTCAATCAGGTTATTGCCGAGGTGGTTCAAAAACTCAAAAGTGAAGTAATGGGGTTTCTTGTGCGCAATTTTCGGTTTACTCAGGAAATCGCCGCAAAACCCATGCGAAATAAAAAAGGACTCCCGCAGGAGCCCATTGGTTCATGTAAGGATTATTTGGCTTGTTGGAACCCGAATACCGCCGCGCCGACAAGGCCAGCTTCCTGGCCGCAGGCGCATTCTTGGATATTGGAATTCGGACAAGCGCGGCGAAGGTCCTCAAAGAAGAGGTCCTTGCTCTTCATGACTCCGCCGGTGAGGGTGAAGACCTCAGGGGAGAAGTTATCCTGAACCATCTCAATCCATTCGGAGAGCATCTTGATCCAGTCTTTGTAGACGCGCTTAGCAAGGGGATGATCGTTCTTGACGAGCTCGAAGAATTCACGCGCATTGGCGATATTGAGCCCATTCATGTCGCAGAGACGGCGGATGCCCGTGCCCGAGGCCATGTGCTCGAATTCGTGGATCTCGTTATGGTAGGCGGTCATCGTGTGACCGATTTCGTAAGAGGAGTTGAAGAGGCGACCATCGATGCAAAGCGCGCCGCCGACCCCAGTCGAGATGGTGACGAAATAGAGGGAATGGTAGTCCTTGTAGGGGCCGACGTTTGCTTCGGCGAGGGCGGCGATTTCCGCGTCGTTGCGCACGAAGACGGGGAGATTGAATTCCTTCTGGAGATAATCGCTTAAAGGAATCGAGGTAATGTGGATGTTCGGCAAGGCGTAGATAAAGCCATCATGACGGACGCGGCCAGGGACGCCTGCGGCGATCGCGATGACGTCGGTGAAATCCTTCACGCCCTCGAGAATGGTCTTCTTCACCGATTCGAGGAAGAGGTCCAAATTGCCGACGACGGTCGGGTTGATGAGGATGCTTTCGATTTTATAGTCTTCGTTGATTAAAGCGACGCGCGTGTTGGTGCCGCCGATGTCGAGCGCGATGATCTTTTTCATTTATTCGACCTCCTTGACGTCGTTGACGCGAACGATGCGCATGAAATTGGTGTTGCGTGCGCCGGTAGGGGTACCGCCCGCGATGATGATGGATTCGCCTGGGGCGATGCCGAGTTCACGCGCGATCTTTAACGCGAGGACTTCCATCTCCTCAATGAAGTCAGGCATCGAGGTCTTCAGCAATACGGAGTAGACGCCCCAGACCCACGCGCCTTGCAAGGCGACCTTACGGGAAGCGGTGATGGAGATGATGGGACAGCAGGGACGGGCTTTGGAGATCCTCCAGGAGGAATTGCCGCGCTCGGTGAAGTTGACGATGAGCTTAGCCCCGATGAGCAAAGCGGTATTGGCGACGGCGTTGGAGATAGCGTCGTTATTCGTGCGGTCGGAGTGCTCGTAGGCTTGGACGGCAAGCTTTTCGTAATCGAGGTGGTTGTTCTCCTCGGTGCGGGCGATGGAGGCTTGCATTTCAACGGCCTTCACCGGATATAGGCCCGAGGCGCTTTCGGCGGAGAGCATGACGCAGTCGGTCCCTTCGTCGACGGCAGTCGCGACGTCGGTGACCTCCGCGCGGGTGGGACGGGGATGGGTGACCATCGAGTCGAGCATCTGCGTCGCCGTGATGACGGGCTTGCCCTTATTACGGCACAACGTGATGATCTGACGCTGGACGTCAGGGACGGTCTCGGGCGGGATTTCCACGCCTAGGTCGCCTCGAGCGACCATCACGCCATCGGCCACGTCGATGACGGCGTCGATTTTCTCGACGCATTCAGGGTTCTCGACCTTGACGAAAATGGGGATGTCGGGCTTGCCGTATTTCTTGAGGACTTCCTTCATCTCGAGAACGTCTTCCGGACGGCGGACGAAGGAGGCGAAGATGCAATCCACGTCATTCTCGCAACCGAACTTCAAGTCATCTTCATCCTTTGGGGAGATGAAGGGCATATTGAGATGGGTGGAAGGGCAATTGACGCCTTTTTGATTCTTTAGGACGTGCTTGTTCTGCGCGACCACGACGAGTTCTTTGTTCGCTTCGTCCTTTTCGACGACGAGGAAATCGAGGTTGCCATCGTCGATGAGGATGTGATCGCCGACATTGGCGTCGTCATATAGCCCAGGGTAGGTGACGGAGAAGCGCTCGAGGTTCCCTTTGCATTCTTGCATGGAAATGCGCATCTTATGGCCGTCGGGGATCTCGATCGCGTCCCCCTCCATGTAACCGGTGCGGATTTCCGGTCCTTTGGTATCCAAAGCGACGGGAATGTAGATGCCTTCTTTCTCGAACGAGCGGGCGATATCGATCTTCTGCTGTTGCTGAGGGTGGGTGCCATGGGAGAAGTTGATGCGCATGACGTTCATGCCGGCATCGTAAAGCTCACGCACCTTCTCCTTCGTATCGGAAGCGGGGCCGATGGTGCAGATGATTTTGGTTTTCTTGGATATGTTTAAATGCATAGGAAACTCCTGCAAAAAAGATGGCCCAAAAGCCATCTTGCGAATTACTGAAGAATGTCGATGAGACGGAGCATGGATGCGTGCTTGTCACGCGGGAGCTGAAGGGCCTCGTAGATGTCATAGGCGACGATCTTGTTGTTGACCATGCCGACGCAGATGCCACCCTTTCCATCCAACAGGCAGTCAACGGCATAGGCGCCCATACGAGCGGCGAGGACGCGGTCAAAGGCGCTCGGCGAACCGCCGCGCTGCACGCGACCAAGGACTTCGGCCTTGGTTTCGAATCCCGTCTCTTCCTGAATCTTCGCGGCAAAGGCGTGGATATCGTTGTAAATCTTTTCGGATACGATGACGACGGCGCGCTTCTTGTCGGCGTCGTGCATCTTCTTCAAGTTGGCGATGATCTCTTCCTCGGGGATGGGGTGGTCGGGGGTGATGATCATCTCGGCGCCCTCGGCGAGGCCGGTGAACAAGGCGAGATCACCGCAGTGGTTGCCCATGACCTCGATGACGGCGCAGCGTTGATGGGATTCGGTGGTGTCGCGAATCTTATCGACGCACTCGACGATGGTGTTTTGGCAAGTATCGAAACCAATCGTGTAGTCAGTGGAGGCAATATCGTTGTCGATGGTACCCGGAAGACCGACGCAGTTGATGCCCATCTCAGTGAGCTTCTTCGCGCCCATGTAGGAGCCGTCGCCACCGATGACGACGAGCGCCTCGATGCCGAGCTTGCGGAGATTATCGACCGCGATTTGGCGGACGGATTCTTCCTTGAATTCCCTAAGGCGGGCGGTTTGAAGAATCGTGCCGCCACGGTTGACGATATCGGAAACGGAGGAGCGGTCCATCTTGACGATGTTGCCTTCGACCAGGCCCTTATAACCGTTGACGACGCCATAGACTTCCAGCCCATACCGTAAGCCAGCGCGGACGACTGCGCGGATCGCGCAGTTCATGCCAGGGGCATCGCCGCCAGAAGTAAGGACACCGATTTTGTGGATCATATTTCAATACCTCGAATAAGTCTTCGTCATTATAACGCATGTAGCGCGCGTTGGCGCAATGAAAGTTAATTGCGTAAGCGCCATCACTTGCGCAAAATGCGTGAAGAATCCTTCCGCCAATGGGATTACAAAAGAAAAAGCATGCGGGTTTTGCGCGGATAAATGAAAAAAAGAGGACGCAACCGCGTCCTCCTGGAGGATATCGACTTTACAGCAAATCGACCATTCCGGGTTCGTCTTCTTGATTGAGGTTGAAGCGGCGGAGTTCGTTGATTGCCGCCTCGGCGCCTTTGCTTAGGTAGACGCCTTTGGGTGCGCAAAGCTCAAGCTCGAGCTCCTCTTCAAACGGCAGTTTCTCGCCGAGAAAATATAGGGCGCCGTAGCCGTTCTTGCGCGCTTCGCGGCGCATATTGAGCAGCAACGTTTCCGCTTCGATGTCATCTTCGCCTAGCGTTGCGAGCTTCGTGACGACTGCGCTTGGGACCTCGCTATTAAGATGCGTGGTCTTGGCGAGACGAATCTCGAGCAAGCCGATGATTTCCTTACCGTCGGTGTACGTGTATTCGGCGTACCGTCCGCCGGGGGTAAAATCATCGTCGCCGATGTAGAACTTGGCTTTTTGCAAGAAACAATCCAAGGCGGCGATGTTGTCTAAATCGATAGGTAAGAACTTGTACTTGGTTAACATGGCTTTATTATAGTCGCGTTTTCCTTGCGTGACAAAGCTATGCTGAAATGTGGCTTTAAAAAAGAAAGCGCGGCTGGTTTGGCCGTGCCTTCGCTCTATTCTTAGAGGGTTTTTCGTTCTTCCGCATAGGGGAGCAAAGAGATCTCGAGGTTTCCGTTTTTCGTGCGGAGTTCGTCGATCATCTCTTTCTCTTCGCGCACGTCTTTTAGGATGATGCGGTAGGAGAGCATGAACATCGAGCCCATGTTGGTGGTCTTCACGCCGACGAGCTCGCGCTCGCTGGTGTAGTGAAGGAAGGTCTCGTCGAAGATTTCGGAATAATCGAGCGATTCAGGGATGGTCACCTTCAGAAGCCGTTCTTGCGCGAATTTCTTGTGTGTGAAGATCGGGAGGAAGGTGAGCCCGAAGAAGGCGAGAGACAAGAAGAGGCCAATGATGACGCCATAAGCGAGATAGCCAAGGCCAAAGGCGATGCCAATCGCCACGCTAAGGAAGAGGAAGATCATCTCTTCGGCGTTGGCGTTGACGCTGCGGAAACGGAGCAATCCCAGGGCGACGGCGAGGGTCAATAGCCGCGCGGTGGTGGAAAGCGCCCCAGAGAGGAAATATTCCATCAAACAGAAGATCAACGCGATGACCGCGGGCATCAGGCTCCCCGCAACGAAGAGCCCTTTGCTCGAACGGAGCCGGAAGGAGCAAATCCAAGAGGTGAGCAACCCCATGATAAGAGCCGAGCCCACGCAGGCGAAGACGCCCCAGACGCTCATTGAGCTAAAGAATACAGAATCGAAGATTGTGTCCATGGTTTCATGATCCTTTCTGTCATTAGACGGGCAGCCTGCGCTTTGTACGCCTCTCCGTACTTGGAGAAAGAGCCGCGGTATATTTTTCCTTCGTCGAGGATGTGGGTGAGCCAAAGGGGCATCGCGAGCTGAACCTTGATTTCCAATATGGAATATCCTTCCGGGAGGAGCGAGGTCCCTTCCATCGAGGAAGTGAGATTCAAGTCGTCCACGCGGTACCTCGGGTTGCCATCGATCGTCAGGCGGAGGTCGCCGTCAGGCTCGAAATAAGCGGCGCGGTCATAGACGATGAGGCAAGCGGGAACCAGTGTCCCATAGTAGTCACGGAAGTATTGGATTTCGCGGGCGATTTGTCCGTTCGCGGGGATGTCCCCCTCCCTGAGGAAGAAGCGATTCACGACCGGTATGGTCGATTGAACCCTTCGCTTATAGACGATGCGGTCGTATTTCCGCTTTAGTTCCAGGAATACGGGGGATTCCTCCGTCGCCAGACCATAGGAGCGAAGCCTTATCTTTTCTTTGAAGGGAGGCTTTTGGATGGAAAGGCGGATGAGCCGGTAGTCGGGGGTATCGTAATATAGGGAAGCGATGGAAGTAATGCCATACTTATCGATCTTCATATGCCCTTCCAACGCCTTTTCTAGATAGGCACGCTGCTGGGGGGAGAGGATATATTTCAACTCGTATCGCTTCATGACGGCGATCACTTGTTCGGCCATGACGGTTCCTCCTCTCAACGTTATTTTGAAGGTGCTTGTTAAAAGGAACTTAAAGATTGAGATTAAAGTTCAACTTTGATGATGAAACGGCCGTTTTCTCCTTTTGCGATGATGCGCCCAGAATGGCGCAAGACGATCTCTTTGGCGATGCTTAGGCCGATGCCTGAGCCTTCCGTGCCGGAAGCGCGGGCCGCTTCGCCGCGATAGAAGCGCTCGAAAACTTGGTCCAAGGTACCGTCGTCAATGCCATCAGCGTCATTAATGACCTTGATACAGATGCGCTCCCCAACCGTATAGAGATGGAACTCGCATTCGGTGAGCGCATACTTCAGCGCGTTCTCAAACAGGATGGAAAGGAGCTTCTGCAACATGCTTTCGTCGCCTCTATATTTTAAAGAAGAGGGGATTTCTGCGGAGAATTTGACGCCTTTTGCCTCGAAGGACCCTTCGACGGCCGTGACCGCATCGGAAGAAAGAGCCGCCAGATCCAACTCGCCGAGGATTACTTCGCGGTTCTCGTCAAGCCGCGCGAGCGCATTCAGATTCTTGACCATGGAACTCAGGCGATTGACTTGCTTGTCGATCGCTTTCGTCGAGTCGGATTCACCATAGACCGCCTCGAGGATTTGGTTGTTTGCCGAGATGATGGTAAGAGGAGTCTTGAGCTCATGGGAGGCATCGGAAATGAAGCGACGCTGCTTTTTGTCCGAGACGATGAGCGGCTTGACCAATGCTTTGGAGATTGGAATCAAGAGCGCGAACGTGATGACGATTCCCACGGCCGATCCGATGAGGGAGCCCCATAAGACGCGATAAGACGGAGAGAGCTCGCGCGAATAGTCGACCACGCTGACGTAGGTATAGTTCTCATAGTTATAGACCCGATAGCGGTAGTTGACCCTGGTCCATCCCTTGCTTCCGTTGGCGAGAGAAACCGCCCATTGGATGGCTTCCGCCTCGGTGACGGTGAATTCGGACATGGCTATCTTCATGGCAGAGGCATTCCCATTGCCATCGATTTTGATGGTGAAATAACGGGCGGACATACGCTTTTCCGGTCCATCTGGACGGGCTCCGCCGGGCACGAAGTCGCCACCTTCTTCAGGAGGCACGCCGGGGTTTTCACGTGGAATGGGCTCTTGAAAGGCACCCCCGTTTTCGGCGAGGGCGGACGTCAGCTGGTCGGCATCGGCGGCGACCATGGTGAAATTCGCGATGTTGATGCCGCTGAGGATCAAAATCAAAAGCATGCCGATGGCAGCGGTGGCGATGGCGATGAATTTCTTGCGGAATCGTTCGATCATTGCTTTTTCTCCCCCAATTGATAGCCGACGCCGCGGACTGCGTTGATGGTCACGTCCGCTCCGATCTTGGATAGTTTTTTCCGTAACGCGGAAATATAGGCCCAGACAACGTTAATTTCCGCCTCGGAATCATAATCCCAAACGGCTTCCATGATGTATTCGGTGGAGACTAAGCGCGCTTTATTGCGAATCAGGAACTCCATGAGCTGGAATTCCGTGCGCGTCAGACGCACGACATCCTTCGCCTTCATTTCAAACGTGTCTGAGTTCAGGGACACGTTTCCGATATTTAGGTTTATGGGCGCGCCAGCGTTGCGGCGGGTCAGGACGCGGATTCTGGCAAGCAATTCTTTCACTTGAAAAGGCTTGGTGAGGTAATCGTCCGCGCCAGAATCCAGGCCGAGGACCTTATCGTCGATTTCGGCGCGCGCCGTAAGCATGAGCACGGGCGTCTTATCCCCTTCTTCGCGCATCAGGCGCAAGACCTGGAAGCCATCCATGCGCGGCATCATTACGTCCAAGAGGATGCAGTCATAGTGGCTGGAATGGATTTTCTCGAGGGATTGCATGCCGTCAAACGCTTGATCGACGGTGTAGTTTGACATCTCGAGGATTTTCTTGACGGCGGTGGAAAGGTCCCGTTCGTCTTCGCATAGCAACAGATTCATGTAGACACCTCCTAGCCAAAATGATGAAACGCCAACTTAAAACATACTTAAAAAGGACGGCTAATCAACAAAAAGTGAAGAAAAAGCGACCGAAAAGGGACACTTATACCTTTGAGACTGGGAAAAGAGTAGACTATGCCCCGTATGGATGGGGGGAAGACGTTTTTAAAACACACCATCGTCAAACGGGCAGCCCCGTATCTGCTCATCTTTTACTCGCTGGTGGGCCTATTGGCCATGGGCGCGTTCTTCAATGAGGGCATCGCCTTTTTCTCCGACCACCCGACGACGTGGATGAATGATTGGGAATTCCTTCTGACGTTCGTGACCACAATTCTATCGATCGTTTGTTTTTTGATCTTGGTGCATCGGAACTTTAAAATCAAAATCCATTGGGGTTTTGCGATTCTTTTTACGGTTCTTTTCCTTTGCAACGTCGTCGCATTATTCAATTTGGACCTCGTGATTGAGAATGGCGCCTCTTTCGTTGGCGTCCGCTCGCCTTACCTCTATACCGTCAGCGCCCACCCGCGCCTTCGCTTTATTCTGAGCTTCGGAGTCTCCTGCTTATACCTATATCTATTCTTTGCGGTCTTCCCACGCCTATTCCATAACATCCGCCGCCTGCACGTGGTCGCCTTTGGGGCGCTTTTGGCGATGGTTGCGGCGATCGTCTACTCCCTCATCGTCGAGGGAAGCCTCTATCGCTGTCTCTTCGACACAAGCCTTTCCTGGACCATCCCACACGCCAAATCCTTCACGAACAACCCAAACACGTTCTCGTTTTTCTTTTCCATCGGGGCCATCGGGGTCATGATTCTCCATAACCGCCGCGCCCATTGGTATTGGCCGCTCGTCCTCGTGCTCATCTTCGCTTTTGCATTGATGCATGCCTCGGGCACGGGCGTCGTCTCGACGGGGCTCATCGTCGTTTCCTTCTTCATCATGCGTTTTGTGCGCCTTGTCAAAGTCAAGCCGATTCTCGCGTACATCGGATTAGGGGTTTTCGTGGTTTTATTGGGCACGCTCGTGACGTTGGTGCTGGTGGACGCTCAGAATCCCGTCGGCGTCTTCCATCGTTTCCTCACTTCGATTCGCGGGCAAGCGTTCGGGCCTTCTTCGGTCGAGTCGCGGTCCCGCTTGTGGCAGCAGTTCTTCGCTGAGCTCGACACGCCGATGAAATGGGCTTTCGGCCTTGGCGATCAACAGATCTACTACCATTTCGGAAGCATGGTCTATCCAAACGTTCCGAACGCGATTTTCCACGCCCATAACGGCTTCTTCCATCAGATTTACGCCGGTGGCATCATCCGTCTCGTCCTCTACCTCGCCCTCATCGTGCGGTTCTATGTCCTAGCGATTGACATGACGAAGACCTCTGCCCGCGTGGCATGGCCGTGCATGGTGGGGATGGCGGCGGTGTTGCTGCGCAGCCTTTTCGAGACGAATTCCTTCCTCGCGTTTGACACGAATGCGGTGATCACGTATCTGCTTTTGATCCTCCCCGTCGAGGTGAACCATTTCTTGTACGAACACCCGGAGATTCGCGAGCAGGAAGACGAGCTCGTGCGGTCGTTTCGCCGGGTTAAGTTCCGATACCCGTGGAACCCAGCAGCTTTTGCCCGGGTCTGCTTCTTCTTCCTCACGCCGATTGCGGCGATGTTCCTCGGGGCTGTTCCGGTCTTCTTTCACATGGGTTACTTCTCGGAATACGGAGGCATACCGCATTATGTTCTTTGGTTGGAGACGTTCGTGTTCCTTCCATGGATGTGGTTCGTCTTAACCACGGGCATCCAAAAGGGACGCCGCGTTAAGATAGGCGTTTTGTTCACCGTGCTCTTCTTGGCCGTGCTGTGGTTAGGGCTATTGCTTCAAAACGCGGCTCCGTTCGTCGCAGTCTTAGCGATGCTCGCGCTTCCCTTATTCGTCCTGGTCCCCGAGTTCGTCCTTTTCAAAAAGACGAAACTCTTCGCCAAGCCGTTCTGGCTGCGCATCTTCTTGCCACACGCTATCATGCTGCTCATTCTCATCGCCCTATGTCTCCTTGGCCATGTATCCCCCAAAGAACTTTATTCGAACTATGATGGGTATATCTTGATGATTGCGGTCCTCGTGACATATTTTGGCATGATGTACCTGCCTTTCGCGGACCGACTTTGCAGGCCGATTCGAATCTTTGCGATCGACTTCGATACGCGCCGCACCGTCATGGGCATTCGGAAAGAACGCATGATCGACCGGGCTGAGGAGGCGTTTATGCGGCGGCGTTGATGCCCGCCATTAGCGCCCAGGCTTCTTTAGTGATGGTAAACTGCGTCAGGCGCTGAGCCATGACTTAACCGCCATCCAAACGTCTCTCTTTGTTTTTAGGAAATTGCGGTTTTGTGAGGATTTAGAAATCAAATCTGTAAATATCTACGCAAAAAGCCTAGATTTTTCGATTTAAAGACGCGGGGTGTTTTCTCTACTAGCAAAATCGACGCGCCCGCATTACCATATTTTTAACATAT
>JAFSVB010000026.1 GCA_017450325.1 Bacilli bacterium | reverse complement strand
CTTAATGTGCTGCGTGTGGACGCTACACGAGGAACCGCTTTTTAACGAGACCATCTTTCGAGAATCCCCAATCTGCAAATAGAAATCAGGTTTGGAGAAACGGTTGCAGATCCCACATTGGATAACGTCATCGTCCTTGCAGCAAGGAAACGCCGCCTTGACGAATTGCTGTTGGCTTGGATTTAGTTCCGATACCAAACGATGGTTGAAGCTTGCGGCGGCGAGGAAGTCGCCTTCGGTTGTAGGATTGTATTTCATGAGCATTTCCCCCATACACATATAGACAGGAAAAGCGAAAGTATCGAAAAAAACCTCTCGTAATCGGAGAGGTTTTGGGCAAAGACTTGCTATTACGCCTTGGCGGCCTTGATAAGCAGCTCGTTGAGTTTGCCCACGAAACCGGCCTTGTCCTCGATTTCGTACCCCTGCAAGAGCATTGCTTCATCATAAAGGATGCTCGCGTAGGATTTCACTTCTTCATCGGATGAGACGTCCGAGAGAGCCTTGAACAAGGCGTGGTCCGGATTGATTTCAAGGACCTTGCTCGATTTGATGTTCTCATCGCGCTCGCCCGGTTCCTCGTTCAGGACGCGCTCCGCGTTCATGGAGAGGCCGTCCTTCGTGGTGAGGCAGACGGGCGAATCGACGAGCTTTGCGGAGAAGACGACATCGTCGACCTTCGCGCCCAAGCCTTCTTTCAGCGTATCCAGGATGCGCTTGTGGTCGCTGGTGAGCTTATCGAGCTCCTTTTTCTTTTCTTTAGAGATCTCTTCCTTTTCGCTGGAGACGTCCTTGAACTCCTTTTCCTTGTAATTCATCATCGACATTACGCAGAATTCATCGATGTTCTTATCGAGGAGCAGTACGTCGATGCCGTCTTTCTTCTTTTGTTCCAGCTGCGGCAGGGTACGGATTTCCGCGAGATTCTTGCCCGATGCGAAGTAGATTTCCTTCTGGCCTTCCTGCATCGCGTTGACATAATCTTCCAGCGAGATGAGCTTATCGTCGTTGAGGTGGTGGAAAAGCAGAAGATCCTGCAAGTCGTCCTTCTTCATGCCATAGCTTGAATAGATGCCGTACTTGATGTATTCGCCGAACATATCGAAGAACTTCCGGTATTTCTCTTCGTCGTTCTTCTTAGTTTTCTTAAGCTCGGCGAGCACTTTGTTCTCGATATTCTTGGCGATCTTGGCCATTTCGGGCGTCTTCTGCAGCATTTCGCGGGATACATTCTATGGGAAGTCATCCGAATCCACGAGGCCCTTGACGAAGCGAAGATAGTTCGGAATCAAGTCCTTGTAATGGTCCTGGATGAAGATGCCATGGCTATATAGGGATAGACCCTGTTCATAGGAATCGCTGTAGAAGTTATAGGGGACATGGCTTGGGATGAACAATAAGGCTTCATAGGTATAAAGGCCTTCCACGTGGACATTCAAAGAAAGTAGTGGTTCCTCGTAGTCGCTGAACTTATTCTTATAGAACTCATTCAAGTCCTCGGGCTTGACGTCATTGACCGACTTCTTCCATAACGGAATCATGGAGTTGAGGGTCTTGTCTTCGATCTCATCATGGAACTTGCCATCGACGGGTTTGTCTTCATCATCGACATCCTGCTTCGAGACCTTAACGAGCATCTTAATTGGGTAGCGGATATAGTCACTATATTTCTTGACCAGATTCTCGATGCGATAGGTCTCAAGATAGTCGGAGTATTTTAGGTCGTCTTTGTCTTCTTTGAGATGAACGATGACCTTCGTGCCAGAGACAGTATCGAATTCAGCGTCCTCGACGGTATAAGTGGACTTGCCTTCGCTAAAGAAACGGTGCGCGGGACCATCGACTGTCTTGGAAAGCACCTCCACCGAATCGCCTACCATGAAGGCGCTATAGAAACCAACGCCAAATTGGCCGATGATGGAAAGGTCTTCGGATTGTTGGGCATCCTCGAGCTTCTCCATGAATTCTTTGGAGCCCGAACGAGCGATGGTGCCAAGGTTCTTCTCCATATCTTCCAAGGACATGCCGATGCCATCATCGGTGATGGAGATCGTGCGCGCTTCTTTGTCCACATCAATACGAATTGAATGCGATTTTGCGGGGTATTTTTCAGATTCTGTTAACGAAAGGTAGCGATATTTGTCAATGGCGTCACTCGCGTTGGACAAGAGTTCACGAAGGAAGATCTCCTTCTCAGAATAGATGGAGTTGATCATTAGATCGAGCAGTTGTTGGGACTGCGTTTCAAATTGTTTTTCTTGTTTCATAAGACTTGCTCCTTATGGCGCTAATATCTTCGTACAAATGGTTGGCACTTTCAAGCATAGAGTGCTAATTTACCATCATAAATTGGGAAATAATAGGAAAAATACGGCAGTAGTTTGAACCAGATTCGCTTCTATAAATGAAAAAACGGGCCTAGCCCATTCTTTGTTTTATGGTGGTCCCCCGCCTGAGACTCGAACTCAGGACCCCTTGATTAAAAGTCAAGTGCTCTACCACTGAGCTAGCGGAGGAGGTGCAAGCCATCAATAAATGGCTGGGATGGCTGGGATCGAACCAGCGCATGCGAGAGTCAAAGTCTCGTGCCTTACCGCTTGGCTACATCCCAAGCTATTTTGAGTAATAAGAGTGGTGGGTGAAGATGGATTTGAACCACCGAACCCGAAGGAGCTGATTTACAGTCAGCCGCGTTTGGCCACTTCGCTATTCACCCACGGCCAATTACTCTTCGCGCGTTACGCCCACAAGAAGTGGTGGATGCTGTAGGTTTCGAACCTACGACCCCCGCCTTGTAAGGGCGATGCTCTCCCGCTGAGCTAAGCATCCGCGGGGCGCCTGAAACGCGCTCATAAAATATACCATCGTGGCCCTAGAGGGTCAACGTATTTTTGAAAGAAAAATACAGGCCTTATTCAAGCCCGTATTTCTCGATAGAATCGCTATTTTACTTCGTATAGCCCGGCTTTCCGAGCAAGGCGAACATATTCTTCTTATAAACTTCGACGCCTGGCTGGTTGAATGGATTCACCTCATTGAGATAGCAGCTCATCGCGCACGCCCTCATGAAGAAATACATCAATTCGCCAAGTCCTTCCGCATCCATCTTCTCCATGTTAAGGAGGATGTTCGGAACCTTGCCAACTTCCGCGTGCGCTGCAATCGTGCCTTCGCGCGCCTTGGAGTTAACGTAGTTGAGGCCCTTGCCTTCAAGATAGTTCAGGCCATCCAAATCATCTTCATCGTGCGGAACGGTAATATCCATCGTAGGCTTTTCCACCTCGAGAACCGTCTCAAATAACACGGGGGAACCTTCTTGAATGAATTGCCCAAGAGAATGCAAGTCCGTGGTGAACGTCGCTGAATCCGGCAATAAGCCCGTATGATCCTTGCCTTCGGATTCGCCGAAAAGCTGCTTCCACCATTCGCCAAGTTGCACTAGCGACGGCTCATAAGTGACGAGCATTTCAACCGGGTATCCGGCCTTATAGAGGACATGGCGGAGCACGCCATATTCATACGCGGGGTTATTCTCCGCTTTGCCATAGAGCTCAAGGCCCTTCTTCGCGCCGGCGAGGAATGCCTCGACATCAATGCCCGCAACGGCCATCGGCAACAGACCAACCGCCGTGTAGACACTATAGCGTCCACCGATATCCGCAGGTAAGACATAGCGTTCATAGCCATATTTCTTGCAAAGCTGCAGCAACGCGCCCTTTTCCTTATCCGTTGTCGCATAGATCGCCTTCGCGGCTTTTTCCGCCCCGACTTTGCGAATCAGCAAATCGCGGGCTAAACGGAACGCGACCGCCGTCTCCGTCGTCGTTCCCGACTTCGAGATGACGTTAATCGCGAACGTCTTCGTCTCAAGATAATCCAAGACCTGCTTTACATAAGTGGGGGACAGCGTCTGACCGAAGAAGATAATCTCCGGCTTGCCCTTGCCATAAAGGCCATTGATCGCTTCGATCGCGGCCCTTGCGCCAAGATACGAACCGCCGATGCCACACACCAAAAGTACATCGTAATTCTCGCGGATTTCTTTCGCCGCAGCCTTAATCCGCGCGAGCTCCTCTTTGTCATAGGTCTCAGGATAATGCGCCCAGCCGAGAAAATCTCCGCCAGGGCCATTGCGTTCCTCAATCAGCGAATGGGCACGTGCAACCTGCTCTTTGAACTGAGCCATGTCTATCGTTCTTAGGACGTGGTCCGTTTTCACTTTGATCATGTTTTTACTCCTTATTTTGCTCTTCTATCCAACGGGGCAAATTGTCCCGCAAAGCAACGAATGATATCTCATGTTCCTCGATGGGGCGATGGGAAAAACTACGTTTTCTCTCGGAAGACGACATCTGTTTCAAGGACACGTGAACCTTCCCCGTCGCCTCGTCGATTTGAATTACCTTAACGGAATAGATGGATCCAATCGTCACAAAAGAGGTGAAATGGCGGATGTAGGAATGAGACAACTCCGAGATATGCAAAAGCCCCGTCCAGCCATCATCGAAAAGCATGATTGCATAGGATTGAAACACTTTCACGACGGTCCCAACGGCGATTTCCCCAACCTCGGGCAATTTCTTGATTATTTTTGTTTGGCTTTCCATGTTAAGTACGTAGTCACGTCCTCGGGGACGGTGATCTTGATGTTATCCTTGCTCCCAAGAACGATGGAGACGGGTTTTTTCATCATCGCGACGAGACTGGCGTCGTCGGTGACCCTCTTCTTTCGGAAGCGAATATGAGCATTCAAGATGGTGGCGAAGAGGAATGTCTGCGGGGTCTGAACCACATAGACCTCCTCGCGCTTGACATATTGTAGGACGCGCTCGCCGTCTTTGGATAGCAAAACGGATTCTGAAACCGGTATCGCAACGACAGAAGCGCCCGTTTTTTCAGCGGCGACGAAACTTTTATGGATGACTTCGGGGTCGATGCAAGGGCGGTCTCCATCCGCGATCATCACCAGCGCGTCCGCCGGCGTTCCCGACCGTTTCAAAAACTCTAGGGCAATGCGCGAAGAATCCTGCCTGGTCGGTCCACCTTTGATGATGGCGCGCACCTTCTTGATTTGCTTTGCCAAAATCAGGTTATAGACATCGTCGCGGCTTGACGCTTCCGTAACGACATAAATCTCGTTGATATCCACGCAGCGGGAAAGCTCCCTTAGGGTTACGATGAGCATCGGATCCTCGCCTAGAGGAACAAATTGCTTGGGATAAGGTGCGCCAAAACGCTCCCCCTTCCCCCCAAACAAAGCGATGCAAATATGTCTCGAACCGCTCATAGCAAACCTCTTATTCGCCAATGGGCCCTTGGCCTTCAAAATAATCCATCGCGTCGCGAATCGCGGCGGAATCGATGATCAACCGCATGATACGCTCGAGCCGACGGCCGGATGAATAATCCGCGACGGCAACATAGTTGACGCGCCCGTCGTCCTTGAGCCCGATGACCTTTTGTTCCTTGCCTTTTGGGTAAACCGCGATGGATCGCCCGCCGTTGTTCTTCACAATGAGCATGGAGGGTACATCCGTCATCCCATCGCCAATATAAACGAAATTGGAGTAGGAAATGCGGCGTTTTCCGGATTTTTGGTTCACAGAATCATCGTCCGTCGTATCGAAAACACCTTTGGAAATACGGAAGAAATACTGCGTCTTCTGCGTGTAGTTGATCGCGAGTTTCGGCCAGATGGCCTCTCCGCTTTTCTTGTCGTAGATGAACTCGCATCCATAGAGCTTCTTGAATTCCTGGGCGATCGCGCATCCTTCGACGATTTCCTTATTGCCAGAAGAAACGAGGTAGTGCTCCACGCGCACCCCTTTGGTCTCCGCGTATTCGTTGATGCGCTTAAACCACGTGGTGACACCCGGATAGAACTGGACGCTGCGACCACATTCATTGAGGAACTGGCGAGTCAACTTGATGCCTTTTTCCCTCGCCACGGCAACCATGGTGTAAAGATAGGAAAGAATCTTCTCGCAGCCAGTGGCCTTCGAGAATTCTCCCGTCCGTGCCCAGAATTGATCGGGCGTCATGCCCATCGCAGGGATGAAGCCGTACGCCTGCATATCAGTCGGAGAAAGCGTGGCGTCAAAGTCATAGAGGATAGCGACAATCGGTTTTTTGCTCATGAGCGTATTGTACCTTATCTTATTGCAAAGCAAAAGATAGCGTTATTCCCCTCCCTTATTGTGCCTTATAAAAACGTCTCCATTGGCATAGAATAATCCTTGCTATGAAAGCGTACCAAGTCTTACTGCTCATCGCCGTCCTCATCACCTTCCTCTACGTGGTGCTGGTCGTTTATGTTTTTAGTCAGACCCATGCCTTTAGTCTCCGCCTTAGGCGCCGCTTACAAGGCCTGAACCTTTTGCTTTCACGCCGACGCGAGACGATTCTGCGTTCCGTCGCCATCCTCGAAAGCGCGCAAATCGCCATTCCTCAGGACGACCGCGCTTGCTTTGAGAAACTCGAGCACATCGACTTTGCCACACCGACCGAGGCGAGCATCAAAGAAACCGTGGCGTTGGTCAAAGAAGGCACTTCCCGCTTAAAAGCCCTCGCGGAACAGCAACCTCAAATCCAGCAGGACGAAGCCTATTCCTTTCATCAGGATCTCCTAAACGACCTCGAAAGAAACTACCGCTCGCTGGTCGGCCTTTATAACGCGGACGTCCTTGGGTACAACTATTGGATACGCATCCCGACCGTAGGCTGGCTTACTCGCCTGCTGGGGAATAAGGCGAGGGCCTCGCTTAACTAAAGCGAATCTCAAAATCCACCAGGCTTTCTGAAAAGTCCTTTTCGTGACAGACGATGATGACGGTTCCTGGGTAATCCTCAATCGCGCTGAACAAAGAATCCTTGGCTTTTTGATCCAAATGGTTCGTCGGCTCGTCCAGGAGAAGAAGATTGGATTTCTCAATCGTGATGGGCGCGAGCTTCGTCTTGGCGATTTCGCCGCCCGAGAGTTCCTTCAGCTTGCGCATGACCGCCTCATTCCGCAATCCGACACGGGCTAAAATCGAACGGATCTTCGTATTGTCAAAATCCGGATACAAAGAACGAAGGTACTCAAAAGGAGACATCTCCAAATCGATGCTTACTTGTTGCTCGAAATATTGGATATCCGCATTTTCGTGAAAGAAGAAATTTCCAGAAATGGCGGGGATTTGCCCTAAAATCGTGCGGATAAAGGTGGTTTTTCCGATTCCGTTTTTCCCGAGCAAAGCGACCTTGGAACCCGATGGAATCTCCAAACTAATCGGCGCGATTAATGGGCGTGAATAACCGATTTCAAGGTTCTCCACTGTCAGCACATTGCGTCCTGTTCCAGTCGAATAGGGAAAGTGAAAGTGCACCTCGCCGCCTTCTTTGCTAGGAGCTTCTAGACGTTCCAAATGGGCGAGGCGCGCCCTGCGCGACTTGGCGGCGCGGGCCGAAGTGGCACGAACGATATGGGCGGCGATAAACGCCTCCTCTTTCTTGATGTAGCGTTGTTGGGCCTCGTAATTCTTTTCCGCTTGGGCGAGGTCGATTTCCTTCTGCTCCAAAAAATGTTCGAAGCTTCCTTTATATCGGCTGATTTTTCCTGCCCGCAGGTAAAAGACGACATCGGCGACGTCCTTGAGGAAAGCCTCATCGTGGCTGATGAGCAAAAACGCCGCGGGGTAATTCTTTAGATATTGCGAAAGATAAGCGACCTGGCCCGGGTCGAGGAAGTTCGTCGGTTCGTCCATAAGAAGGACGTCTTTTTCCTCGAGGAGCATTTTCCCAAGGAATGCTTTCTCCCTCATGCCCGGGGAGAGGATGCTCAGCGGCTTCTCTATATCTTCCTTGGCAAAACCAAGTCCATCGATGACGCTTCCGACTTTGGATTGCAGGTTATAGAAATTCGATTCAAGGAGCTCGTTTCCAAGGCGCTCTGCTTTGGAGAGCAGTTTCTCATAGCCAGGCTCCCCTAAGGCGGCCTCCATATAAAGACGCTCCATTTCCTTTTCTTTCAAAAAAAGGTCACGATAGACGCCATAGAAGTAATCCGCGGCCGTCTGATCCATATCAACGCTCATCTGCTGGTCGAGATAGGCATAGGTGACATGCGGTTCCCATGTGATGGTACCTTTGTCGGGGCTTTTATCGCCGATGAGCAGTTGCATCATCGTGGATTTCCCCGATCCGTTGATGCCGACCAAGGCACAATGTTCGCCTGGATTCACCTTAAAACTCGCGCCCGAAAGTAGGGGTTTGTCCCCATAATCGAAGAACACGTCGGATACGTCGAGGATTGCCATGGCTCTTATTATCAAGCGTCCGCGCATAATGCGCAAAGGAAACCCACTCGATTCGCGCCTTGACCTCATTTGAGGAGCGCGAAATAAGAAAAGTCCCTGTCGCGATTGCGCCAGGGACATTCTTTCACTGTGGTGCGGGAGATGAGATTTGAACTCACACGGGTTGCCCCATACGCCCCTCAAACGTATGCGTCTACCTGTTCCGCCACCCCCGCAGCGACAAAGATTATAGGGACATGGAGAAAAGTTTGCAACCCCCATTTGAACCCACACATGCGTGCGGAGTGTCCATGATCTTCCCTTAATACACTTTCACACGCTTTCTCAATGGTATTCCCAATCGCGCGAAAAAACGTATTTATTTCTAAATGGAAAGGTTTTTGCGAAGAAAATGAGGCTTATTGTTCTTTTTCCTCTATGGATAAGGACAACTCCTGATATTCGTCATAGAAGTTTTCGTAAGCTCCCCCGGTGTTATGGTATTTGAAGCCCCCGGGCTTCGTCTCACTGATCTCGTAGACTTTTCCAACGCCAGGGGAAGGACCAAATATGACCGTGATCATGTCTCGGCTTGGATATACCCCATCGATGAGTAGATACTGTTTGAGGGCCTCGAGATATACGACGCCGCCGTTATCTATATCTATCTCATAATGGCGTTCTGCGTTTTCCGTGCCCGAGGAGTCTTCCTTGCTTGCTTTTTCTTGGATGGATAGCCGATATCCTTCTTTGTATCGTTGCTCACCAACTTCGCGTACGCGTAGCGTGAAACGCAGATAAAGGTGCCTATCTTCCGTGACATAGTGAATGTCTATGGGCTTATCCTCCTCGATGTGGAAGACCTCGTTTTCGCCGAAGCGAAAGTCCGCTCGATGGAAATCTCGGTTCAGAAGAAGCAAGGTGAGCTCGTTCGCGACGCCTTGCAAGGAAAAGGTGGGGGAAGTCAGGAACCAAACTGCTCGGATATCCTGCAAGGGCGTCAAAGCAAAACCCAGGTCTTGCTGTATCGAGCCATCGATGGATATTTCATAACGCAGCATCGAATGTCCCTCCTTCACGCGCGTTTCTTCAAGTTCATCTTAACACGGGGAAAGGGAAAAACAAAAACGCTCCTGTTTTCTCGGTGTGGTACAGGAGCGATTACGGAATAAATTTAGCGCGGTTTTGCGTGGAAAACGCGGATTATGCGTATTGTGGGAAGAAGGCCATGGCCATCAATAAGAAGATGCAGAGAGTCGCAACGTCCATAATGGTGGTGAGCATCGGCTGCGAAAGCAAGGCGGGATCTTTTTTGATCGCGGCCGCGCCCAAGGGCAAGCAGGTGCCGATTGTCTTAGAGAAGAGGACGGCTACACCCATGGTGATGGAGATTAAGGCGCTGTTGCTAATGGTGTGGCGGAAGAAGTCGAGCGTCCAGCAGTTGCCCGCCCAAACGTTTACCCCTTCAAAATGCTCCGCATCCGAAACGATGCCCGCATATTGTTCGATGGTGATCCAAAGGAAAGCAAAGGCAGCGACGATTCCTGCGATGATCAACGCGGATTTAAATTCCTTCCACAAGACGCGGAGGATATCCTTTGGCCCGAAGTCGTCGACGGCGAGACCGCGAATCATCAAGCCTGTCGTTTGTGCGCCCGCGTTGCCACCGGTATCCATCAAAGTCGGCACAAAGGCGATGAGCATGGGCAGCATCGTGAAAATTCTCGATTTTTCGATGCGGTCGAGGACCATCGTGGTGAACGTTCCAAGAATCAACAAAGCGATGAGCCAAGGGAAGCATTTCTTCGCGTTGTCCCAAGCGGTCAGTTCCATGTAGGGCTTGTCCGTCGGCTCCATGTTGGTCAAACGGGCCAAGTCTTCTTCCTGTTCCTCGGCCATGACGTCGATTGCGTCGTCAACGGTAATGACGCCAACCAGGCGCGAATCCGCATTTAAGACGGCCATCGCGGTCAAGTCATAACGACGGAAGAGCTTGGCGACTTCCTCTTGGTCGGTCGCGGTGTAGCAGGAGACGATGTCGCGATTCATGATGTCCGAAAGCGTCTGCTTCGGGTCCGCGAAGATTAGATCGTCCAAACCGACGGTACCGACGAATTCGCGCTTCTTATTCCGCACGAAGATGGTGTAAACGGTTTCCGCATCCTTGCCTTTCGCACGGATTTCGTCGATGACGTCCGCCACTTTCGATGAGTCGACGAATTCCAAATACTCCGTCGTCATCAAGGCGCCGGCGGTTCCGTCGGCATATTGGAGAAGCTGATTGATGTCGCGGCGCATGTCCTTGTCCGCTGCGCGCAAGACCCTAGATGCGAGGTTCGCGGGCAACTCGACGACCGTATCGGCGACGTCGTCGGCATAGGATTGGTTGATGAGCTCGATGAGTTCCTTATCCGTCATCGCCTTGATCAAGGCTTCTTTGGTGTCGTTGGATAATTCATCGAAGAAGTCCGCCGTGATTTCACTCGGCACCGCTCGGAAAATGTAAAGAAGGTCAGCGGGTTCGAAATCCTCAACGGCCTCCGCGATATCGATGTTCGGAACGATTTCAAAAATCGTCAAAAGGGCCTTCCGATCCTTCTTACGGATATAATTCAGGATCTTCTCAGGATCTATGGAAGGAACCTTGGGTTCAACGAGTTCTTCTTCCTTAGGTTCGGGAATTTTCTTTTCCTGGTCCATAAAAGGCGGCCCCCTTTCGGGACAAACTATAAATTCATGCGCGCGAAAGTACAAGTTTTTCCTTTAGGAAATTGTTTTTCGCTTGTACTTAGAAGAAAAATGCGGTTTCATACCCCTGGTGAACGCGCTTCTGATTCCTATTTACGAGCCGACGGAGAAGGTCCTCCCCTTTTTGAAAGAATTCCAAAAAGAAGACTTTGACCATTTTCTCGTCGTCGACGACGGATCTGGCGAATCCTATCGCCCCATCTTCGACTCCATCGCGGCCGAAACGGTTTTCCCCGTCCATTCCTATCCGGGCAATAAAGGGAAAGGCCACGCCTTAAAAGAAGGCATCGCCCTATTGCTGAAACAGTATCCAGAACTCGATACAATCGTGACGGCCGATGGCGATGGGCAGCACCTAAGGAAAGATATTCTCCGTGTATCTTCAAAAGCAAAAGAGTGCCCTTCTGCGGTGATTTTGGGGGTCCGAGATTTTTCTCTTGCCCCGAGGAAAAGCGCCTCAGGCAACAAATGGAGCGCCCGGTATTTCTTTTTGGCCACCCAGCGGAAGGTCAGCGATTGCCAAACGGGGTTGCGTGCTCTTCCGAAGGATTCCTTTGATATGGCGCTTCACACCTATGGGGAGCGTTTCGATTACGAGATGAACTTCCTCTTGCCCGCCTCGCGCGAATATGGGGTGAAGGAAGTGGTGATCGAAACCGTTTACGAGAACAACAACGAAGGCACGCATTTCCGACCCGTCGCGGATAGTTTGCTCATCATGCGCACGCCCCTCGCCTATATTCTCGTGGGCGTCACATCCTTTCTCATCGATATTCTCGCGTTCTATCTCTTTGCCCGCTTTGTCTTCGTGAATGCCGATACGGATGTCCTGGACTTGCTTTATGCCTCCTTGTGTGCCCGCGCCGTCTCGTTCCCATACAATTACATCCTCCTTGAAACCATCGTCTTTCATCACAAGCACATCTTCCATTATTCCTTTTACAAATATTTCGTTTTGGCGGCGACTTCCGTCCTTACGTCCTTCGCCTTAACGTACTTATTCACGCGCTTTTGGCCCGCGGCTTTCCCCGTGAAAGTGCTCGTTTCCATCGCCTTGGGCATCATCACGTATTTCATCAATTTGATGATCACTTTCGCCAATCGCAAATTCGGCCGAAAAAAGACGTTGCATTAACAAACACAATCTGTATCGTCGGAGTATAATGACCCTGTTACCAAACAGGAGTTTTTTATGGAAGAAGAATACAAGATTCTCGTCGAGACCAGCGCTCGTCACATTCACTTGGACCAGGCGGCCTTCGATTATCTTATGGGCTGCGAAGAAGGCCAGCATGCTGAACTCGAAGTCAAGAAAATGCTTTCTCAGCCGGGACAATACGTCTCCAATACCCGCCTCAACCTCATCGGTGAGCCTAATCCCAAAACAGGCAAGCCGCGCATGATCGCCGGCGTTTCGATCCTCGGACCTCTTAGGAATCTCAACCAGGTCGAAGTCAGCGCGACCGATGCCCGCACTTTAGGCGTCTCGGCCCCCGTTCGCCTCTCTGGCGACGTCAAAGGCAGCGCCCCCATCACCCTTCAAAACCCGGAGAACGGCCGTGAGCTCCACCTCGAAGAAGGCGTCATCGTCGCCAAGCGTCACATCCATATGACTCCCGCCGACGCCGAAAAGTTCGGCGTTGAGGATGGCGAGTCCGTCTTCGTCCTCATCGAGACCGATGGCCGCACGACCATCTATGGCGATACCGTGGTCCGCGTCTCCGAAAAGTTCTCCCTCGCCATGCATATCGATACCGATGAATCCAATGCTGCTGGCTGCGCTGGCGTCGTCTATGGCCAACTCGTGGACATGGTCGGCGATTGCAACGGCGATGGCGAGGAATGCTGCTGCGAAGGCGAAGATCATGAGGGTGGCGAATGCTGCTGTCACCATCATGAGGACAAATAATGGAGCAAACGCTCGTATACACGCCTGAACACGTCTGCTCCCGCCGTATCACGATCGTCCATGAAGACGGCATCGTGAAGAAAGTGACTTTCGTCGGTGGCTGCGCGGGCAACACCCAGGGCGTGAGCCGTTTATCGGAAGGGCGACCGGTTGAAGAACTGATTCGCCTGCTTGATGGCATTCAATGCCCAGGGTCGGGTCCTTATAAGACCTCCTGTCCCGCCCAACTCGCCAACGCGTTGAAGACCATTCGATAAAAGATTCCACCTTAGGGTGGTTTCTTTTTATCAATGTCCTTGCCTTTCACGATTCGAGATGGCAATATACTCGCCGAAGAAAACCTTCATCAAGAAACGGGGTAGGGCATCGCCCCGTTAGCAACTCCGAACACCATTCGGTAAGTGCTTGCCAAAGCCCCTCCCACCGGGGGAACGATGAAGGAGGAAGCCTCGTCCAAGCGTCGCCTTCCCGAAGAGTGGGAAGGCTTTTCTTCTCTTGGAGGAGGTATGAATATGCAAAAGAAACTTTTCACCAGCGAATCTGTGTCCGAAGGCCACCCCGACAAAGTGTGCGACCAAATCGCGGACGCCATTTTGGACGAATGTCTGTGCCTAGACCAGCGGGCTCATGTGGCTTGCGAGGTTTTCGCGACCAAGGAATACGTCCTCATCGGCGGCGAGATCACGCTCCATGGCGATGCACAAGTCGATTATGAGGGCATCGCCCGCAAAGTGCTCCGCGATATCGGATACGTTTCACCCGAAATCGGCATTGGCGCGGATAGTTGCATTGTCGATGTGCGCATTAACACCCAAAGCCTCGACATCGCGCAGGGCGTGGATCGCGGCGATATCCTCGAGCAGGGCGCGGGAGATCAGGGCATCATGTTCGGCTATGCGACCGATGAGAGCAGTGGCTATATGCCCTTAGCCATCGGCATCGCCCATAAGCTCGTCCGCCTTGCTTCGAATCTTCGCAAATCGGGCAAGTTCCCTCATGCGCGTCCTGATATGAAGTCCCAAGTCACCATCGACTACACCAATCCGAACGAACCGCGCATCGAGACCATCCTCATGTCTGTCCAGCATGACGAAAACGCGACGACCGAAGAGCTCGCCAGCTTCCTTTACGAAATGGTCATGGTCCCCGTCGCGCTGTCATTTGGCTTGAATATCGATTTCAACTATCTCGTCAACCCGACTGGGCGTTTCGTCATCGGCGGGCCCCTTGGCGACACCGGCCTTACGGGGCGAAAACTCATCGTCGATACCTATGGCGGCTATGCCCGCCATGGCGGTGGAGCTTTCTCGGGGAAAGACCCTTCTAAGGTTGATCGCAGCGCTTCCTATTATGCACGCTATATCGCGAAGAACATCGTGGCCGCCGGCCTTGCGAAGAAAGCGGAAGTACAACTTGGCTATGCCATCGGCGTCGCGAAGCCCCTATCGATCTGCCTCGATACCTTTGGGACCGAAACCGTCCCGACGGAGCGCATCCTCGAAGCCATTGACAAAGTTTTCGATGCGAGGCCAGGGGCGATTATCTCCGCCTTCCACCTCACCAAGCCATCTTTCTCTTATCGCGACTCGTGCAACTATGGCTGCTTCGGGCGACCGGATTTGGATCTTCCTTGGGAAAAACTCGATAAAGTGGAAGAACTGAGGAATCTTCTCCTGAAATAGTGTATAATCAATTAGTGGGCAAGCGATTGACTTGCCCTTTTTCTATAAAATCCTCGCAAAACCCGCACGAAATTGAAAAAGAATACTTCCACGTTTTTCTCTTTTCGTTACAATAATGGTGTAAGCCCACTGGAGGGGCAGAAACATATGAAATACCAAATCATTGGGAAAAACATCGTGGTCACCGATGCCATTCGGGAAACCATCGAAGGCAAACTTTCCCGCATGGAGAAGTACTTTGTCATCGACGACGAGGTACTCGCTCGCGCCGTCGTAAGGTCCTATACCGTCGGCGCCAAGGTGGAGATCACCATCTTCACCAAATTGATGGACATGCGCGCCGAGGTCAAGAACGATGACCTCTACGCAGCGGTCGACCTAGCCATCGATAAACTCGAAGGCCAGATGCGCAAGCTTAAGACCCGCATGGACCGCAGCAAGGAAGCCGCTTCCTTAGGCAGGGCGTTCGTGCTCGAGGAAGTCGCCGCCGAAGAAGCGGAAGACGAAATCGTCCGCACGAAATCCATTTACCTCGAACCCATGAGCATCGATGCCGCCATCACCCGCATGGAGGCACTAGGCCATAGCTTCTTCCTCTATCTCGATGATGAGGATGACCGCATTTGCGTCGCATATAAGCGCTTCGATGGCGGTTATGGCGTCATTCAGGCGGAGAACAAACTCCAATAACATTCTCCTGTCACGAAGACCGCGCTTCTGCGCGGTTTTCTTTTCAAGAAAAGCGATTCATCTCGTTTCTTCGGTGATAGACTATTTTTGGAGGTATTGCCATGAACATCGCCGTCGTTTACCAATCCAGAGGCGGAAACACCAAGAAGGTGGCCGAAGCCATCGCCAGGGCACTGCATACGGCTGCCTGGAGCGTAGAGGAAGTCAAGGACCTTGACTGTGACGTCTTAATCCTCGGCTCCGCCGTTTATGCCGCCATGCTCGATAAAAAGACGAAGCGTTTCATCGATTCCTTAGATGGGACTAGCGCGCGCCGTGTCTTTCTCTTTGGGACATCGGCTGGCGGGAGAAAACCGATCGGGATGATGAAAAGGGCGCTGGATGGAAAAGGCATCCCCGTAGACGAACGGACGCTCTACATTCCCGGTTCGTTCGCGTTCATGAATAAGGGACGCCCTAACGAGGAAGACCTCGCCAAAGCCGCAGATTGGGCAAAAAGCATCATTAAGGAGTAAATACGGTTTCCCCTATGCACGCGCCTTGCATCTTCGCGCGTTTGTCGTATATTTATCGCACATGATCAAAGTGCTTGCTACCGATCTTGATGGTACGCTCTTCTATCCCAAGAGCCCCATTTCCCTCGTCAACGCCAAAAACAAAGCGTTGCTGAGGGATTTCATATCCTCGGGTGGACGCGTTGCCCTCGTGACGAGCCGCGCGGAGGCGTTTTTGAACAAGGTCAAAGACAAGCTTCAGCTCCCCGTCGACTTCATCGGATGCGATGGCACGGTGGTGAACGTGGATGGGACAAATGTCCTCGACCGTGTTTTCGACCCTACCCAAGCGCGTGCCCTCATCGCCGAAATCCGCAAGGACTACGACCCGGGGCTAATCCTGATGGCCACCCGCGAGCACCCGACGATCATGACGAAGACGCGCGTATCGAACGTGACGAATTTCTTCTATTTCGTCTACGAAGCCGTCCAAGGCGCCTACCGCGAACCCTGGATTCGCAGCGACCACCTCTTCTACAACGAGTTGGCCAAAGGGGAAGTGCGAAAGTTAATGGTTCTCATCGGCATTACGAAAAAGAAACAGATGCTCGCCGAAAAGATCACCGAAACGCTTTCGAATCGCTACCCTGATTTCGAATTCACGTGGCTTAATCAGTTCATTGAAATCACCCCTAAGGGGTGCTCAAAAGCATCTGGAGTATCCTTTTATCTTGATTATCTTGGGATAAGCCACGATAATGTGCTGGTTGTTGGAGACTCTGGCAACGATGCGCCGATGTTCGCAGCCTTCCACGAGAACTCCTATTGCATGGAACATGCAAAGGAATCCGTGAGGCAAAAAGCGGCCCACGTCATCCGCCGCGTCTCCGATTTACGACCTGTGCTATGCCCATCGGTGGATAGCACCCCATCCGACAAATAAAGAAGGAAAAGATATGAACCAGACTAGCGTCGTCATCACCACTCTGCTGCACTACAACGTTCAAGTGCGCGATACCTTGGAGTACTGCCTCCAAAAAGAAACCTATGATGTCAACCTTTTCAAGGAGAAGAAACGCTCCGTCCTCGTCGAGGTCGATCAGCACACCCCGTTAAAAAACATCATCGACAACTCGGGCGAGAACGGCGAGAAGCTCGAAAAAGCCATCCGCACGTTCTATGACGAGGTCTATGGAGACGATTCCACGATCCTCCATCTCGCCGAAGAAGGACTCCGCGTCGATCACAATCAGCACGTCGCCATCTACAAACACGTCCTCCCCATCCACGAGAACGTCAACTCGATGGTCCTTGGCATCCTCAACGATGCGCATAGCAAGAACATCGACGTCGCTCAGGTCGAGGCCGTCGCCAATGCGGAAGAGGCGATGTTCCGTGGCGTTGCCTTCATGACCCTCGTCAACGACCTCAACCGTTTCTTTGACGAATACAATAAGGCCCGCAACGAAGCCAAGGGCGAAGAGACCGCTGCCTCCCGTTTCATCGGCAACGACATCTCCGCGATGATTCAGAACATCAACTACGTTCGCGCCAACGCCAAGCTTACCAACGCCGTGTACAAGAACATGGAAGACAAGGTTGTCGCCCTCACCGAATACATGACCGGCCGTCGCGATCTGCCCGCTGGCAAGCGCTTCCCCGATGTCATGCGTGAGACCGCCGAAACCATCAACCTCTTCGTGCGCGATGCCGAAGCGGCCTTCCGCTCCGTCTATCCGACCTGTATCCGCGACCTTCTCGAACAGGTCAAGGCGGACGACGAGCGCCGCGCTAAGGGCGAAACTCCCGAGACCGGCGCCTCCGCGACCGAAAACCCGGCCGACGGCACCCCCAAAGCCTAATAAACCCAAGGAACAAGAACTATGTCTTCTACCCCGAAAAAACTTAGCAACAAGGAAATCGCGTGGTACGTGATTGCCGCCATCATCGGCATCGTTGGCATCGTCTTTCTTGTCTTTGGCATTATCGGGGCGAACTTCCCTGGTAAGTTCGAAGACAACTGGGTGGTCTCCAGCGAGAACGCCTGGCTCACCAATTGGTCCCACCTCGGCTATCGCTGGTGGGGCGTCATCCTCATCACGGTGGCTGCGTTCATCGCGGTTGTGAGCCTGACCTACTTTGCTAAGGAAGGCGATCGCGACACCGAGCGCGCCCTCCGCCGCCAGCAGCGTCTTGCCATGGCCTCCTCTTCATCTGTCGTCGACGATCCGAAAGACGAAGAGGCTAAAGCGGAACCGGCTCCTGAAGCGGACGCCTAATTCCCTAAAGAATCCAAAGCGCGGTATCACGGAAGTGGCCGCGCTTTTTCCTCGCCTTCATGAACGCTCTTTCGAACCGGCTAAAGAACATCCTATGTTTGCGATGATGCGAGCGATAAAGGCGTGCTTTTCGATGACTAGCGCGCCGTAATAAAACTTGTAATTACCTAGCGACAATCAGGCGGACAATAACGGCAACGATTACGGTCAGGAAACCATTCGTAACCATGGAGACGCTCGCGATTGCCCCGGCCTTAGACGAATATCCAAACGCAACGGAGGTTCCAATCGCGTGGCTTGCGGAGCCTAGCGCCATCCCAATCGTCGTATCCTCTTTGCTGCCGAACAATTTGATAAGCGGTGGGGCGAGCAATGCGCCGACAACGCCCGTGAGCACGACCATGGCCACGGTGATGGACGTATGCTCTCCGACACCGAGGATCTCTGTAATTTCACGCGCGATCGCGGTGGTGACGCCACGGGGATAAAGCGCAAAGGTGATGCCGCCGTCTAGGTTCAATAAATGGCCGAGCAGAACAACGGACCCTATCGAGGTGCCGACGCCGACGATACTGCCGACGAGAATTGGTAGCCAGTTCTGCTTTAAGACATGCCTATTCGCATAAAGAGGAAGCGCGAGCGCGACCGTCACGGGCGCGAGTAGAATATCGAGAATCGATACCGAGGAACGATATTTGTCCACGGCTTCATTGATGTTCGCTTGGTCGATGTTCCCCTTATCGATGAAGACTATGAGGAGGATATACCCGCACAGAATGATGATGGTCCATAGAAGGGGATTGAAAATAGGGGTATGGAATTTTTTCTGCAAAAAAGCAAAGAGGAAATAGATCCCAACCGTTATGAAAAGATAGAAAAGTGGGGAGGCGAAGATGGCTTCAATCATGGGGCACCTCCGCGGGTTCATTTTCATTTTTGTGGCGGTTTTGCAGGAAAATCGTGAGTCTTACGGCCCAATACGTCGCCGTAAACGAGATGACGAACGCGGCGAAAAGAATGATGAGCAACTTCCACCAGTGGAGCGATATAATCTCGATTTGCTTTAAGATGGCGATGGCGGCAGGGACGAAGAAGATGCCCATATTATCGATGAAGAATTGGCCGACTTCGGTGATGCTATCGACTTTGACTAGCCCGATAAGGAGGAAGATGAATAATAAAATCATGCCGATGAGCGATCCTGGAAAGGGAAAGTGAATCAGCGAGAGCAAGTAGGAAAGAAGACTGCCGATGATCGTGAAGGTCAAAATGATGAGCAGTTGTTTAAAGATTTTCATGTCAGGAAGTATTATACGTGTTTTACGCTCAAAGAACGCGCTATTTCTCGGCGTCTTCGCGCAGCGACGACTCAATCTTTTGGATATAGTCCGACGCTTCTTTCGAGCGGGTGGTGGGGATACAGGCGATTTCGAGTTCGTTCGCTTCGCCAAAAAGCGTTGCCGATGCTGCAAAAGATGCCTTGGTTAGATGATATTCGTCGCCCTCCCTTTGGATAGACGCGGACATGCCAAGCGCGCCGAGGACTGGGCTATCTCCAAAAGAATAATCTGAGAAATAGTTAAAGAGAGAATCCCCAAATCCGCTTTCTACGCCGAATGAAAGGCTCATTTTGTCCTCCGCCTTTTCTAAATGGAAATTCGCATGGCTGAGCAGCGATTGCATTAATGCGACCTCAGGGTCGCCACTATCGATAGGCCCTTTGTCTAGCGTGGCGGCAAGGACGGAGAGAAGATCCTGGGCAGACAGGTCTTCAAGAGAAATGGTCTTGATCAACTCCAAGATGTCTTTTGTTGAGCTAACGCTGCTTGAAACGTCAAAAGAAGCCGTCCCCACGAATATTCCCTCTTCATAGAAATAGGCGTCGATAACCCCTTCGTGGACGATGGATTTGGCAAGAAGCGGCCCGGTGGCGTTTTGGATGATGGCGCGTAGGTCTTGGTATCCCTGGGGGAGCGGATGCGAAAGGTTTTGCTGCATAAAGGGCGAATCCGCTAGGGCCAAAAGAGCTTGGCCAAACGTGGTGACTGGAATTGCTTGTTCTAGGTAAAAGCGAGGGGAGTCGCCTTTTTCGTAGGCAAACGTCACGGCGAACGGCTCCTCAAGACTTGCGGCAAAAGCAGGCATCGAGGCACGCATGGTGCCTTCGACGACGTAACGTTGTACAAGGGGCGATTCCGATTTGCCGATGACATGTACATCTGTTCGAGCACTAAGTCCATCGCTGACGGCGAAGATCGTGGCATCCCCCGCACTTAAGGCCTTTGCGTTGCCGGCGCCGTCAATGGAGACGATATCTTCGTTTGAAGAAAGGTAGACCACTTTTCCCGAACCGGAAAGGATCGCCGTCAACGAAATAGAGTCCCCGACATTTAACTCATAGTAGTTCTTCGCAAACGCGATGGCCGTAACGCCAGCAGGTGCTTGGCTGCACCCTAACAACGTGGCGCTTAATAAGGCACAAATTCGATTTTTCATGGTTTGGCTCCTTTCATTCTACGGACTTCAACGATTCGACCGCGTGGACGTTCTTGATGCGGCGCGTCAACCCAAGATTGATGAATAACGCGACGCCAAAGCTAAACAAAGCGGAGAACAAATAGGTCAATGGATAGATACGGTAAATATAATGAATCACGTCGATTTGATTGATCATCAGGACCACCTTCATAAACGGGAAGCCGACGGCCAATCCGCCAGCGATCCCAAGCAGTGTCATCGAAAGCGTTTCAATCAATAAGCCCGCGGAAATCTCTAACGTATGGAAACCAAGGACTTTCAACGTTGCGATTTCGCGCGTGCGTTCGCGGAAATTCAATAGGCCAAGGTTATAAATGACGACAACAGCCAGAAGCAATGCGAAGACCTTGATGGCCATGGTCATCGTAGAAATGGAGGAGACGATATCTTCGACGCGGCGAATCCATTCTATGGAAGTATCGACCATGCGCACATAGTCAATCTCCATTAAATGGTCCCGCAATTGCTCGGAATCGACTTCTTTCGCGCCTTCGACCCACGCGCTTTGGAATTCGTCATAGGGCTGCGCAAGCAAGGATGAATCAAAGTGCATGATAATCGAATTACCATAAAAAGCCTCGTAAATCGCGTGTATTTTTGGTTCTACGTAAGAAGAGCCGACATAGAATTTCACCGTGTCGCCTGCGCTGACGTGAAGCCTTTGGGCCGCTTTTGTGGATAAAAGTATTTCGTCGCGCGGGAAGTCCGACGGCATATGAACGGGGGGCGTGTTTCCGTTTAACCCAATCCCTTTGCCCAAGACGAATAAATAAGTGGTATAGGAGTAATCGCTGGAAAGGACCTCTAAGGACATGCGGCTGTAGGGCTGATAGGAGGCAATAAGGGGTTCCCCTCCTTCGCCGACGACTTGGCTGAAGTCCAACTCTATTTTTTCTCCGGTTTGGGATGGGAGAAAATGGGCCATTTCGTCTTGAAACGAATTGACATACGGGTCGGTGTGGATGTCGTAATTGAGCGTATTGTCTATGCCGAAGCCACATACCAGCAATGCGGTGCACCCTGCGATTCCAAGGACAACCATCAAGGCTTTTACGGGGTCATAAATGATATTTCTTCCCGCCATCTTTGCAGATAGGCTCACTGCGTTTTGCCTTCCCTTTTGAGATTTGAAGAAGCTATGGTGCATCTTCATGGTTTTTGGTCGCATGGATTCAACGGGTTTCAAAGCGATTTCGCGCCGGGTGATAAAGAACGTAGCGCCGAGAGATAAAAGCAGGAAAGCGCCGATGGACAAAACGCCCGCCATAATGGGGAATACATACCGTGCGGTAGGCAGGGTGTAGAGGATGTCGTATTTATGCGCCATGATCAAAGGAAGCAGAACGGGTCCAATGATCGCCCCGAGAAGACTCGCTAGGGCGACGAGGGTTCCCGTTTGGAATAAGAAATGGCCGTGAATCTCTCGTTTTGTCAGCCCAAGGGCCTTAAAGGTGCCGATTTCCTGCCTACGTTTTAGGATGTTCTGCCTGAGCGTTGTGATGATGACGAGTACCGCGACGAGGAAGAATACGACGGGGAAAATCAAGGAAAGCATGCGCGCTTGATGAATTTCGTCGCGAAGCGTCGACACGAAGTTCGTCTCCTCTAGCGTTTGCGCGCTATAAAGATTGTTCTCTGTTTTTTCTTTGTAATAGGATTCAATTGACGATTTCTTTTCCTTTGCGCTTGTTCCGTCTTGTAGACGAATTAAGTACTGATTGTGCTTTGGGAAGTTCACTGCGCTTCCGTGAATATCCCCGTCTCCCCAGCCGAGTTGCTCATAGAAGCCAAGACGATAAATCAGTTGGGCGCCAATGGGCATAAAGCAGTCCTGCAGCGTATTTACAACGGCTTCTTGAAACACTTTGTTGGAAAGAAGCGTGACCATCGGCATCGGGCTGGCCTTCGTCGTGTTCTCGGGATGTTTCATGATTCCACTTATCGTTGCGCGGAATGGGAAAGATCCTTCGCGGAACGGGTTCTTCTTCCCTTGCTTTAAGAAGGAATCAAGAGTGTCTAGATATGAATCGTCTAAGGAAAAGCCCTGCAGGTCAAAACTTAGGTCGACGTCCATGCCTAACACGGCCGTGTCGGGATGCTTGGTGGTGAGGTCTCCGGCTATGGTCTCATCCACATAGAAAAAGCTGGTTGCCGTTGAGAACTCAGAAGTCTCGACGTCGTATGGGGTTGAAATCGTAGGCAGAGCAAAAGAGCAAGCAAGCGCTACATCATGGGATTCGAGGCTGCAATAGGTTAGAAACCTCGTCTCAAGATAGTCGTTCTCGCCAAGAAGCTTCAAGATGTTATCCGCGTCATCTTCCGCAACGAAAGAACGCGGATCGGTTGTCACATAAATATCCGCCGGGGTGGAAAGGGTGAGCATGCGGTCCAGCCGATCACTCATGGAGCTCGTGTTGGCTTGCAGACCGACAAAAAGCGTTGTGGCAATCGCGCCGATGCTCACAATTGCGAGAGATTGCGCCCAATCCTTGAAGATCTCGCGATAGAGCAATCGCCCAAAAACTTTGTAGAACAACCCTCTTTTCATTTTCTACCAACGAATGTCACGTGGATCCAGCGGTTCCTGATTTACGGTGTTTTCTATGATTTGGCCATCAGCAATACGAATCACGCGCTCCGCCATCAAAGCGATTTGAGCGTTATGGGTTACCATGATGACGGTCTTTTTGTATTCTTTTGCAAGACGGTTCAGCAAAGCGAGAATCTCGACGCCTGTTTTGGAATCCAACGCTCCAGTAGGCTCGTCCGCCAGAAGGAGTTTTGGGTTTTTCACAATTGCTCGCGCGATGGCGATTCGCTGTTGTTCGCCCCCAGAGAGTTGGCTAGGGAAGTTGGTTTTCCGTTTGAGCAAACCGACGGCGTCCAATGCTTCCTCCGGGTCCATTGGGTTTTTGGATACGCTCGCGCCTAAGGCGACGTTTTCAAGGGCGGTTAGATTCGGAACGAGGTTATAGAACTGAAAGACAAATCCGATGTCGGTCCGCCGAAAATCGGTCAGTTCATTCGTCTTGAATTTGCCAATGTCGCGCCCACCGATTAAGTAAGAGCCGCTCGTGGCGGTGTCCATGCCGCCGAGGATGTTGAGTAATGTTGATTTTCCAGCTCCAGAGGGGCCAAGAATGACGACGAGCTCGCCTTCTTGCAATTCAAAGGAGACATCATTCAAAGCGCGGACTTCATTGCTGTGGCCTTCATTGTAGATTTTGAAAAGATGAGAGACAGAAATACCCATAGCAACGTATTCTACTTGCTTTGCAAGTATTCGAAAAGACTTATTGGTTTATTAACTTATTTCGCATGACTTCAGAAGCAAAAAGGCAAGGATGGACCGATCAGTTCCTAGCATTTTCTCTTATGCCGCGCTTGGTTATAATTCAAAGGAAGAGACATGAAACTTTATAAATCCGTTCTCCCCATATACCGCGACGTGGATAGCGACATCGCCATGGAGATGTATCGCTGGTTTCATAGAAACCAATGCGAATCTTTTGCGCCGTACGTTTGGGGCGAGCATATGCCGCCGCTTGACGAAGAAGTGGCTGGGGCGACGCAACTCGCTTTCGTAGTTGTCTCAGAGAAGCCGGGATCCTATGGGGAAGTGGTGGAGCAAATCCATCGTGCACGCGGATATGGCCTATTCGTCGTCGGCGTTATGGTGGGTGACCCTGAAGATTACGCACCGGAAATCGGATACTCGGTTGTCGTTTTCCTAAATTATGACGACCCACGCTTTTATCGTCTCTTTGACAAAGCGTTTTCCTGGGCGAGGTTTGATCATCCTTGGCAAACGAAAAAGCACGCGATGACATCGCTATCGCAAAACTATTTCGATTACTGTGACTACAATGAAGAGCCAGAACTTTACCCAAATCTCGATGTAACGTTAGGGTCTTTTTCCGGCCCCTCATTCGTCGATTCAAACCTGATGCATCTAAAAAATGTATGGGTCTATGGGAAGCAAGGGTCTGGCCGTTTGTCCTACGTAAACCAAATGGTCCTGAATCTTCTACGGACCAACGTTCCATCAAGACTTCAGTTCATGTTCTTCGACCCCTTGAAGAGAATGGGCTACTGTGACCGCCTTCGTTTTTTGTACCGCGATATCGCCCGCGACCAGCAGGAACTTTGGGATGGAATCTACGCCTTGGAAGACGAGATGCATCGCCGTTTGAACGTCCTTGACGCGAACGGAAAGTTCGGCAACTTCGAGGAGCATAATAAGACTGCCAAAAAGAAATTTCCTTATATCATTGCGGTCGTCGACGAAGCAGAGCGTACGAATATGCTCGATGGCATTGGCATCGTTTCCAAATTTGGGCCGGACGTCGGCATCTATTTCATCGTCATCGGGAATGATGAGAACAATGAGTTCTTTTCGTTTCCGACGAAAATCGAGATATCTGGTCCGCGCGATCCAATCTATATTTACGGACCTGATTGTCCGAAACAGAAATGCTTTCGATTTTACTTAAGCGAGCGAAAGTTCCTCGCCTGCGTTGAAAAGTTTTATAAGGACTAGGAAGCGCATTGCCGGATCTGCCGAAGCAAGGTCTTTTCGTCACAGTATCCGCCATAATAAGGGCCTGTCCCGTAGGGGATATCGAGCGCGGTCGCATACTCTTTCTCTTTTTTATTGTGCAAGCGCGCGACAAGCCAAGCGCTGGGCGACTTGTTTACATCTTCCTGCAAACGGAGCAAAGCATCCAAAGAAGTCGTTGCGGCCGTGATTGCATTGGCATCTAAGAAAGAGAAACGCTTATCCTCGGCGAAGTCGCACGTTACGATTTCAACGCCAACGCGTGATAATGCGCTGGAAAGATTCTGCGAAACCGTTAGGCCGTCGAGCGTTCTTAACTTGAGGAAACCCTTTGGGCACTTCGTAATCCTCACCATGGAACAAAGACGACGGACCCACTGTTCGTTCAAGGAATACGATGAAGGAATCTCGATGTGGAATTCTTTGAGGGAGAGTCGATGAAGGTCTTTGAGATTCTTCCAAAGAAACGCCTCGACTTGCATCAACATCAAGTTACTAATATGCATTCTGTACGGGCCTTCCCTTAGTTGGCGGTATAGCTCATCTTGGTCAGTGGATAGGAACTCAAAGCGGGAGGTATCGATGCGGGTTACGACGTAACGGGGGATGCGTGTTTTGCATTCGTAAAGGACCGAGAATCGAAGAGGGATATGATCCGAGCGAAGAATATAGTTCGTCGCCTCATAAAGGCGGTCCATGAGCGATAGCGATGGCGTATTGGGCAAGGAAAGGAAGCGATTGAGTCCATGCGTTTTGGCTTTTTCCATGGCGGATTCATAAAGAACGTTCAGTGTATATAGCGAATTGACGCGGTAGGGATACTCAAATGCGCCCATGGACCAGGAAAAGATGGGGAAACGCGAGAATCCCGGCGGCATGCGCAGTGCCTCGTGGATTTTCGCGGCAAAGAAGGCCGCTTGTCGTTGGTTGACGCCGCGTAGAACAAAAGCATAGACGCCGGGCTGATACTCATATAGGTCCTCGGCGAGCCCCAAGCCTTCCATTTTGCCGCGGACGAATCGATCCACGGAGTCGCGCTCCTCCTTAACGTAGTCTTCTAGACGCGCAAAGAGAATGGAACCGCTTCGGCCATAGATGAGCTCTTTTTCGAATATCTCCGCAAAACTTGCGTTTTTTTGTTCTTCAATCCCTATGTTTTCTGGCGAAATTAACAAAGTAGGGGAAGTGCCGTCTTGAAGCAAGACAAAGCGTTGGTTGCCCTTTCCAAGCACGGGCGAAGCGGCAACCATAGGACTTCGTGTGAGCAGCGGGCAGGATGGACATGGCTCCGATGATCCGAAGAAGAATTCATGGCACTTCTTTTCATTGGGGTTTGCGTCGGGCAATGAAAGAAATCGGATGCTATGGCATGATGGGTCCACACTATATAGCACTCCTCCAAATTGTTTCAGTAGCATGCGGTGTTCTGCCTGCCGTTTCCGATATTGGGCGAGGGCTGTTTGGCTCGCAATGATGAGATGGAACTGCGATAGAAAAGGCCGAAGCACTTCGCGGTGTTCTGGGAGAAGTATTGTGGGGTCCTCGGAAAGAAGATAACAGAGCCCCTCCAGAGAACCTCCGATTTGATAAGGAATAAAGTAAACGGAATCAGCACCCCATTTTTCCGCTATTTCTGCTTGGTTCCTTGATAGATACCCCCTTTTCGATACGCCCCATAACGCCCTACCTTGTATGCTGTCCAAAAAACTGCCGATATCGTTCCATGGAAGGACGTTATTCTTCGCGTGCTCTAGAATGGACGGCTTGCTGAAGCGCACTTCCGACAAAACCTTGTATTCCTCCGTTTCAATATCACGCGATATCATGCCAACGCAATCGAAGGGTAGTTTTTTCAACAGATTCCTTCCGAGTTGATCGAAGGAATCCAAAAGCTCTGCCATCTTTGATGAGGACGTTTCGCTATGAGCAGGGTTTTCGTTGATGCTCTCTTGCGGCAGAACGCGCACCCCCTTTCCTAGAAACGCGGCTTGCCTGGCTTCTTCATGGAGATCTCTCTGGTCGTCCTGCTTATGGCTAAACGAGATGCCAACGGAAAGCGGGGAGAGACGCTCGTGATGATCGTTCCATGATTTTTGGAACTCTTCGATTTGGCCGAATACTTCCTGCTCGGAGTCAAAGCAAGAGAACGTGACGTATACGCCAAATCGCCGCGCATCGACGTCGGCATATGGGAAATGCTCGCCAATCAATTGGCCAAGCTCGGAAAGCGTCGCATCATTCTGCTCGCTTGTTTGAAAATAACAGACGCATTTTGAAACGGGAATCCTTTCAAAAAAAGCGTTCTCTGATGTACGTTGCATATCGCCTTCCTCTTGCTGCTTATTTGGTCCTTGTTCTATGCAAAGAGCTTTCTCGATGTCTTCATAGATAGACTGCAGTGCTTTGTTGCAGTTTTGATGCTGACCTTGTTCTGAAACGGGTATCCCCAGTTTCTCAACGCTCCTTCTTATTTGATTTATTGCCTGCTTCCCATTTCGTAGATCCATGAGAGATTGCCAGCTAAACGCAAGGGAGACAATAAGGACGAAGAAAGTTAAAACAGCGAATAAGTATTCTTTCAGAAAAAGATATCTTACCCCTAAAATTCCCAGCAAAACCCCTATGGCTGTGTAGGAAACGATCATAGTAATTCGATGATTGTTCAACATGATGTTACCTCTTGCTTCAAACGTTGCATCGATAGGCTAGCCACGTCTCTTTTAGATTGCTCCTCCTCTTCGCGAAACCATTCACGGATTCCTGATATCGTGGCGACGACGGTAAAGATTCCTAATGGGAGCAGCGTGAAAAGCGGAAATAAAAATGCTTGAGAAAGGTTTCCCATCGTCTCTGCCATTGCAGAAATTGACGGAGAAAAAGCGGCGAGCAGAAAAGATATGGCGTCCGAGTGGACCTCCACTTTGCCGAGCAATTCCTTTTCCGTGAAACGCTCGCCTTCGTAGGAATATAGTGCGCTCTTGCGGTTATCTCCCATCGTATGGAATCGATACATTCCGTTTTCATACACGGGGGCCGCCACCAACCGGTGGGTGTTCATCGCTTCGATGCGACGATCATAGAAGGTTACTACATCCCCGATGGATAGCGTGGATGGTTGAACTTTGCGAACGAGGACTCCCGTTCCCTGTGGAAGGGAGTCCTCTTGAAACCCCACCATGGAATCCGTCGAGACGTATAGAAGCGAATAACCATAAAGGACGGGGATCCCGAAGTTATCCCTTGCGCTCGACCCTCCTGCGATCAAAATCGCAGCGACCGAAGGGGCCAACGCGAGCGCGAACGTGGACAAGATTTCTGATATCCGGTTATCGCGTCTCATTTTTGCGTCCCCCTTTCTTTTCCCTACGCAATGCCTTGATGCAATCGTTGCATTGTTGGGATTCCATGGCGGGGCCAGCATAGACCTCACGGAAGGCCGCCGTGCGTCTACGCTGATATGAATCGATGGATTTGGCGCCCCGTTCCGCCAAATCGGTCTCAATCGAAACCTGTTTTTGCATTTCTTCCTGTTTCAGGAAACTTCGAAAGGAGGCGTAAAAGAAACGCCCACCATCTAAAGTTTCATGTTCCAGAGAAAAAGTCGACATTGGTTGAAATAACTCATGAGCAGAGGACGAAGAAGTACGTTCGAAGGTTCTTAACTTCCTTTCAAAGATCTGCAATATGGAGCGAAACTCATCCATATCTTCTGGGCTCAATAGGTTTTCTCCTCGTTCCGCGTCATAGAGAACGCCCATCGAACGATAGGCGTGGATATAATCCCAAAGTTCAACCGCCTTCTTATAATCTGGATCAAGCCGGAGGAGGTTTGTGGGAGCGAGGGGGAGGACGATTTCCGGACTCCCCAGAAGGGCCTTCATCAATGGCTTCTGCCCTAAGGCAACCACCGTTGAACGGAGCTTTTTAAGGCGTTCTAGATCCTTTTCGAGCTGGAGAGAATCTACGGGACGTTTCCAAAGTATTTGAAGTCGTTGGTCCCCAAAGGCAAAGGAAGCCTGCAGTGCATGAAATAAGGGCAAGTTTGCCTGAATGTATTCGATTCTGTCGTTCAAAAAGACCAACGCCCTTTTAAGCAGGGTCATCAAGAAACGGTTTTCATAAGAATGGATGTCGTCATAAAACTCTTTCGAAAGGACCTCGCTGGGGACGATGCGATTTCCCTGGACATAGCGAAGCTTTTCTGAATGTGCGGACAGATGCAAAAGGGTTTCCGCATCGGTATGCTTTGCCCTTTCGGCCCGTACCATGACGCGCTTAGAAGAAAGGACGCTCGAGAAACGGTCGATAATGGACTGGATGGAAGGGAGAACCTCTTCAAATATGTCGGAAATAGACCGGTCGAGATGCCCGCTTTCTTTTTGGGCGTAAAAGGAAACGCTACTCATCATCTTTCTACCTCGCCTCCAACGAACGGATCTTGTGAGAAGTCATAGGCAGTGCATCTTGCCCGAAAGCATCGGTAAGGAAGTCCAATAAAGGCTGGAACGACCTGCCGTTTCCGCGGCTTATGCTGATTGCGAGCTTTCTCGGCAGCTTGTTCACTAGGAAGGAATCGACGGCTTCGTCCATCTCGCCACCGCAAGCAACATAACAAGGCAAATAGGAACTCCATTGCCTTTGTAGCCTGTTTCCGATGGAAATGCCATATTCTTCATAGAGGAATTCAACGAGGTTTTGCAGGGATTCTTCGATTTTTTGAGGAATTGGATGATCTTCCACGGCTTTGGCGAAGGCGGCATTCAAAGCTGCGACCGCTAGAGGGGCGCTTTCCGTATCCTCGCATTCAAATGGAACGCCACGCTCTTGCAAGGAAACCGTCATCGCGCGGTCATAAACCTTATCAGCGAGTGCAAATGTAGAATCATCGTTGTTAATCGTGCCGACGAAAAAGAGGCCATCGGCTAACTTGAGTTTCCCGTTTCGTAAATGCTTTGGATCGTCCTCTAGGGGCTGGGCGACAAGTTGTATTTCCTTGTCTTCGTTTGAGGGGTTCTCAAGAAGCGAGAGTATTTCGGCAAAATAATACTCAACGCGTGCGATGTTCATTTCATCAAGAACGATGATACTCGGCGTGGGTTCATAAAGGGCCCGGTACATAGAGATGAGGGCTTCTGTTTCGGTGAACTTTGCCGTGAAGTCATTGTAATAGCCGATGAAGTCGCTTTTTTCGTGCCAAGATGATTGAACGGAACATATATTCGGGTGCGCGCCGACGTATTCCCCAAAGGCATAGGGAAGAGAGGTTTTGCCCGTTCCGGAGATGCCTTCGAGCACGAGCAATCTGGACGATGCAAGGGAAGAAAGAAACTGGCGCACGATTTCCTCTGAATAAAATAGGTGAAGCTTTGACGCGGCGTAGTTTCGAAAGCCCTGCGCGAGCGAATGCAGTTCAACGCATTTGGCGACTTCGCGTGGCTTTTGATCGGAATACAGGATATCCAACTGCTCGAGACGCGGAAACCGCGATTGCGGCGACGCAAGCGCCGTACCCGAGAATGTGTTTCTTTTATTTCCTTCAAGCAAAATGTCTTTTTGCTTCTCCGATTTATGTAGGGCCATTTTCAGCGATTCGATTTCCTCTTCCGCTTGGATGACGCCTGCTTTCTTAGGGATTACACGGAGAACAAAACGCCGCAGCGTGAAGACGAAGAAAGCGACCGCGCTCCCAGCGAGTCCGAAAACAAGGAGGATCAGCAAGATGTACATCGTCCATCCTCCAACGCCGAATCCGGCGGAATATTCAAGGAAAATGGAGTGGTAATTGTCAAAATTCAGGAGCTCCTTCCCCTTTCCTGCGAAGAAGGAGGAGATGTCGTTATGAATCGCGGTCATTAAACGGTATGCGAATACGAAATATGTGGTACTCATGTTTTTTCTCCTAAGAGGTCGTACACGCCTAAGAACGAAAGCGTTATTTGGACCGAACCGGTACTGTGCCTGTCGATAGACTCGGTATCCCACCCCTCGATATATATCGTTAGCACAACCCGATATTCTTTTTTCGCGGGTACGACACCGAAGCTCACTTTGTTGTTGGACCCAGGGCTATATACCAAATCCTCCAAAGCAACGGCGCGTTCATAGGCAAAAGAAACGCTGTTGAGGTCAACGCGTTCCACGCCAGGCTGGTGTTGTGCATGGAAGGCGTCCTTTTCCTCTAAAACTTCGGAATTTTGATCAATGGGTGGCAGATATTTGGGCTTGCCGGTATATTCACCATAAAGGATTTCGCGCCCGTTGACGTTATCGAAGAAACCGTTGCCATCATGCAGGGAGAGCAATCCTCCAAAGCGCGTCGGCGCATCGCTTTTCTTCGGCTCAGCAATCAGATACCGATCTTCGCTAAGAAAGGAAACGCGCATGCTCGCCAAGAGGTCGGCTTCCTCGTTTGCGTTCCTTAATGAAGTGCTGGGATCTAAATACAGATGGCAGGGTTCTGAGGAACGGAAGAATAGCTCAAACTGCAGAAATCTGCTCTCTGCTTTCGGGGTAATCGTCGTAGGCCCCCCGGCGGTGTACGCTTGTCTTAGGACAGGGAAGGAACTCCCTAAATCCGTGTCCTGGTTAAACCATGAGCCGAGGAACATGCCTGACACGTCTGCGAGATAGCGATTCTTTTCGAATTGTGGGTCTAGGAGTGACAGTTCTTTTTCCTTCAATGCTTCGGAATAAATAATGTCGTCCCCGTGCCGGAAGCCAACTTCTAAATCATTGCCCGCCCTTGTCGTGATGAAGAGGTTTGAAATAGAGGCGAAAGCATCGAGGCGATACCACGCAAAGGACACCATGGTTGATGTCAACAAGCCAATTGAGGTCAGAGATACCACAACGGCGATTAGCTTTGAAAGCCGATGACCGTTGCACTTCATCGACAATCTCCAAAGTGAGCGCTTAGGCTGAGCCGACAACCCTCTGGGGCCGAACGGGTGCAGTCTGGATCGTTGCCTTCCAAGAAAACGATGATGCTGAACCTCCAAACGTCATTTGGTAGCATGGAGTAGTTCTGGACGAGAATGGATTGGGTATCCTCAAGGAAGTTCACGCAATAGTCATTGCCATCCACGCCAAATAACGGATTACGAATTTTTGAATCGTCTTTTTGAAGTAACTCGTATTCGGAGACGCACTCTCGATTATCGAAGGGTCCTCCGTCAACGGTGCCTAAACCCGCGCTATTGGGGCTGCCATAAAAAGTGATGTTGCTATAGGATCCGTCTTCCCTGCCGACAACCGTCGCTAGCCTAAGATAGGAGTAGGGGTGGTTGACGTCTAGGTTCTTAGGTGGAAGATATGCATCGAGCTGTACGAAGAACGTAAACTCCTTGTCCTGAGAGGTGATGTTACTCAAATAAAAAGTGAAAATGAGGGCTTCTTGGACGGATTCGCCTCGACTAAAAACGTGCGTCCCGGTAAGATTCTCTTCCTCGTTCAGGCTCCAAAAATAGTCCATGACGAATCGAGCGGTGGTGGGCTTTGCGTTCATAAGCCCAGTCGCGTAAAGGCGCAGTACGCCATCATCATGGCTTTCTATCTTGGAGCGGTCCGAATGAAGGAACACGCTTTTTCGCAAGGCGGATCCGTCCTCGATCTGAATGGAAAAGCCAGGTTGCGTGCCGAGAAAGTAGCCGAGCGTTGCCATGAGGCCGACCGTAAAAGCACACCCGGATCCTACAGCCGCTGCAATACGTTGCCCAGAACGAGCGAAGTGTATGCTTTTTGCTGATTTTATATGGCTTTCATAGACTTTTCGCATCATTTTTGCCCCCGGTGGGTGTAAGAAAAAACCACCTTAGATGGGTTCTCTTTTTGTTCATGGCAAGCCACTTTGCACTAGAGCACAAGAATATCCCGTAAAACGTAGCTCGCCAAAATTTCTTTTATGAGATCGGTGAGCCGACGCCGGCCATCGCTGGCCTCACATACAATGTACATTATTTTTGTTCGAAGTAGGTAACGCGAGTTTTTGTTTCCACGTTAAATAATCGAAAAAACGTAGGTGCCATCGGAATAATTTTGCGAAAAAATTTTTTAGAGCCGTGTTCTTTCTCCATTAAGCAGCCCTAGATTGTGACCTGTGATTTCGAGAAGTATGAAAAGAATTGGACGCGTTTCGCAAATCAATCTTTTATTGAGCTCGCGTTTGTTTTCACGCGCGATAAGTTACTAGTTTCCCATATACTTTACTAAGACAGCGTATTAGCAAAAATATGCGCGATTTGCGCAGATTTCGTGTAAAAAAATAAATGAAACTCGCGTTTTGTGTTTTGAAAATGTCTTGCTAGAATGAAGACGATCCAGGCAGGACATGGATGCCACGGCCATGTCCCCCTGGTTACCAAAGTCTTACGATCGTCAGCCACTTGACGGTCATGAAAGGAAAAAATGAAAAACAAAACCAAAGTCGCTCTTTTAAGCGCGGCCATCTCATTGACTGCGCTGGGTGCGTTTGGCGCGACGACCTTTGCATGGTTCACGCAACGCGCATCCACTCAACTCAACTTCAATACCGCAACCATTAAATCGAACGCCCCCAACCTCGCGATTACCTTGCATCCAATCGGCAAGGCCATCGACTCCACCTCCAGCGCCATCAATATCTCTTCCGCAGAAGAGACGCATACGGGCAATTGGGCGATGGCAGATCTTTCCAGCTCGTATGGCGAATCCTTCGTCCAAAAGACCGGAGATGAGACGTATAGTCTTGCCTCTGACGAAACCGTTGCCGATTCCGTCATGACCTTTGGCATTGAAGTCCACGCCGAGGAAGTCGTCAACGCATCCACCATCCATTTCAAGCTAGATTGGACGGCAAATTCTTCTGTATCCACGACAAAAACCAACGTCGAAAGATGGATCCGCGGTTCTGTCTTGGAGTGCACGGACGACACATTCTCGACTGCTTCCTCTTCGAAATTTGCATGGCTAGGCGACACGAGTCCGAGCAAGAAATACTTTATGGAGTACAACGAAGACTCGCATACCTTTACGAAAGAAAGCTATGTGGACTTCACCTATGGTGGAAAGGGCTTAAACAAAAAGATGGCAACCTATTCCACTCCAACGACGAAATTCTTTAAAGTTTCCTTCTGGTTCGAAGGAACCGTCGACGACATACAAGACATCGCGCGTAGCGAAACGGTCGGGTTCTCTGTCACGATCAGCAGCGAACTTGACGATTAAAGGGATTTAAAAAGGCTCCCCGGTGCATGGTCTGGGGAGCCTTCACTTTATTTGGCTAGATAGAATTGGGCGCCTATGATATTCGGCCCTGCGTGATAAGCGGCAATGGGAGAGCAGCGCCCTTCTACGACTTCTTCGAACCCGGCGTCTTTGAGCCTTTGCAGACATTCTTTGTATAATTCCATGCCTTCTTCGTCTAAAGTGCTGTATTCGATGATTGCGCGATGGTAATCAATGTTGGGCTTGGCGAGTATTTCGTCAAAGTACTCACGAACAGTCCTCTTCATCTTGCCGCGGTGTAGTTTGCCCATGACGAGTTTCCCTTCTTTGGTGCAAACGATGACGGGTTTGATTCGAAGAAGGTTTGCCCCGAGCATTTTTGCGCGAGAACATCTTCCGCCGCGGACGAGGAATTCAAGTGTGTCGATTTGAAAGGAGCATTCCATATCGTCTTGCCTGCGCAACAACTCGGAGACGATATAATCTGCATCGCGCCCTTCTTTTAGAAGATCGTGGGCGTAAAGGAGCTGAATGGCCGTACCGCCCGAGGCCCGCTTCGAGTCTATAACGTGAATCTTTGGGTTCCTGTCTGCAGCGATGCAGGCGTTGTTATAGCCACTCGATAGACCGGAAGAAATCGCAAGGTGAATGACCTCGTCATATTCAGCGAGCAGCTTCTTAAAATGCTCTTCGTAGTCGAGGAGGTTCGCCGCGCTTGTCTGTCCGATTTTGCCTTCTTTACGGGCTAGTTCATAGAAGCTCGCTAAGGGCATCTCATCGTCGCGGTATGTTTTCTCTAACGAGGATACGTACATGTGGACAACGTGGATATTGAGCTTTTCTAAGAGCTCAATTGGTAGGTCTACTTGGAATTCGCAGGACAATGCAATCGACATATTCATTTACCTTTCTAGTTTTAAAAAACAGTTCATCTCGTTCATAATACTAGATATATTTTGAAATTCAACCAATCCGCTTAGCGAGCGTTGGAATTTTCCTGCTTGATCGAAGGTCCATTAATGGATTCTGGAATGACGTAAGAAAGAATTAACGCGATGATGAACATGTTCGCGACGGGGTTCTGAAGGATGATCCAAAGATAACTCAGGAACGGGACGCCAAAGTCGTTCGCAAATAGTCCTGGTACTAGGGTAATTCCATATCCTAGGCCGATGGATAAGGATAAAATCATGACGTTTTTGCGGGAAAAACCGACCTTTGATGCCATTTGCATGCCAATGACGAGTATTGATGCGAAGAGCATGATCATCGACCCTCCTAGCACGGGGGAGGGGACGGTAAGAAAGAAAGCGGATATCGGCGGGAAGAAGGAGGCGACAAACAAAAGCAACGCGCCTTGGAATACTACAAAGCGGTTTACGACCTTCGTCTGTCCGACGATGCCGACGTTCTGCGCAAATGTCGTTAAAGGGAAGCCTCCAAAGAAACCTGAAAGAGAAGAGATAATGCCATCGGCGGCAATACCACCGGATATTTCGCGGTCTGTGGGTTCACGCCCTAATCCTGCATCTGTCAGGCTTGCGATATCGCCGAGACCTTCGGTTGTGGCGACCAGATAGATGAGCAGCAGAACCGCGATGGCGCCGAAATTGATGTCCTTTACGCCCACGGGCACAAGCGTGAAAAATGGCCTCGGGACGTTGATGACGTCCGCGACGGAATGAATGGCCATCGATGAAAAATTCACCATCCCAGGGAAACAAAGCGCCACGAGATACCCGACGATCAGTCCCGCCAGAGTCGAAACGTTTTTCCATATCCCTTTAATGAGACATTGCCATAGGATCGAAACGATTAACGTGATAAACGCGACCAACAAGAAAGGCCATCCGCGGTCGAAGGGGTAGGGGTCGCCTACACCGACTCCGAGGGAACTCAACGACAGGAAGTCAGAAATACCTACTTGAAGGAGACTGAAACCGATGCCGAGTATCACAACGGCCGAGACAATCGGTTTCACGAAGCGTTTCCACTTGTGGGCAAACAAGCCAAGGATACCGATGACGATCCCGCCAAAGATGATGGAGAGGAACATCGTACCCAGTCCGTATTTTGTTCCAATGAGGGTGAGCCCTCCCAAAAAGGTAAAAGAAACACCGACCACAATGGGTAGCCTTGCGCCGATTCTCCAAACTGGATAAAGCTGAATCGTGGTGCCGATTGCAGCCATGAAAATTGCGGCGCGGACGGAGTTATTGATAACTTCTGCCGTGGCGCCATTTGCCGTTCCGATGCTGGTCATGCATATGATGATCGGCACGATGTTGGAAACGAACATCGATAAAACGTGCTGCAGACCAAACGGAATCGCTCGCGCAATGCGGACGGCTCCATCTAAACGAAAGAGGTTTTCTGGACTGCGGTTACGGTAGAACTCACGGAAGCGTTGGATCGGTCTCATGGTTACAAATCAACTTCCAGACTTATGGGGCAATGGTCGGATCCAAAGAACTCATTGTGGATTTCGGCGGAAACGACATGGGAAGCTAAAGACGAGGACACCAAGAAATAATCGATGCGCCAACCTGCGTTATTTTCGCGCGCATGGAAACGATAGCTCCACCAAGAATATTTGATTTCCTCAGGATGCAGATAACGGAAGGTATCCACATATCCTGCATCGAGCAATGCGGTCATCGCCGTGCGCTCCTCAATGGTGTAACCCGGATTCTGCTCGTTGGACTTTGGATTCTTTAAATCGATAGGATGGTGCGCGACGTTCAGGTCGCCGCCATAGATGACGGGCTTCTTTTTCTCGAGCGAGGAAAAATATACGAGGAGATCCTTTTCGTATTGCATGCGGAAGTCGAGCCTTTTAAGACCATCTCCTGCATTAGGAACATAGGCGCCCACGAAAAAATAATTATCGAATTCAAGGGTGATAATGCGACCTTCCTCGTCGTATTTGCCATCAAGTAATCCGTAACGAACGGATAGGGGACGCTTTCTCGTAAACGCGGCGACGCCCGAGTATCCTTTCCGGACTTTCGAAACCGTCCAAAAGGCATCATAGCCTTCTGGCTGGAATGGAGACAATAGCCCTGGCTCCTCGCTGAGCTTCGTTTCTTCGATGAAAAACACATCTGCGTCCATCTGTTGGAACGTCTGAGCAAAGTCCTTTTGTAGGATGGCCCGGAGGCCGTTAACGTTGAAGCAAACAAATTTCATAATTTACGCTTTTTTCGGAATATCTCCGCAAAGATAGGTTAATTTTGTTTTATAGAAGCTCTCGTAGACTTTCTTCCAAGCCTCGTAATTCGCGTCCATTATCGCTTGGGATGCGATGATAGGGTGAACGCTTGGGTCGGGATAGATAGGGTCGAGAACGAAGATGGTCATTTCTTGAATCGGAAAGCCATCCGGACCGAAATCGGGACTGTCTTCTTGGCAGATGAAAATCGGGACAACGGGGACGTTGGCTTTGGCGGCGAACGTGAAGGCTCCTCTTTTCAACGGCTTCGGCTTCCGGTAATTCCACCACATAGATTGCTCAGGATAGACGAGGACGAGGTTCCCTTTTTGCAGATGGAGCACGACGGCATCCATGAATTCTTTCATCGTCGCCATGTTGGAGGAGAGAGGAAGCGTATTGCAATTACGCATTAACTTGCCATAAAAACCCGGGAACGAAGTATAGTTCCCTTCACGGATGACGCGAAATAGCTTTCGTTGTTTATGACAAGTGGAGCGCTCATAAGCGACTTGCATCGCAAAGGAATCGAGCGCGTTGAAGTGGTTGCAGGTGATGACGGCCCCGGTTTTAAGATTGTCGAGGAATTCGATGCCTCGAATGTCTTTGATTCTCAAAGTCCCGTCGGCAATGATCTTGTTAAGGAATTTGCGCGCGGAAGCAAAAGCGATTTTCGCTTTAATGCGCGTCGAAAGCTTTTTTTGACAATAATCGACCGTCCCTGGAAGAATCATTTCTCCAGGCGGATCTTCTTCGACATCCTGGTCAAAGATACCGCGACGTTCTAGGTCGTCGATGCGGGCAAGGACAGCTAATCGTTCGGGATCCTGGACCATCTATATCGCCTCGTACTCGGATTTATATTGCAGATACCTTTCATAGATATCGTCAAATTGATGATACCTGAAGATGCGGTGCACGTCATCTATCATCCATTGCTTGATGTTCGCGGTATGCGGGTAAGGAAGCCAGAAAAGACGCTTTGAGAAATGACGAACGACAGTCCATGAATGCAAAAATTTTTGATCGTTGAACCTTTGGGGGAGCAATTTGCGTTTGCTCGCCGCCCTTAAAAGCGCGCTTTGATCTGCAAAGACCAGTTTCTTTTTCCAGATCCATGCGCGCGCCTTCGCGAACAGGTCCGTTTGACGGCATTTGTCCATGTTGAAGTACAGTACCCCAGCATTCATATATCGAGGGTTGATAAGGTATTTTCCATAGTGGTCGTTGGCGCCTGCGAATTCTACTTCGGAGATATCCTGATCAGTCAGCAGATGAATGTCTCGGTTAAACATGATGTCACAGTCAAGATAAAGGACTTTCGAAGGGAAGCCTTCAATCTTGTCGGCAAGTAGGCGAAGCAATGTGTAAGGAGAGCAATAGCAGCCTTCGTTAGGCGATTTGCCCAAATGTTCTTCGTAAAGGTCCGAGACGTCGATTTTCCGAACGGATGAAGCGGGGTTAAATTCCTTGACGACGCGGTCGAGAAAATGGATGAGCTTGTCGGAAATCGCGGTGTATTGGGGATTTAGACGCGTCAAAGACATCGTTAAAATCGTCACGTGGTATTCGTCGCTTGCCGGGTCACGCATCATGATGGAAAGGAGGGATGTCAATACACCATCGAACACCTTTTCATTTCCGCAATACAGAAGATTAATCATCGCCCTTTTTCACGTATTTTATTTTTTCATAGGTCGACAACGCGGCCCGTTCACACATCGTATTATAGACTTCGTTGCGCAAGAATTCTCTCGCCTCTTTCGGAGAGGCCTCGAAATCGGGGAAAAACGGCCCGTCGATGTAGGTGCGGATCCTCACTTTGCCGTTCTTTCTTTTATGATAAGTGTTGGTGAAGCAGAACGTGGGAGCGCCATAGAAAACGGGGTAGGAGAAGGAATCCGAAACAAACGGTCGGATACCCGTGTAATAAGGCCAAATATGCGCCTCTGGATAGATGACGATTGGCTGATGCTGCGTCACGCGGGTTTTGATGGCGTCGTTAAAGTTCTCTTTGGCTTTCGCCGAACCAGGCAACGGAAGACCTCCCAATAAAGGAACGTATTTTCCGATCGTTGGAATATTGATGTTATTCGGGTGAACGATGACGTTGATATACCGTGGGGAAAGCATAAAAGCCGGCATTAAGGCATCCCCAATGATCTGAGTGTGGTTGCCATAAAGGAAAACGGCTTGCTTTTTATATCTTTTCAGTTTCCATTTTCCAACGATTTCATGATGAAACGTGTTATGCAGGTAAATCTTTGCAATCGGTTTCGCGATGATACGGAATAAGAAAAACCTCTTTAGTTTTCCAAAAAAACCTCGGTCGCGAATGTACTTATAATCCTCCAAAATTGGATCCGAATGGATTTCCATCACGGAAAACTCGTCATGCAAAGGATCCGAGTAAACAATCGTTTCAGGAAGCTGGTCTTTAGGCATCTTATGAACAATTATAGCTTAAGCGGCTGCGTGAACGCGCAAGCGAGTGACAAGCTCGGCAAGGGCAGGATCGGCGGTGAGGGGCTTCGCGCCCTTTTTGCTGTCAACACGGCGAAGGAAATTGTCGTGGCGGGCGATTTCCTTCCTGCAGGTCTCGCAAACGGAATCGACGACCTTCTCAATCATTTCGAGTCTTTCAGGAGTAATCGCCGCAAATCCCGCCTTAATTTCCATATATACAGGGAGTTTAGAGGCGTATTTCCAGAAGATATCACCATAGTAGCAATTGATGTTTTGCCATGGCTTTGCAGCGAAAGCGTAGTGAACAATACCGAGTTTTTTGCGGTCGATATTCCAGTTCTTGATGGTCTCCATGTTCCAACGTCTGGGCAGATAGAAAACTTTGTTTTTGCAAATGACGTTCAAGTAATCCTGATCCTGGGCTACGACAAAGTTGTAATAGCCAATGAGGACGAGGAATTGGCCAAGAACATCATGTTCCCGCCATTGCTTGCAGTTAATAACGAGCATGCCGGCGTTGAAGTATTTATGACGATTAATACCAAGGACACGCTCTGCATAGTCTCCGGCGTCTTTGATGTTTGACATGACGGCCTCCGGAACGGCGGCGACATAGTTATTGCCCATCGGAGTGTCGTAAAGCTTTGCTACATCATCCATGATAACAGTGTCGGAATCGATATAAATGGCCTTTTCGTATTGTTTAAAATGCGAAGCGATTACGAAACGGTAATACGTGGATGGGGAATAATAGTCTCTGATAGGAAGGCTACCAACGATTTTATTAATGAGGTCTGATACGTCATCGAAAACGATGCTGACGTTCGGCTTAGCCATTTTACAAACGGAACGTTGGGTTTCCTCATTGATATCAGTATGAAGAATATGAACTTCATATTTGCGGCGTCCAGAAACGTGATCCAGCAAAGAAGCAAGGGAAGTCATGAAATAAGGGGTGAACCTTTGATCGCATCCGAAGAAGACTGGAATGACTTTTTTAACGCTTGTGTTTTGATTTGCCATAACGTGACCTCCTTTGGGGTCGGTATATATTACGCATATCTTTGAAAAAGCCAACAACTATTTTTACATCGAGTCTTTTTCTAATTCATTCTCACGATTCTAGAACGATTTAAACCACTCTCTCAAAAATAGAAATGCGCGATATTATCGATAAAAATATACCACATTGTTCATATAATTTCGGGTCGTAAAATTTTTGAATAGAGCAAGCGAAATATATCTTGTTTTTAATACTAGGTTACTTTTTGGCACTTCTGTGAAAATATTTTCAGCGTTTCACAGCATTTTATTTTGTCCTTTTCTCAGGTAAAGAGAATACGTTTCAGGTACTACTTACAAGCTTTTTTACCGCTTGATCATGGCAAACAAGCGGTGAAGACATTGCAAGCATTCCGTAGTGCACCTAAGCATCGGCTTTTTCCGCAAGTGGCATCTTTCTTCGGTTTTGCAAAGCTAAAGGCCTGTGCCCTCATATGTTGCTTTAATGGGCCATTAAATAAATGTGGGCCAAACTTCAAAATGCGATATTTAATGCCTTGACTAGCTGCTGGCTAACTCAACTCAGCGCAGGCGCTTTTTAAGTCGATTCGAGCGAAGCGCAAGTGGATTGGATTTGGCTGAGGATTGACTATGCATTCCCTGCTAGCCCACATAAGTACCTTACTTGGATAATGAAAGATCTGGCCAAAGGGTTTAGAGTTACGGTCGCGACCTACTGGACAGATAATGTGACGGGTGGCAAACGTATGCCTAAGCGGTTATTTAACTCTGCTCAACACAGTAGACTTTGACTTGTCCAGTTTGATACTGAGGCCAACGAAATGAGAATGGCGTTCAAAGAGAGTGCACATCATTTATGCCTAAAGGCAAAACAAAACCGCAAGAGAAAACCGCAAAACGGAGAAACACATCTACTCGATGAGGTATGGCCTTAGGAACACTCATTATATTGAGCGTGTCTGAACACGCGTTCTTGTATCTATATAGATAAGCGCCTCTGTTTTAACAAACGACTGATTGGGCGGTATTTATTTTGATTTCCTCCTCGGATTCCTTATACGGCTTCAGGCTACCTCTTGATAGCGTGTGATGGATGTGATCAGGTTTATTGCCACTCTTCTCGCGGGAAACATGTCCCTCCAAAGCGCCCGCAGAGATGAATGAATCGATTTGTGTTGATGTAAGGCAACACGTCTTCTTGTTTGCGGAGAAGCACCGCTTCATGCAACGTGTGCTCTTTAGGAAAGCAACTAACAATCAGCCGTTTGTTCAAACCGAGCAAAACGAATTAATAAGCTTATCTTTCAATGGGACGT
>JAFSVB010000211.1 GCA_017450325.1 Bacilli bacterium | reverse complement strand
TGCAGATTACGGACTTTCGGTGCGCGCTTTTCGGTCAAATCGGTGCATCGGTTTCGGCAAATCGGTGCATGGTTTCGGACAAACGGTTTGAGCGGACAAAAGCTCTCTTCCGTATATCGCACGCATGCGCCAAGCTGATGAGCGGAGCGAATCTTTGGCCCGCGCCGGTCAAGGGAGAAGCGTAATGGCGCTTGGGCCGGTCGCCTTTCGTCAAATGGATGGGGTTGACGGAGCCACGATTCCCGGGTTTCGTTCCCTGTGGCCTCACCCCAAAATAACATAGAAATAACGGGCGCGACGTAGGCTAAACGAAGGCCGTAACATATTGGACGGGAAGGCGGTTACGCGAGGCGCGTCGGGCGAAATGCCCCCGGGCGGCTTTGGGGAAGCGACGCGCACCGACGCCTTGATCGCCCTCGCCATGGATCCCAGGTTCGGCATTTGCGGCTCTTTCCCCTTTGAAAGACCCGCGCCAGAAAGGGGCCACGGCGATGCCGGCGGCTTATTAGGAAAGGGCACTTGCAGGCCCGCACCGATTTGAGCGATTCCGCGCACCGCTCGACCGATTCAATGCACCGAATGGCCGAAACCAGCACATTTTCCGATCGACTCATGATAAAATGCCAATAGCAAAGGAAATGTTGATGATGAAAGATGAATTATTGAAGGGCTTAAACGAAGAGCAAATTGCGAAAATTAAGGCATGCAAAAATAATGAAGAAATATTAAAACTTGCTAAACAAGAAGGTATTGAACTCACAGACGAACAACTCGAAGCAATTTCTGGCGGATCTTGTACCGATGATTATAAATGTCCTAATTGTGGTTCGAGGAATATCATGGGAAAAGATCATCTAACTTCCAAAGGTACAGGCTCATATTTTCTATGCCGTGATTGTAATCATCAATGGGGCCACAGAGAGAATTAATTTTAATTGCACTTATTTATGATTCATGGAGCCGTGTGGCTCTTTTATTTTTCTCTATCACTAATAAATCTTTTTATATATTTCGTTTCTTGGCTTTTTATTAATCAAAATTAAAGTCTTATGTTATAAAAAACTCGGATGATAATTTTTAGCCCTCATATTTTATTTCACAAATTTTACCTATTTTCCTTATAGCTACAAATTGGTATTTTTGAGAAAGGAAACACGATTAGACGCCTGTTTCACTAGTTCTTTGAAGCCCGATTTTGTCTCCAGAAAAAATGGCGAATTTTTGTAGGCCCAGCGTAGGCCGAGAAAACAAAAACCATCGAGGGAATTTGGACATTGGAGCACGATGCGTGTCGCAGCAATGTTAAGCTGACAAATACGGACAGAAACTGACATGAGGTTTTGGCATGACTATGAATCCGTTTACGCCCATGTTCGGCAAGGAACCCTATCTCACAATCCCAAGGCGCAACATTTTCTCGGATTGAGGGATTTTGGGTCCAACTACGCTAACTCAATAAGCGACTCGATCCCCGCCTGGATGAAGGTTTTCTTCACCGCGTCGTTTGCGTTAAGAATGCGCACCCCTTCTGGAGAGGCCTTATCCATAATCAAAACCACGCGGAGTCCCGCGGAAGAAATAAAAACGAGTTTGGCACAGTCGATGCGTACCGAGCGAACCTTCCTCTCGTGGGAGAATTTCTCCCAAAACGCGAGGATCGTCGGGGCGTTAATGGAATCCACCCGCCCAAACAGGCGTAAGGTCAATTCCCCATGATCGTAGTCCGCCTCAACGTTGAAACGACGGTCTTCTTCCATCGGCTCATCCATCCGAGCCTTATCCTCGTCTAGGGTGATCTTCCAGTAAGCGCATTTGTCCATCGCCGCCTTGATTGCCTCGGCCTTTTGCGGCGCTAGCTTTGCGAATAAAACGAGTTCTGGCATATGCTTCGAAACGACCATTCTTTCCCCTTTTAAGCCATGCGCGGAAAGCGACGCCATCACCTTTTGGATGCCCGAAGCGCCTTCTTTCGCGGTGATGAGCAATGGATTTCCTTGGATGAGGACATCCGATTTCTCCTCGAATATCGTCTTCATCTCCTTCATGATTTCCATAAACCGCTCGCCAAAAAGAGCCTGCGCGGTCAAAATGAACTGCATCGAGATCTCGGGATCCGCAAGCAGCCAATAGCCGCCGTGGTTTGAAAGCAAACGCGCGATGTTTTCACAGAAAACGCTCGCCTCGGATTCCGTGAAATACATCAGCAGTCCTTCCGTGGTGATGCATAATTCGCCCTCGATGCCTTCAAGTGCCTTCTCCAAAGACGCGTAGTTGGTCGCATCCGCCCCAACGAAGCGGATGAGGTCGCGCTTTCTTTCATCAATGAGGGAAGTGATGGCTGGACCTGCCCCACTGATCGTGGCTGGAAGGTCCACCCCGACGTAGCGGGTGCCAATGTTGGCAAACTCAACCGCGCGAGGAGTGTATCCACAGGGCAGATCGACCACGGTTGGGCAGCCGCTTTTCATGGCGAGCGAAGCAATGGTCCGATACCTTGTCTCAAATATGATGGCGTTGAACAGGGACATCTCCGGCGGTATTTTCGTGGATTTCGAGTTTTGCGCGCTCTCGTAGGTGAGCCCGAGTTTATTCGCGATGGCCTTTGCGCACTCATCGCCGGTCATGCTCATTTGGGACAATGTCGTTTTCGCCGTGTTGAAAACAGGGTTCGCGCGTTCCATCAGATCAGTGTCAACAAAGATGCCGTCGAAATTGAAGATCTCGTTCATCATGGATTCCTGCATCGCACTTTTCTCCGCTGCCTGTTTCATCGGATGTCACTTTACCACGAAACGCTCCCTTTTCCCAAGCCCTGGACGGGCTCGATTGCGCCTGCGCTTTCGAGGATGGCGACGTATTTGGCGCCCGTTATGACGGCACGCCCCAGCATCATGAGCACCTCATGGCGGCCGAACGCCTTGCCGAAGAGAGGCTCCACGAGCCTAAGGAGGGCTTCCTTTTGCCTTGCCGCGGCCGATAAAGCCTCAATCCTCCCTTTAATCGAATTAATTTGAACATCAATGTTCATATTTTCGGCTCCAATGTTCATTTTTCCACCGCCAATGTGTAGTTCACCTTCCAAAGCGAGGTATTCCTTGCTGACTGGGATGGACGCCGAGGTGATGGCCGCGTCTTCCGGGAATTCCTCGAAGCGGAGTTCGGGCGATCCGTTACCTAAAAGCGACCTCTTTGCCTTCCCGATTCCCGCGTCCCAGCTTTCGATGAGGCCTAAATCCTTGAACATCAATGTCCACTATTTAGAAAACCGAAGCGTGATATCGTTTGTGAACCAAAGGACTGTTAGAATTTGATGCTTTGCCAAAATAAAAACGTCGATTATTTGTAGACTGGGCGTAAGCCAAGCTTTGCGCGGAATATCTAATTTCTTTCGATGCCATCGGAATAATCTAAAGAACGAAACACGATGCGGGAATCTTTTCATTATGGTTTTAAGTCTATATATATTACCTTTATTGAAACTAATTGCACTTATTGTCCATATTCTTGACCTTTATATATTGTTTTGTATAATGCTGGCATGACCATTAATAACTACTCGACATTATCGGAAACAAAAACGGAACTAGCCCAAAGGCTTAAGGCCTATCGCCTTTCGTTGAATCGGACACAAGCCCAGCTTTCCGAGATTAGTGGCGTCTCCCTAGGCGCCATCAAATCCTTTGAGCGAAGCGGCAGCGCCTCCCTCGACACTTTGCTAAGCCTTTTGAAAGCCTTGTCGCTTCTTGGCAATGCCGATGCATTGATCCCGACTTTGGGTCTAGACACGGTCGCCCTCCACGACCTCGGCCACCAAAGGCAACGGGCAAGGAAGAAAAAGAAGGCGACAACCATGCCATGGGGTGACGAGCAATGATTGCGGAAGTCAAGCTTTGGGGAACGACTGTCGGCTATCTCGCTAACGATGAGGAAAACAACGTCTATTTCACCTACGATCCCGCTTTTATAACGCGCGGGATCGAGATTTCCCCCATCGTGATGCCGCTTCGCAAGGAGCCCTACTCTTTCCCGCGCTTAACAAGCGAGACGTTCCGCACGTTGCCAGGCCTATTCGCGGATTCGCTCCCAGATAAATTCGGAAGGAAGGTCATCAACGAATACCTCATCTCCATCGGCAGGGACAAGAACTCGCTCACCCCGATTGAGGAACTTCTTTATATCGGAAAGCGCGGCATGGGGGCGCTAGAGTATTACCCGTGCCTCGACGGAACGCTTGACGAATCAACCGAGATTCGCATTGAGGACATCGCTAGCGCCGCAAGGGACGTGCTTAAAAGGCGAAGCGAAGCCGAAATCAAGCCCGAAATCGGAAGGCTGCGCGACCTCATCAAGATCGGTTCCTCCGCCGGCGGGGCCAAAGCCAAGGCCATCATCGCCTATAATGAAACTACGGGCGTCTACCGCTCGGGACAGATCGATGCTGGGGTTGGTTTTACCTATTGGATCATCAAATTCGATAAACTCGACAAGGAGGAGAAGGACTCCTTCTTCGATTCGTATCAGACGCGGGAAGAATACGCCTACTACCTCATGGCCCGAAGCGCTGGCATCAACATGACCGAATGCCGCTTGCTCAAGGAAGGCGAGGATTACCACTTCATGACCAAGCGCTTCGACCGCTACGTCGACGAGAATGGGGTGCTACGCAAACTCCACATGGTCACCGCCTGCGGACTCGCCCACATCGACTACGCCGACAAGCACAACTTCTCCTATTCCACCCTCTTTTCCATTCTCGAACGGCTGCGCTGCCCATTTGAGGATCGCTACGAATTGTTCCGTCGCATGGTCTATAACGTCATGGCGAGCAACTACGACGACCATTCCAAGAATTTCTCCTTCTTAATGGACCGAGAAGGGAAATGGAGATTGTCGCCTGCATACGATTTAACGTACGCGAACGACCCCAACAGCAACTACATCAATAACCACCAATGCCTGATCAACGGCAAATTCGAGGGAATCACAATCGATGACCTCCTCAAAGTTGGAATCGACTCGGGGCTGAATAAACGAAAGATGGATGTCATCATCAAGGAAGTCAAATCCGCGGTGCGGAACTGGCCAGCCTTCGCCGCGCAAGCCGAAATCCCCGATAACAAAGCCCTAGAGGATTACGCGAACTTTGTTTTGCTCGATTGAGGAAAACCCACAAAACGCAAAGTGTTTATGCCCTGTTTTTGCCTTAAAACGCAAGGTATCTGCTTCTTGCCACAATAAATGTCACTATAAAAAGCAGTCTATATTCGAATTTGTAGAAGCACGATTAGAAGCCTGTTTCGGGGATCAGTTTAATCTGAAGATTTTCAGCTAAAATAAACGTGAAATATAAGTGGGCGATTCGTGGCCGGGTTTTTGAAAAGTCCGATGGCGCCGCTATTCTTTTTCATTTGGTTCGCGATGTGGGAACAAGACCACACCAAAATATGCGGTTTCGTGAATGCTCAATCGGCAGCTTTCGTTGCAAAACGGCCCCGGATTAGGCCGATGCGAGGTTCATTTTGTTAACCGGTACCACAAATATGGCGCCTTATGGCTCGGAATCGGGCTTGTTCCTGTTAGACGACCCACGGATATGAGGTGACGAGACGCGGGTCTAAGTTCAGCGGTTCCACGGCCAAAATCGTCTTAACCTTGAACTCGAGCAAGCACCGAAACATCAAACAAATCCAGATCAGCCCCGGCAGCAGCCGACACGGCAACATCCCCTACGTCAAGATCAGCACCGGTGACTATGGTAAATCGTTGTATTGGAAACTGCGTAAAAACTTAGCTGCCATCGGATATTCGTTATGCGTTTAATCAAGCCAACTTTCCAACTTGTCGTAATTATGCCCCATTTCCGCCGTTTTGGATTGAAAAGAGGGCGGTTTCCCGTCCCCAATTCATTTCAACCGTTTATTTCAGCGAGCGCATTTTCCGCACGTTGGTGTAATAGACTTCCTCGCCGGGCTCCCAATCCTCGTCTGGATCGCCGATCTTCTCCTCTGGGTTGTTCCCTTTGTAGATGACGATGTCGTCGGAGAACCAGATGTCGCGGACGAAGGAATACTTGATACCCTCGAAGACGAGAATGACGCCCTTCACGTAGTCGTACTGGCTGAAGCGGTCTCCGCTCGCCCTGCTGAAGGCCTCAACGTGGTCCTCGACGAGGACGACGTCGATGAGCGTCTTCTCGACGGGCGTCTCGACTTGCGCGGGGTAGCCCTCGCAACCGTAATCGTAGTCGATGCCCTTGTCCTCGGTCTTGAAGAATTTGAATACGCCGACGGTCTCCTCGCCGAAATCGTCCCACATGAAGTCGAGCGCCTCGACCCCGTTGTTGAGTTCGTAGACCTCATCTTCGCAGAAAATGGTTACGCGCTCATAGGAGACGTTGGAATAGTCAAAGCGGTCGTGGCGGATCTTGTCGACTTTCTTACCGATGAGGCTTTTGAGCAACGCTTCCTGCTCGGGAATAAGTCTTTTGTCGATTTTGCTTTGCATAAGTCGATATCTCCTTTAAATGAAATGTATTTTATGCGAGCGCAGGCCGCAGCTGTCGGAACTCTTCTTTACGTTTATCTCGACGGCTGGCCCGCCTGATTTTGAGACCACGCGGTAGTTGATGATTGTGCCATCGCGAAGCCTCACGCGGTTTTTCGTGATCTGACCGGCCTTGACGTCCGTCATGAATGCTCCACCGTAACCTATTTTATCAAAAAACTCCTGCGCGGTTTTGATCGGGTTGTCGCTCTTGATTGTGGTGACAGCGGCCCCGCCTTTGCCGGAAACTCCGTAATGGTTGCCATTCCGCCCAAACAGCGGATTCTTGCCCACATCGGGCAGGTTCTCCCTCAGGGAGCGATGTGTGGGCGAGCCGCCCTTATATGTGGATCCCATGTCAAGACCCTCCTTTCTTTCTGTTCTTCTCGAATTCACTCGGGTACCTCACGAACGTATATTTGTCGAGATATGGCCCGAAGATGTCGTCAGGCATCCTTCCATAGACGAGGACCGTTCTCGGCTCGATCGTCTCCAGCATGACCCTAAGGCAAGGCCCTTGGCGAAGCATTCCCGAACGATATTGCCGTTCGATGAATCCTTCTTAATGGCCCCATGGGTTGATACGCACACGATCGAATGCTTCGGTATCCCGAGGAATGCGAACGGGTACGACTTCTCATCTCCCCATCGGACGTTTGCGATGACCGGTATCCCCTGCTTCTGAAGGTAATAGCCGACTGCCCTGCTCATATAGACGCTTGTGGCGTGAAGGCATTTGGACTTCCCGATGACGATCGTCGGGTCCGGGGTTATCACGCCATGGTACTGCTTGAGGACGTCGAGGTATTTGTCCGTCGCCGAGAATATCTGGCGGAAGCAGATATCGTGCACATAGAAATGGACGTACCCGCTTTTGTCCTTTGCCGTCCTTGCTTTCGGGAAGGCGGTTAGGCTTGACGGCACTTCTGCGTTGTCTAGGTCGAGGAGGCCGGGTATCCCCTCCTCCCCAAAGAACTCGGCGCCTTCGACCAAGTGCTCTTGGTAGCCGTCGTCGAACATTGTTTTTCTTTTCATCAGTTTCAATTCCTCCGTGATGAACCGCCGTCAATACACAGAAGAAGATCGGACTCTTCTTTGCTAAAATATTGGTGGTCGGGACAGGCTTTCCTCAGCCCATCGGGGATACGATAGCAAAGTCGCTTTCTCGGCCCGTTAAGCGCGTTAAATCTCGTTTTATGAAATTCTGCGAATTCCTCAAAACCCTAAAACGCTATTTTGCTACCGACCTGCCCGAGGCCCAGTTCTACGACAGGGTTTTCGGATACTGTTTGGAGGACCCCGGCGCCGACATCGCCTGCGAATACAGTCGCGTAGAAAAACACTACTTTTTTACCGGACAGTCCGAGCCATGTTTCTTGGCAGAAAAAATCCTGAAATATTTCGACGAGGAAACCTTCGCTTACCACCTATATGAAGAAGTGGATGATGGAGATATCCCCAACTTAATTAACGACTTCGGCATTTACGGTGTTGAATTAGATTCTAAAAACTGGGATTCTCAGATCGCTTTTCTCCTTAAATCGATTCTCGAACGTTCGAGCGCAAGTTCCCGCTCTTTTCGAATTCATGGGAACCTCAAGTTGCGCGCTGCGCTGATGGAAGAGAACCCATCCGGTATCTGCCCTTGCCCCAACTGTTCAAACCCGCTTAGGCTCAGCGTTGAAGACGAAAGCGAATCTTATTCTCTCCTCCAGACACTCCTTCTTGATTACGATGGGCCAAAGAGTGCTTCCAACGCAATCGGGATTTGCAACGAATGCTTTCAGAGAGGGAAATACGACCTTAACGCGTTGCGCATTAGGAAAAATGAATTCGTGCGTAGGAGGAAAGCCTATGCCGAACTCGACGACCCACTTTTTCCCGAACGGCTTACCAATGCCGCGAAAAAGCTAAAATCGGCAAAATCGGACCAGCTCAAGAGGCTTTCGTATAAGGCCCTGCGCGTGAATAGGAAGATCCTGCCAGACAACGCAATGCTGCTCAGCGACATAGAAGATAAGGTCACGCGCTTCTTCCCGTTCCTCATGGAATGTTTTTCCGAAGACGATGGCTTGGACGGCTATTCCTACGATGTGCTCTCCAAATCCATCCGCGCCATTTTCGAATCTGCGAACGCCGAATGTGCTACCCAGGAAGAAGTGTTCGAAACCATTTCCAAAAAGATAGCGGCGGTTGTCGATGAAACGGAAAACGTCGGCCGCGTAATCGTCGCCTATTTCGTTCAAACATGCGAGGTGTTCAATGAGATTCCCGAATAAGATCAACGCATATCGGTCGACCGTTGTTTACGGCATGGGGAAGCTCTATTCCATCTTGAAGGACCCCTGCCCATTGACAGCCCTTTTGAAAAAGGCGAAGAAATCCGGCATGGACGGAAAGGACGTCATGGATTCCCTTCTATGCCTATACGCGGCGAGGAAGATTGAATTCGATCAAGAAAAACAGGAGGTAAGGAGATGCTGACAAGGATATACTGCGAGAAATTCGGCCAGACCGTCCCCAGGAAGACGATTCGTTTTGAGAAGGGTCTAAACATCGTTCTTGGCGCGGACGGCAACACGAACTCCATCGGCAAGTCCACCGCCCTTTTGATTATTGACTTCTGCTTCGGCGGGAACACTTACCCAAAGCAGGACGATGTCATAGCCAACGTCGGCCACCACATCATCTACTTCACCTTCCGCTTCGATGGGCAGGACTACCATTTCGCAAGGGGCACCGAAAAGCCCGACTCCTATTGGGAATGCGACGCGGATTTCAATCACCTCGGAGACCCTAAGCCAATCAAGGAGCTGACCGATTTCCTGAAAACCCAGTACCTCCCCAATACGCTTCGCTCGTTCCGCACGATTGCTTCCCGCTTCATGCGCATCAACGGGAAAAGCAACTACGATGTGATAAAGCCGCTCCGCGCCCATGCCAACAAAGCGGACGACTCGGAAGCGATCTCCTCGTTAGAAGACCTCTTCGGGGAATTGGCTGGACTCGAAGACAAGAAAAGAAGGTTGGAGGAGGCGAAGAAATCCATCTCTTCCTTCAAAAGCGCCCAATCCGGAAGCTGGATCCGCGTCCAGCTCACGAAGAAATCCGATTACAAAAGCGCTTTAAAGACGATCGCCGAACTCGAACCTCAGGTCGCCCAAATCAAGGCGAGGATTGAGGCTGGCGACAATCAGGACGATCCAGAGATATCCCCAGAAATCGTCCAAATCCGCGCCGATCTCAGCTTTGAGACGCGAAGAAAGAGCAGGCTTCAGGCCAAGATCAAGAAGCTGTCGTCGTTCCTCGAGGGAGAATCGATGACCGAATCCGATCTTAAGACCTTGCAGACGCTCTTCCCCGGCGTTGACCTTAGGCCGTTGCAGGAAATCGCCACTTTCCGAGCCCAATTGGCGGCGAACGTCAACGCGGAAATCGAATCCGAGAAAACCGCCATCCAAGACGAATTGCGACAGGCCGAGGAAAGGATCGCGGCGATCAAGAAAAGACTTGAGGCTCTCGGTATCGACCCAAACGCCTCCAAATCCCTCCTCGAGCGCTATAACGCAATGAGCGACGAACTGCGCAGATTGAAGAAACAAGTCGAGTTTTACGAGAAAAATGCCGCCTCCATGGAAACGAGAAAAGTCCTTAACCAAGAATTGAAAGGGCTTGAGCCAAACATCCTTCAAGGTATTTCAGAATCCATCAACGCGGAATTGGAAAGCATCAACGACCGTCTTTACACCGTGAAGAGGATGGCCCCGATTCTCACCTTCCCGACACTTTCAAAATACGAATATCGCACCCCGAACGACACGGGGACGGGGACGACATACAAGAGCCTCATAATCTTGGACTTAGCACTACTGAAGCTCTCCGCTTTGCCCGTTTTGATCCACGACTCCCTCCTTTTCTCCGACATCTGGAAAGAACCCGTCTCGAACCTCTTCGCGGAATACGCCCAAATTGAGAAGCAGTCGTTCCTCGCGATCGACGGCATCGAAACGTTCAACGAAGTTACTAAAGCGACAATCTTGCAAGCCTCGCGTCTGAGTCTCGGAGGCGGCGAGGATTCTCTCTTCGGCTTCTCGTGGGCGGTGAAGAAAAAGGCGGAAGACGCGCAATCGAGTGAGTGACTAATCGCCCAAAGCAAAAGCCATTAGGAAAATATTCCGATAGTGCTCTGCTAGAAAAGTACCGAAAATCGTGCGGTAGATTTTTGGCCTTTGCTCGCCATAATAAAAACCTCCTGACGCTGATTTTTCGCCAAGAGGCTTTTTTCCGACCCATGAACTATAAATGGGGTTCAGTTCACGTCCAGCCTTTTTTCGCATCAGGCGCTTGAATAATCAAATAGGGCCGGCGAACCGTCGGCCCTATTATTGCCTTATCTATTGATCTCGACGAGGTCGTCTAGGAGTTTCTTGACGTCGTCGTCGCTGTAGGTGTCGTCGAGGACGACGCTCGCCCAAGGCTCCTTGGATTTGGGGAAGGCGCTGTCGCGGACCGCGGGGTGCTCCGAACGGAGCGCCTCCACGTAATCGGAGCTGGCCTTGATGAGGAGCATCATCGCCCCGCCGGTCTGGTAGACGTAGGCGAAGCACCGCTTCTTCCCGTCTCCCCCCACGACGTAATGGGTGTCCGCCAAAGGCAGGCCGGTGACCGTGGCGTTGTCTCTGGCGTTGAGCTCGACTCCATCCCCATATTTGGAGAGGTATTCGCAGATGGCCTTCTTGTCGAAGGTGTGCCTTCCCTTGGAGGATCTGGCGAGGGCGAGGCTCTCCGACAGAGAGAGCGCATCGTCCCTGCCCAGCGCATGGGCGAGGCATCTGTCGAGGATGCGGCCGACCTCCTCCTCGGAATAGGTGTCGTCCAAGGGTAGACTGTACCAAGCGTCCTTGGACTTCGGGAATGCGCTTGGATGGACGTTTCGGTGGTTTTCCATAAGCTCCTCGGCGAGCCTTTCGTCCGCGTTGATGAGGAGCATTGGGGAGCCTTCGGTCTCGTAGACGTAGACGAAGCACTTCCTCTTCGCACCGTCGACGGCGAAGTGGGTATCCGCCAGCGGGAGCCCAGTCAAAGTCCGATTCTCACGGCGGTTGATCTCGACGCTGCCTTCATGCCTCTTTTCGAGGTAGGAGGCGCAGAATT
>JAFSVB010000210.1 GCA_017450325.1 Bacilli bacterium | reverse complement strand
CTGCTCGAAGGGGAGTCGAAGCAAGGCGGTCCGTCCCTCGCGACGTCTTCCGACGCATAGAGGAAGTCGCGTTGAATACCGTGGCTTTCCATCAGAACTTGAAGTAGATCCCAACGCCACGCCCCTTAGCCTCGAGGAGAAGTCTTTCCACGATGAGGGAGGCGTCCTTGTCTTCCTCTTGCAGTGAACCTCTCCATTTTTCGAGGCATTTTAGGAGCGCGTCGACTTCGCCCGGGTCGAAAAAGGGATCTTCGAAAAGCTCGATCGGGTATTTGTCCGTCTCCTCCGAGGCCGCCGAGGAGAAGGGGGAGTCGCCGATTCGCTCCGCCGTCTCGTAGTCGACGTCGACGATGTGGAAGAGGTCGGGCCTATTGAACGGGTCGGAGCATTCCTGGCCGTTCCCAAGAGGGACGGCGATGAAGAATCTCAAGTTATTCGGGTCGAACATATCACATTTCCTCCTTTTTCAGTATCCGATAGTGCGTTTTGCTTTTGAAGTCCTTGCTTTTCGGGTCGACGTAGTTGCCGTTTTTGTCGACGTAATGGCCAGTGTTCTTGTCCATGAAGCGGAGATAGCCGCCTCCGAAATCGGCGACGATGACGATGCTGCGGTCCGCAGTTGGGAAGAACATCTTCCTTCCCTTGACAACGACGAGCGATTCGTCGTAGAACGGCGGAACGCAGTCGTTAATGTTGATGGCTTCCCAGTTCATTCCGTAGCGTTCGAGCTCGGAACGGCCCTTTTCCCAATTCGCCGCGGCTTGGGCGGATTCCCTCGCCTGTTGGCGCGCGATGCCCACGTTCGTGGAATACTGCTCTTTAGCGGACATGGTTGAGACCTCCTCTGCGGGAACGCTCGTTGTAATCGACGTATTCGCGGACAGATGCCCCAAGCGATTCCCAGTCGCTTCTTTCCTCACGATGCATCTTGCCGTACGCGAGGATTCTCTTCGGGCAGCCGGTCGATAGGATGAACGCGCGTCGGGTGTACTCCTCGTAGCGCCTGGATTCCTTTCCGTTGTTTCTCGTCCCTACGCATCCGACGGACCAAATGCTCGCCTCCCCGTAGCGGCGAAAGTGGGAGACCGTTTGCAGGGAACCGTATCGCATCGGCGCGGCGAACTTGATTCCGTTCACACCGAGAACGGCCAGGAACAGGTCGTTGAGGAGGAGGTTGAATCTCTGAACCTCGATCGGCATGAACCGCGAAACGCTCAGGTCCATGGGCATGACGCCGAGGAACCGCCTGTATTCTTCAATCTCCGCGAAGACTTTGCTTATCCTGACGTAAAGCGACTTGTCGGGTTCGTTGAAGCATATCGCCGTCCTCGATGGGTCGGCGCATGCCCCTCGGTGGTAGAAGGGCAGGATTTCGCACGGCTCCGTGTCGAGGAACCATTCCCTGTCCGGAATCACGTTGCCATCGGGGGAGAACCGGACGCCTTTGCCCTTCAGGTATTCGATGAGCGCGAGCGCCATGTGGATGTCGCAGTCGCTCATCGCGTTTTCTTGACGAATCATGGTGTTACATATCTCCTTGGCTTTAGGCCGAAATTGATTCGCTGCCCGGCTTGCTGTAACATCATGTTGCTTTGAGGCGACGCTACAGTTGCCGGGCGGCCGTCGAATTAGCGGTTCGGCGGCTTTTTGATTTAGTAATACGTGGTCGGGTTGCATTCCTTCACGCGACGCATGGCCATGGAAGAGGAACACCCGTATTCCCTGATGATGTCCACGTAGGTTTTCCTTTTTGCGTCCTCTGCAGGGACGTAGAATTCGGCGGCGAACACATCCGCCTGCCTTTCGGGGTCTTCCATAGCGTTTTTGTATACATAGTCATCAGGGACTATCCTGGTGACGTCTTTGTTGACGCAGTGGATGACGAGGTGTCCGATTTCATGGAAGACGTCGAATGCCTCGATGCCAAACTTTCCGCGGGCGAACTGGGCGACAGCCCTTTCGCGGATGTATATCTTCCTTTGGTCGAGATCGGTGTAAGCGGCGTTCCCGTCCGGGATGAAACGGGTAGAGTCGGGGACGATTTCGTAATCGCCGTATATCGTCCCGGACTTGTCGAGCGGTTTGCTGACGACGCGGTCGAGGGCGTCCATCGGGTGGACGAAACCGATGGCCGGGAACCCAAGGTATTTCCTTAGGCCGGCCGCCTTTCCCGCAATCCATCCGGGTGTGAAGATTTTCGCCGCTCGCTTTGACATCAGCCTTCCTTTCCGTCAAGCTTTCGGATCATCTCCTCACACTCGGCGTCGGACATGAGGCGGATTTTCCTGAAGAACATGGATGACGCCTTTCTCTGAGACGCGGTCCATTCGAGGGTGTTAACTCTGATGGCCTTTGCACATTCGTCGAAGGCATCCCAGAGCCTGTTGGCTGCTTCAGGGGAAAGGCGGTAAGATTCGATGATTTTGCCCGGCCATTCGGACGGGATGTCCTTTCCGCCGGCCTCTACGGCCGATACATAAGATACCGAAACGCCCAGTTTTTTAGCCATACCGATGAGGTTGTCTTCGTGGTCGATTCTGATTTTTCGCAGTTCCTTTCCAAATCTCGTTGACATTGATGGTTCTCCTTTTGTGCCCATTATAAGCTGGATTTTGCAAATAACAACACCAAAAAGTGTGAATATTGTTACCGATTTGTCTTTCTTGTTTAACAAAAGGTGACGATGGCTTTTTCCTCACCGCTCTCATGGTGGCATGAGTAATCCAGCCTACTTCGAAGCCCGCGCCGAACGTGCTCATAAAGAGCGCGAGGGCGGCAAAACCTTCGACGCCAGCGATGAATCGAGGACCATTGAGGCGGTGGGCAACCATACGCCATTTGCACAACTGCCGCAAGCGACAACAAGGTCGGAGTCGTGGGAGGAAACAAAAACTACAGCAGCATCACTTTCAAGGGCGTTTCCTTCGATTACCTCTATCTTTGCGGCAATATCCCTGCAATGTCGTCGACGCTGACGGAGGCAAAGGCCTACCAGCTCTCATCCATCACTGGTTTCGAGTTTGTCTACTCGGACTCGGCCGCGGAGCGCCCGCAAATTGTATATGGTTATGATGTGACGGAAATAGAAAGCGGAAAGGAGTATGCCGTCGAATTGTCCCCATCGGATAAATCGCGCATCAACGCGGGCCATGGGGGCGTCACCATCACCTCCCTCACGATCTACTATACCTGCTAGGGGTCACAATCATCCGCTGATCGGAGACGCCACATTGACGATCGAGCGGAGATAAGCGGTGTAGGGCGCGTTTGCAAGGCCAAAACCGCCCAAAAGCAAGCCGAAAAGTTTGCAGTACCACGATTTTCACTTTTGCTTTTTACTACTGACTGATAGGTTATCTCCATGCCAAGGGCGTTTTCCAACCAGCGCTTTGTACCACGAATGTACCACGGGACTATTACTACGTAATAAGATTTTCATTAAATCAGCTTAATAAGACGGATTCTTTCGATTAAATCTAGAGAAACTTTCTGCGCTTGGAACCCCCCGCATCGTGCTCCACTAATTCAAGAAAATGCCGACCACGTCGGCTTTTTTCATGGTTTTTTGGACTTGGTTCATACCACCCTCATACCACCTTTTCGCGAAAAATCAGGGTAGTTGGCGCACTATCGTGAAAGCGTGTTTTGCATTGATAATCCTTCGATGGCGGCTGAGGCGGTGCACGATAAAGGCGTATTTTCAGCCTGACAAGGCTGATCAAAAGCGCTTTTCGGAAAGTAACGTTTGGCAGATTGCCAGAGGAGGATGTCCAACCGCTCAAGACTATCATGCGTTTGGTAAAAGTGTTGTAGCCGGATTATTACGTATTGAGCAGCGAGGCGTCGCCCATAGAACCAAGGACATATAGAAACTACTATAAAAAGACGCTGAAGAAGCTTGGCATACCCGAGCTGAAGTTCCACGGGATGAGGCATAGCTTCGCCACGCGCTGCATCGAGAGCAAAAAATCCGTCAATACCGTCAGCGTCATTCTTGGGCACTCCAACATCGCCACGACGATGAGCCTCTACGTCCATCCCGACAACAAAGAGAAGAAGCGGTGCATCGAAAGGATGCCTAAGGATATCCTGTAAAAAAGCTGCCCGCCCCTTAGTGGGGATG
>JAFSVB010000209.1 GCA_017450325.1 Bacilli bacterium | reverse complement strand
CCTCTTCATCGCCGAAGTCACCGAGGCGAGGGTCTTAAACGAGATCCCCTCGATGACCTATGCCTATTATTTCGCCAACGTCAAACCTAAGCCGCTCCCCTCGATTAAGAAGGGTGACGCGAATGCCCCCAAGAAGATCGGATGGCAATGCAAAATCTGCGGCTATACCTATGTCGGCGAGACCTTACCACCGGATTATGTCTGCCCGCTTTGCAAGCATCCGGCGACCGACTTTGAGCGCGTGGAGCTATAACGATGGAACCGATTGAGTCCAAGCGCTTCCGCGCGATCTACGCTTACCTTGAGCCGTATTTCGATTCCGGTCGCCTGCTTTTGCTCGAGCTTGACGGCGGCTATCTCTTCTTCACCTCCGATACGTTGCATCAAGCCTATGGAAAGGCAGGGTCGGGGCAATGGAGCGAGATCCCTGACCGCTTCTTCTTCGCCTTGAATTTCAAGCCCGTCGTCAAAAACGGCGAGACCAAGAAGTCTCTCGATATCGAGTTCTTCGATTACGGCTATAAGGAGGAGCGCGACGCCTTCCTTAACCGCGTCGCTGGGCTAGAAGGCTTGTCCGCTTTGGATGAGCGCAAAGGCTATACTTTCCTCTATAAATACCCGCTTTTCGGTGGCAAGGAAAAGAAGGCCGAGCAAGAGGAAAACACCAAGAAAATCCTGCAAAGCCTCGACGAATTCCTAAACGTCAAGCTTCCAGCGCTCGAGAAGATCATCTAAAACGAAAGGACCGTGACCATGGCCATAAGCGATGGAATGCGGTCCTTTTTTGTGCCTTATAGGGCTTCAATCTTATCGATGAATTCTTCTATGCAGGAATCGTAATGCTTCTTGTCGACGCGGCGAAGATGGCTATGGGGGCCATGCTCGAACCATTCGAGTTTCTTATCGGGCGAGCCGTTGACGTCATAGAGGCGTTTCGTATTCGCGGGGAGAGAGAAGATGTCTTCTTTCGATGCCATCATCAAGCAAGGGAGCTTGAGGGAAGGGAGCGCGTAGAGCGGGCCTTCTTTGGAACAGTCGACGCCATAGAGCTTCTTTATCTTCCTGCGGAACATCCATACGGTCGGGTAAACGGGGCCTTTGTTCTTCGCGATGCGCTTTTTAAGCGTCTCGTAATAATGGATATAGAGGCCGTCGGTGATGATGCCTTTGATCTGCGCGGGGCAAGTGGGGGAAGTGGCGAGCATCGTGGAGGCGCAGGACCCGACGCAGATGCCATGGAGGATGATCTTCTCAACGCCTTTAGCGATGAGCACTTCCGCGAAGGCCTCTAAGTCGAGGGCTTCTTTATAGCCGCAACCTGAATAAACGCCATCACTTAGCCCATGGGCGCGCGGGTCGATGGCGCAGACATTGACCTTCTTCTCCGCGTAGGGATAGGCGTAATAGAGAGAATAGATGCACGTCTCAGGACGGCCGCCTAAGATGATGACGGCGGTGGTGGAACCGAAGTCATAATAAAGCCCTTTTAGATGTAGCCCATCCGAGGTCGTCGCTTCGATTTCTTGCTCATTATCCTTGTAAATCTCACGGAATTTTAAGCTCTCGCCCCACATTTCCTGAATGCCTGGATTGGGGGAGGAAGGATGGTCGCGGGACCATTTCTCGGGTTTCTTCCGCGCGGAGATGGCATCGAAGATGACGGGCGGGATGATGGTGATGGAGATGAGCCCGGGAATCACGAGTAGGACACCGAGGACGAGCAAGACGATGAGCAAGGGCCAATTCATGAGACAAACTTTAGCAAAGTTGGAGTAGAATTACCACGCTTCGCCTTAGGCGAGTAGGAGAATACTATGCATTCATTCGCAATCATCGCAGACAATTCCTGCGCATTAAGGAAACAATATCGGGAGCGTTTTGGGGTCGATGGCATCATCTATGGCACCATCACCTATCCCGATGGCCATACCGAATTCGGCGACCTCGACTATGAAAGGATCACCCCGGAAGACTACTTCCGTTCCATCTCCAAGAAGGCCATGTACAAGACGGCCTGCGCCAACATCGATCAGATGATCGAGGTGATGGAGCCTTTCGCCAAGGAAGGCAAAGACGTCGTCTTCATCACCATCTCGAGCGCCCTTTCCGGAACCTATAACTTCGGTCTTAAGGCTGCCGAACGCGTCGAAAAGGCCTATCCTGGTGTCCATGTCTATGTCATTGATTCCCAGCGTTATGCCTCGGCTCTAGGCTTGCTCGTCCAAGAAGCTTGCTTAAGGCGCGACGAAGGCAAGTCCGCCAAGGAGACCGCCGAATGGGTCGAGTCCCATAAGAACAACTTCCACCAGATGGGCATGATGGACGACCTCTATTTCCTCGCTCGCACCGGCCGCATCGCCAAGGCCAAGGCCTTCTTTGGCACGATGGCGGGCATTAAGCCGATGGGCGAATTCTCCTCCGTCGGCCTCACCGAGGCCATCGGCAAAGCCAAAGGCGCGAAGAATGCCTTGGACGCCACGGTCGCCTATATGAAAGACCGCATCGTTGACCCCAAGGAACACATCGTCTTCATCGCGCAATCCCTGCGTGAGAAAGAAGCCAAATACCTCGAGGACAAGATCGTCGCCGAAATCGCCCCGAAGGAGATTATCTCCTTGCCTCTTGACCAGACCTCGGGCGCGAATATGGGTCCTGGCCTATGCGCCGCTTTCTTCTATGGCAAGCCCATCAGCGAGAACCTCGCCGAGGAAAAAGAACTCATCAACGCCATCCTCAATAAGTAAGCCTAAGGACGATTGAACATGAACGTTATCGATGCCGCGATGTTTCGGGCGATGCTGCGTTCGGGGGCCATCGACCTCCAACGCCATAGCGACGAGGTGAATAACCTCAACGTTTTCCCCGTGCCCGATGGCGATACCGGCGTCAATATGTTCGCGACGCTTCGCGGTGGCGTGGAAGCGGTGGAAAGCCTTGACGCATCCGCGAAACTCGGCGATATCTGCAAGGCGCTTAGCCGTGGGATGCTTCTTGCGGCGCGCGGCAATTCTGGCGTCATCTTAAGCCAGTTCTTCGCTGGGCTAGCCGAGAAACTAAGCGACCATGAGACCGCGAATGTCCTGCAGTTCTCACAAGCCTTTGAGTCCGGCGTCAAGCGCGCCTATGAAGTGGTGGTCAAACCGGTAGAAGGCACCATTTTGACCGTCATGCGCGAAGGTGGCGAATACGCCGCAATGAAGATCGACTCCACGACGAGCTTCGCCGAATATTTCACCAACCTCATCTTCAAGATGCGGGATTCGCTGCAGAAGACTCCTGAACTATTGCCCGTCCTTAAGGAAGCGGGCGTCATCGATTCCGGTGGCGCAGGGCTTCTATATATCGTCGAGGGCATGGCACAGGCGATCGGTGGCAAGATCATCGAGGATGTCTCTTTGCATCTTGAACCTCGCGCGGAAGTCTCTTCCTATGATGGCTTTGACGAAAACAGCACTTTGGAATATGGCTACTGCACCGAGTTCATCCTGCAGCTAACCAATCAGAAAGAAGGCGTGAAGTCGTTCTCCCTCGATGAGGCAATCGCTTTTTACCAGAGCATCGGTGATTCCCTTGTCGCCTTTCAGGATGGCACCCTCGTCAAGGTGCACATCCATACGAAAGTCCCGGACCAAGCCATCGCCTATGCGCTTCGATATGGCGAGTTCGTGCGCTTCAAGATGGAGAACATGACGTTGCAGCACTCCCAGACCATGATCGAGAAAAGCAAGCACGTCTCCATGATGGCGCGCCCGGAATCGGTCCCTCTGGAAGAAATCGCCTTGCTCGCCGTTATTCCAAATAAGGAAACCCAAGCGGTTTACCGTGAATACGGGGTGGCCCATTTCCTTAACGGCGGACCCTATATGAACCCCGATGCCCAAGCTTTTGTGGATGCCTTCCGCGAATGCAACGCGAAGAGCATCATCCTCTTCCCCAATAACAAAAACGAAGTGATGGTGGCCTCTTCCGCGGCCAAGATGTGCGAGGATATCGACGTCCGCATCATCCCAACCGATGACATCGCCGAAGGGCTATCCGTCTGCTCGGTGCTTGACGTGGCCAATTTGAGCTTACAAGAGAACGTCGACCGCGCGACGGCGGCGTTACGGCAATGCAATACCTTCATGGCGTTCCAAGCGGGGCGCGACACCGTTTTGAACGGCGCGAAGATCCAAGCGGGCGATTATCTAGCCGGTGGCAAGAAAGACGACCTCCAAAAAGGGGAGAGCGCCTTCGATTGCTTCAAGTCTTGGTACGAAAAGCAAGAAGGCGAGCATGGGTTACTAATCGTCCTTGCTTCCTCCTCGGTCGACGAATCCGTCAAGGATGCCATCCGCGACCTATGCGAATCCGGCGGCGATTTCATGGATATCCTCTTCTACGATATCGGGGACTATTTCTACGAGATGTACGCCATTTTGGATTAAATCTCCGCAAAAGCGGCTCCGATTTGAAAACATCAATCTTTCTAGATAATGATTCGGCGCGGGTATTCCGTGCCTTTTTCTTAGATAGTGATATGATTGCCGCATGGATTTCCTCAACGTCTTCACGGTCGCCTTATCCCTCTCCATGGACGCGATGGTCGTCGGGTCTACGGATGGGGTCGAAGAACCGTCCATGCCTTGGTGGAAGGCGATGCTGATCGCTTTGGCTTTCGGCCTCTTTCAAGCGGGCATGCCCATCATCGGCTATTTCGTCGGCTATGGCTTCCGCGACATGCTAAGCGCGGCGATTCCTTGGATCGCGTTCGCGCTTTTGACGTTGTTATCCTTAAAGTCGCTTGTGGAATTCATCAAGTCGCGGAAAGAAGAGGAAGAAGAGGCGATGAAGAAGGTATCCTTCGGCAACGTCATCTTCCAAGCCCTCGCGACGTCGATCGACGCCTTATGCGTTGGCTTCGTCTTCCTCAACCTCGCGATCGCCGAAGCGATGCTTTCTTTCTCCATCATCGGTATCACGACGTTCGTCTTATCCTTTGGCATGGTAATGCTTGGCAAGCTCCTAGGTAGCAAGATCGGCTGGTTCCGCAAGAACGCGGCGATCATCTCTTGTATCGTTTTCTTTGCAGTCGGCCTTAAGATTCTTTTGGAGGGGATTCTTTAAGCAACGGGATGGATTAATCCATCCTTCTCCTTTATAATCGCACCATCATGGTAGAAGACAACGATATCATCGACGTGGAAGTGCTCTCCGAAACCACGGCTGAAGTAAAAAAGCAGAGCAAACCCAAGAAAATCACCTCAGACCATTCTCGTTCCATCGAGTTCTGGGGAAAACTCAGCCGCCTTTTCTCACGCTTTGGGTTCTCTTCTGCCTTCGTCTTTGGATTCGGCGGCCTCGCCTTTACGATTCTTTATAGTCAAAGCGGCTTCCTCGTTCATCTCGTCTTCCTTTGCATCGCCTGGTCCATCGCGGGCCTAGCCATCATCGCGGTGATTCTTGGGATGATATTCCGCCGCATCATGATTTCCTTGATGAAGAAAGACCCAAATTATGAGAAATATGTCTCATAAGAGGCATATAATAGTTCACATATGGCTACTTCCGCTTCCAAAGGCAACGACCGTTTTCTCAAGAAGTTCGACACGATCTTCGCTTTTTTGATTCTCGAGATCATCGCGTTAGCCTCTTTCGGGATCGGGGGCGCTTTCGGCGTCCGCATCCTGCAGATCATCGGTTTCTTCCTCTCTTTATTTGCTTTTCCCTTCGTGCAGAATAACTTCACGAAAGAGGACCTTAAGCCCAATCTCCCCTGGATCATCCCTCTTGGCGTCTTCTTCTTGCTGATGGGGTTCTCCGCTTTCTTCTTCCGCGCTTATGGCGGTTTTAGCCTGAATAGCTTCGTCTACCTCCTTTTGCAGACGATGGGCCTAGCGGGTTTCTTCTTGCTTGGTGTCATCAGCAATTTCATCCCCGTGCTGAAGAAGGAATATTTGCTCTATGCGTTGCTTGGCGCCCTTGCGCTTTACTGCGTGATTGTCGGATTCTATTCGATCATCCGTTATGGGCCATTCTATGCTGCGCGTTTCCGTGGCCTTTATTACTATTACCAAGGCGTCTTATATCCCGTCTCGACCGAAGGGAAGGCGTTATTAGGCTTCGAGTTTAAGGAAGTGAGCCTGAACTATGCAGCCATCGCTTCGTTGCTGCTAGGCTCTTCGGGCGCAGGGCTATTCGCCTTATCCCCCAAGAAGGACCAGAAGAAGTTCTTCATCCTCGCGGGGCTCGCGGCCATTGGCGTCCTCTATAGCGCCCTCATTCCCTATTGGCCAAGCCTCCTCTTCATGGCGCTTGTCTATAT
>JAFSVB010000208.1 GCA_017450325.1 Bacilli bacterium | reverse complement strand
TTGCTTTGGGGCAACGTTTCGCCTTCTGGCCACCTTGCGGATACCTTCCCGATGCATCCTCTCGCTGATCCGGCGTTTGCAAATCGAAACGACTATGTCTCAGCCGTATTCCAAGAAGGAATATACTTTGGCTACAAATGGTATGAGACGGCAGACGCCTCAAAATTCTGGGAATCCTCTTTCTCCAAGACCAATCTAGGGATATCCAAATACGAGGAAGCGGTGTTCCGCCCCTTCGGATATGGTTTGTCTTACGCCTCTTTCTCTTGGGAAATCAAATCCATTAAGGCAGGCGAAAACGAATACAGGGGCGGCCCGATTTCGGCAAACGAAGAATTCGAGGTGATTGTAAAGGTCACCAATACGGGGGATAAAGCGGGCAAAGAAGTAGTGCAGCTTTATTACACCCCACCTTACGTAAGCGGAGGGATAGAAAAAGCGAGCGTCAACCTGCTTGATTTCGAAAAGACCATATCCTTAGAACCCAATCAATCCATGGATTTGACGTTATCCTTCTCCGCTTACGATATGGCCTCATTCGATAGCTACGATGTAAACCATAATGGATTTGCTGGATATGAATTGGAAGGGGGCTTGTATGCGCTAACGCTTCGTGGCGACGCCCATACCATCAAAGATGAATTGGCGTTTGATATCGAAGTTGCTTCTAGTGGGATCCAGTTCAATCATGACCCCATCACCAATCATAAGGTCGAGCCGCTTTTCAGCGGACCAAACGCCTATGCAGGGCTAAGCATCGATGGCCAAGGGTTCTTAGGCAACAACGGATCTGGCATCACTTATCTATCCAGGAATAATTTCGCATCGACCTATCCGATTACTAAAGCCGACGGAGCCATAAAGGCCAATATCGACAAAGCGAACTCCGCCTTCGATTCTGACGCGACCTCTACCTATAGTTTTTCATCTATGCCAACGACCGGCGTTGAGAAGAATCTCCGCCTCGTCACCAGAAGCGACGGAAGCAATGCGACCATGGCCGATTTGAAGGGTGAAACATCGGCTTCTCTCAAATTGAACGAGCCCCTTATCGAAAAACTAAGCGATTTCTCTGCTCCGGAGTGGGAGGACTTGCTTTCGCAGATGAGCCTAAACGACTATATCGAGCTCATCTGCTTCGCGGGCTTTAAAACCTCAGGAATCGCTTCAATCGGCAAACCTCAAACCCGCGATATCGATGGTCCTGCCGGGTTCAACGGGGTCTATTCCACCGTCCCGGCCGTCGATTCAAAATGGACCGCATTCCCTAGCCAATCTATCTTAGCCTGCTCTTTCTCTAAGCGCCTGGCCTATAACCTAGGCTGTTTGCTAGGTATGGAAGCCCGATCGGAAATCACACCCTGCAATGGCATCTATGGCCCGGGCGCCAATTTGCATCGCTCACCATTTGGAAGCAGGAATTATGAATATTATTCCGAGGACCGTTACCTAAGCGGGATCCTAGCAAGCAATGAGATCAGGGGCGCCAAAACCAATGGCCTCTATATGTTCATGAAGCATTTCATCGCCGATGAGCAAGGATATAACCCCCGCGGGACCTACACCTGGATGAGCGAGCAAGTCCTGCGTGAAGAATATTGCCGTCCCTTTGAGATCGCCGTGAAGCAAGGCGAAGCCAACGCGATCATGACTTCCTTCAATTGCCTTGGGAACATCTATGTTGGCCATAATAAAGCGCTTTGCACCACATTGCTTCGCGAGGAATGGGGATTCCAAGGCATGGTCCTAACCGATTATTATGTCGCTTCCGATTCAAGCAAAGACGGCACCATGCGCGCGCCAAAGTGCATCGCAGCGGGCAATGACGCCATCTTGAATCCCAGCGCCACTTCCTATGGCTATAAGCCCAATACCAGTAACGTCGCCTCGATGAATCTCGCTAGGGAGGCTGCCAAAAACATCATATTCACCTATGTCGATACCCATTATTACGCGTTGACCCATGAAGTGGAGGACGTCACTTACAATATCGATGTCGAGATCAAAGCGGCTACGCTTACTTCATCTATCCTCCCATCCTTCCTTCTGGGCTTAACCATCACGCTGGGTGTGATGCTTGCTGCAATTAACGCTTGGAACTTCCTCCGTCCCAAAGTCAAAGAGGATGGCGTCATGTATTTAACGCCGCAAGAAGAGGCCGTCCATAAGCAAATCAGAACCTATTTGCCACTAGGCTTAGTGGTAACGAGCCTAGTGCTCTCATTAGTCGCTAGAGCGGTGGTGGAAAAATCGTACTGCGTGAAAGACGCGTCCGGTTTGTTCGGCGATATCGGCACGGCGTTTACGAAGTTTGGCTTCGGAATATTGATGAACGTCTTCGTTTATTTTGGCTTGATTGCCATCATCGTGACCGCGGTTCTATTCATCCTCAAGTACATCAAGGACAAAAAGCCAGCGACCGTCATCGCCTTCTCGTCCTGATTGCTTTCGATCGTCGCGACGATCTCATTCGTCGGCGTATTGCTATTCGCCTTGTCAAGTGGGGCGTTCTTAAAGAACATCTCCGATGTCATATTCTTGGCGGGCGTTGGCATAAGCGCCTTGCTCGCCTTCGGGCTATCGCTAAGGAACGTAATTTCCTTATATATAGGCAAAACCATTAAGGAGGAAACCTCTGATGAAGAATAACGTGAGAAAGATATTTGCTTTGGTATCCTCGGCATTTCTTTTATCCAGCTGCGGATCCGGAGAAGCCAGTAGCCAAGTTCCATTGGAGACTAGCGCGCCTGCATCTATAACGGAGTCTTCGCTTCCATCGCCGATTGAGAATAGCTCGACTTCGGTTGCGCCTTCTTCCGTTCCATCCTCGTCTCCTGCCTCGGAATTCTCGTCCACGTCCCCATCGGAATCCTCTTCAGAGCCCTCTTCGTCATTCCCAATGGAGTCTTCCTCCGAGCTCCCGCCGGACTCATCTTCGGAATCCTCCAGTTCCTCTTCAATTGATCCTAACGCCCCTCGCCCCATCGGCGATTTCACCCTTTCGTATATGAAGGATGACCTTCTCGCTAGGACGGCTGCGTTCGATTTGCAAAAAGCGCTTGGCCCGCAACTTCCGATCGAAGAAGTGGAAGAACTGGATGAAAGTGCCTCTCGCATCTTCCTTTCCGGCGACTCTGCCGCGGATTCCTACCAACTCTCCAGATATGGCGCGTCTTTGCTATTGACCGCCCCGAACATCGATGGCTTCGTCGCCTCTAGCCGCGCCCTCATAAATGACCTAGAGGATGCTTCCTATATTGTGCAACCCTCTTTGTATCGAACTCCCGTCGTGGGCCAAGTTGACCTAGAAGCGAGAGAAAAGCTATCCGTCATGACCTTCAATATCAGGGTAGGGGACGACACCCTGGGGAATGGGGATACCGGGACGATGGCCGCCCGCTCGCCAAGGATTGCGAATTGCATCAAAGCCTGGATGCCTGATACCGTTGGCATCCAAGAAGCAAGCGACTACCTCGTCGAAAGGCTGAAGAACTATCTGAACCCCCAATATGAGGTCATTGGCCAAGGCAGGGAATCGAGTTGCACCGGCGAGTCCAACAATATCCTATATAACCGCGATGCGGTCACCCTATTGGAAGGGGGCACCAAATGGCTAAGCGATACCCCCGATGTCCCAGGGTCCCGCTTCGACGATGCCGGCAACTACAACCGCATCTTCACCTATGGCATCTTCAAGCGCCATAGCGATAGCCTCGTCTACATGCACATCAACACCCATCTCGACTTGACCGATCCCGCCAACAAAAAGGACGGGCAAGCCATCGATACATTCGCTTCGCCCTATAAGGGCAAGATGCCCATATTGCTCACGGGCGATTTCAATTGCACCGAGCAAGATGAGCAAAAGGCCTATCGCTACTTGACTGTGGAAGCGGGATACATGGATCCGATGTATGAGGCCGAGGACTGCTACCGATACCATACCTACCCGCAAGATGGCTATAAACAAGGCGAGGTCGATCCCCAAGTCATCGATTTTTGCCTTAAGGCCAACTCAGGGTTGCTTTTCACCAAATACCATGTCGATACGTCTCCTTATCCTGGCGCGGAAGGCGAGAAGGCGCAGCTTACCAGCGACCATTACCCCATCTATCTAGAAGCCACCCCCTATGAGCCAATCGTGCCATTTAATAATGAAAAGCCTGCAAATCCGGCCTCAATCGACAATGGATTTGCCATGCATGACCATAATTTCAACTTGGTCCGCAACGAGTCGGGATATCAGAATTTCGCCACGGTGCTCGGCTATCAATCGGAGACCAATGGAACCTATGTCGATGGATCGTTCAACCGCACGCAGCATTTCTCGGTCGAACGCCTTGGCAAAGAAGGCGGGTTCCTCAGCTATCGCTTCGAAAGCGATGCCGAAGCTTTAGGCGACCTGAATCTCGTCATGGCCAACAATAACTATGTTTATGAAGGCACGCCCTCGCTAAGTGAGCTCATCGCCATCACGCTTAACGATGAGCCGATAGAGATATCTGGCGTTGGGCTTCCTTGCTTTGATGTGAGGCAGAAATACGAATGGCAGAACCTCGTTCTCCGCGATCTTGCTTTCCAAGAGGGTGAGAATACCCTGACCATCTCTTCCAAGGGTTCAGAGTGCCCCGACCAATTGCTGCTAGAGGCATTCTCCGACGCGAATCTGACTGGCGTCGACTTTACCGAAAGCGAGAACTTCAATTACATCAACCTCGGCAGCGAGCAAGTGACGCTTAACCAATTGAACCGCCTCTATCCGAATCAGCGTTCCGTCTCCAGCGAAACCGAAGATGGCGTTGACCTCACCATCACCCTTCTTAATGGCCAAGAGACCTGCCTTAAAGCCGGGGATGGCGCAAGCGACCTAGACGGGACGGTGGATTTTGCGAACTACCGCCACGTGACGATTGAGGGGAGCGGGGCGCTTACGATCGCCTATACGAGCCAGCAAGATGGGATCTTCGCGAACAATTTGACCATCAAAGATGGGGCGAGCGTGAATCTCACGGGATTCAATAACGCGAAAAAGTCCGGGATCAAGGTTTATGGGACGTTGACCGTAGAAGGCGAGCTCAATATCGCGACATTCGGCTATGGGATCGCCGTGACGAACGAAGGCGTCGAGCGAGGCTATTCCCGCAATACGACGACCATCGCTTCGACGGGCAAAGTGAATATCTTCGATTGCGCGAACGGGATCTATGGGTGGGAGTATTCCTCGTTCTATCCGGTTTTGAATATCGAAGGCGAGCTCGACATCGCGGCAAGCCAATATGGCATATACCTATGCCGAGGCGGCATCTATATCC
>JAFSVB010000025.1 GCA_017450325.1 Bacilli bacterium | reverse complement strand
GTATTTGTCGATCCATTTTGGCCTGGTTTTGTCCATGATTCTGACCCGCTTAATATACTTAAATATTTATGTAAGTATAGTATTATGAAAGCAAACGAAAAGCAACATATATGTTGCTAATCTTCGGAATATGTTTTTTGTGCTTACCTAAAAAGGGGAGTTGCCGCTAAATATATAAATTAGGATATGGACGAGAGGGTTCCGAGCTCGCTATAGCACGTGACGCCGGAATACCCGCTGGAATTCAGCGTCGCCGTCTCGATGGAGCCATTCGCGAACTTAAGCGTGTAAGCCTTTCCACCGTAGGAACCCGACTTGCTCGAGGAAGTTAAGGAGCTCGTCGGACGGACGGCTAAGGTGCCAAACGAGACGAAGGTACCGCCGCTGATGCGAACCGCGCCATCGGCATCAAGGGCCGCGGCGTTCATGTTGTTTGGGCCGCAGGCAATCACGACGCCGCCCGTTTGAGTATAGGAACCGTTGGAGTCGATGCCATCCGTGTCGCCGCTAGGAGAAACGGCCGTGAAGAGATAGCCGCCGCTGACGTTGATCTGGCTCGAAGCGTTAACGCCGTCATCATCGCCATATGCAACCGCTTTGCCACCACTGACGTTAATGATGTTCGCCTCTAACCCTTCGTGAGATTCGGAGACGGTAATCGTTCCGCCCTTGATGTTAAGGTTGCCATCCGCATGTGCGCCATCGTCCGTGCAGTAGACCGTAGTATCTCCACCGCTAACCTCAATGAGGCCAACTCCTTTCGCGCCGGAATCGAAGACGTCGCCGGAATTCGCGTGGATGCCATCGTCGTAAGCGTGGATATTCGTAACGCCCCCTTGGAGATAAATCGCGTTCGCCGCTTTGATGCCCTTGGCTGAGCCATCGGCTTTGTCCGTGTTCTTGGTGTCGCCACCAGGAACCGCACCGCCGCCAGGGCCTCCTGCGCCACCTCGCCCGCCAGGGCCGAATCCCGCCACGATATCAAGATCCACAACCGACAGAACGGAATTATCCGAATAAGTGGAGTATTTGTTCGTGTAGATGGCAACGCTCGGCACGGTGGAGACGGTCGGATCATCTTCGCTGACGCCATCATAAATGGTCACGTCATACGCTGCATCGATGCCATCGCCACCGGCGTAGAGGGAGAGGGAGCCGCCAGAGATTTCCACAGAGCCCCTCTGTTTGGAGGATGAAGACAAGTCCGTGGAGCTCGTCTTGATGGCGTCCCCTGCCGTGGATATGGCTGTGATGGTTCCGGACTCGATCGTTATGGAGTCGTTTCCTTTAATCGCGTTATTGGGAGCGATGGATGTCAAGGTAAGGTTCTTGATCTTAAGGTCTTTCGAGGTATGGACACCATTATTGTACGTACCCGTCACCGTCAAAGAACCTTGGCCGACGAGTTTCAGATCCGCCTTAGCGTAGATCGCGCCTGGACCTTGGCTATCATCCTCGGTCGTTTGCTCGGCGCGTCCATCGGTGACGAAATTCGACGTCCCGTTCTTCGCCTTGATCTTTACCTCGTTCGCGGAAGCGATGAAGATCGGAGAGTTCTCGGCATAGTTGATCGATGCGTCATTCAAGACGATTTCCACATCGTCCTCATCGCCTGCCGTCACGTAGATCATGCCGTCGAGGTGGCCGGATAGAGTGTACGTACCTGCGGAGGAGAGGGTATATACGTTGCCATCTTGGGCATAAACTCCGTCATCGGTTACGATGGAGAAATCTCCCGTGACCGAATCCGATGCGACCGAAACCGAAGTCGCGGGCGTGATGGTCGTGGTCTTAGAGGCCGAGCTGTTATTTCCAGCGCCACACGAGGCGAGGAACGCCGATCCAAGCACAACGGCGAACGGCAATTTAACGAAATTCTTCATAGAGCATTCCCTCCTGGAATGCCCATATAGTAAAAGTGCAACTTAAAAAGCACTTAAAAGCAAAATAAAGAATAATCAAATTATTCAGCTGGGTTTTGTGGAGATTTCAGCAAAACGCACACCGCTTCTTTGGCTAAGAGGAACCCAGCTGCAGGCGGGACAAACGGAAGTGAACCCGGGACGTCCCTGCGGGTTGGCGAATCGCTTTCGATATGAAAAAGCGGCGTCATCGGCGGTTCGGTAGAATAGACGACGCGAAGATGGTTGATGCCTAAGCCACGACATTTTTGGCGAAGCACTTTCGAAAGCGGGTCGCCTTCCGTCTTGAAGAGGTCCGTCAAGCTTAGCTTCGAGGGGTCCATCCGGTTGCCGCACCCCATGCAAGAAACCATCGGTATCCCAAGACCGCGGCAGCGCCGGATAATATCCACCTTTGCGCTGACGGTGTCGATTGCATCGACGACAAAGTCGAAATCATGGAAATCAAGCGACGTATCTTGGTGTGGAAGATAAAAAATAGGGTAGGTATAAACCTTTGCATTTGGATTAATGGCAAGCACCCTTGCTCGGGCGACGTCAACCTTCTTCTGCCCAAGCGTATCGCGGGTTGCGAGAAGCTGACGGTTTAAGTTGCTCGCATTAAAAGAATCTGGGTCGATTAGGTGAAAGGTGCCGATGCCCGCACGTGCAAGCGCTTCTAACGCGGCTCCGCCAACGCCGCCAAGCCCAAAAAGTGCAACGGAAGAAGAGGCTAGTTTTTTAACGGCTTCCTGGCCGATTAACATTTCGCTTCGAATCGTGAAATCCATGCAATACCCCCTTCTTTTGCACGCTTTTTCCAAGAACGTTCTGCTAAGAAGCCGTTCTTTGCTCTCGCGACTACCGCGAGAACATTAAAAGCCTTTCCACGATTATGGGGGCTATTCGTTCTTTGGCAAGACCGTGTTTTGCTCTTTGTTGGAAAGGCGGCCTGCCAGTAGGTAGAAGTCTTTGCCTTCTTCCGCGAGAAAAACGTCAAAAAAGCCCTGAAAGGCGACCGCTTCTTCTTCCGGAGCGCCGATATT
>JAFSVB010000207.1 GCA_017450325.1 Bacilli bacterium | reverse complement strand
CCAAGACCGTCGCGAAAAAGGCGATCGATAACATCCGTGAAAAACTGCTCGATGGTTCCAATATCACCATCGCCAAGGACAAGCAGGACCGTTATCAGTTCCGCCTCTATAGCGACAACGGAATCCTCCTGTTGATGGGCGAAACCTATCCGAAGCGCGATTCGGCCGAAAGTGCCGCGCGTTCCGCCAGGAACTTCATCAAGGACGCGAAGATCGTCGAATAACGAGCATAGGCGCATCCAGACCGAATCTAGATGCGCTTTTCTCTTGCCCGTGAAAAGGAAAACCGCTAGGCAGCAATTCTCAGTGAAAGGCTCCTAGCGGTTTTAACCTATTACTTAGGACTATTTTTGTTGATGCTCTCGGGATTGCCATAGGCATCAAAGACGACGGAGAGCGGGGCGTTGCGGATGATGCGGTCAATACACTCGCTGAGCATGCCAGCAAGACTCACGACGCGCATGATGGGAAGTTTGGAGAATTGTTCGTTTAGTGGCACGGAATCCGTGACGATAACCTCGTCGAAGGGGAGGTCCTTGAAAAGGTCATAGCAAGGGTCGGAAAGAATTGGGTGTACCGCGAGCATACGAACGCTTTTCGCCCCAGCGTTGCGGAGCGCATTGGCGCCGAAGACGCAGCTGCGGCCTGTGTCGATCATATCGTCGACCATGATGCAGTCCTTGCCCGAGACGTCGCCGATGATGGCCATGACTTCTGGCTCAAGAGATTGTGAGCGGCGCTTGTCGATGATGGCGATGGGGCAGTTACCCATGATGCTCGCGAGGTCGCGGGCGCGCTTAACGCCGCCGTGGTCCGGGGAGACGATGATTAAGTTTTCCTTGGGAATGCCTTCGCTTTTTAGCGCCGCGCCAAGAAGCGGAACGGCGGTAAGGTCATCGACCAAGCAGGAGAAGAACCCCTGAATCTGAGCCGCGTGGAGGTTGACGGTAACGACGCGGTCAACGCCTGCCGTGGTAAGCAGATGGGCCACAAGAGCGGCTGTAATCGGCTGGCGTGGTTTGGCCTTGCGGTCTTGCCTTGCATATCCAAAGTAGGGGACGATCAAGTTGATTTCCTTTGCAGACGCCCTTTTCAACGCATCGACGAAGATAAGCGTCTCCATGAGGTTTTCGTTAACGGGAGGGCAGGTGGACTCAATGATAAAGACCTGCTTGCCGCGCACGGTATCAATGGGCTCGGCGAGAATTTCGCCCGAGGGGAACCGCTTGACGGAACGGGCTCCTAAGGGCACGCCTAGATGATCGGCGATGGATTCCGCGAGGGCTTGGTTCGCGGACAACGAGAATAGAATGGCATCTTCGAACATAATCTTACCTCCTGCAAATATGTCCAATATAGCTTAATTCAGGTTAGAAAATACCCCCGTTAATGGGGGTAGCGGATGAGGGCCTCGAAGGGCGCTTTGAAGGCGCTTTTGCCGTTTAAATCGGTTAACTCGATGAGCGTGATGACGCCGACGACCTTCGCGCCGGCATTCTCTAATAACGTCTCTAACGCGGTGATGGTGCCGCCCGTTGCAAGTAGGTCATCCACGATGAGGACGCGGGTGCCTTGCTGAATCGCGGAAGAAGGGATCTCAAGCGTCGCTTGGCCGTACTCAAGGTCGTAGGTAATCGATAGCTTTTTGCCAGGGAGTTTGCCCGCCTTGCGCGCCATAAGGAAACCTTTGCCCATGGCATAAGCGAGCGGGGTGCCGAAAATGAATCCGCGAGATTCCGGACCGACGATGATGTCAACGTCCCATCGTTCGGCAATCTCTTTCATTTTCCCGATCGAGTAGGCAAAGGCCTCTGGGTTTTCAACTAGCGGCGAAATGTCTTTGAAGGAGATGCCTTTCTTGGGAAAGTCCTCCTCGACGTAGATATAGTCTTTGAGTTCCATAACATGGAAATTGTACTCTCTCGCGCGTATAAAGAAAGAGGCGGAAGCATGAAAGGGCTTATATCTGGCGTAGATTGCTCACCCCATAAACGTGTTTCCCTCTTACTATTTATCGATTGAGAGTATAGTTATTGGCATGGAAACGAAACAAAAAGACCCCGTCAAAAAAATAAAGATCATGCTGACGGTTGAATACCTCATATTCATCGCGGTGTTCGCCGTCCTTGGCATTTTGTTCCTCGTAGGCGTCATCAAGGTCGCTGAATGGAAGCGTTATGCTTTTACTTATGTGACCCTTGGAGGTGGCATTTGGATTTGCGTCGACTTCTTTTGGACCACCTTTTCTCCCGCGCGTCGCGCGAAGAACTGTCTCCTCGATAAAATATTGATGTTCCCCGTCGGCATTGCCTTGCTCGCATGGGATGTCTACGCGATTGTGATGGGCTGCGCCGAGACGCTTCCTTACGCCTATGTCATCGGCGCGGATTTCTGCTACATCGCCGCCGTCTATCTCTTCCAAGCCATTTATCATTGGTTCCGTCCGATTCCCGCTTTGATTGAGGCAGCCCTTGAAGACGAAAAGAAAAAAGAAGAGGCTCCCGAAGTCATCGAGCAGCCTAAAGAAGAGGCGATTGAAGAAAAAACGGAAGAAAAATAAAACCGTTTATCGAATAAGAGACTATTAAAACCGCGGACCGTGGGGATTTGGCACGACGCCCACGATGCGGTTTTTCTTTAAGATCAGCTCATTCCCGACGCAATCGTAATACTTGCCATTGATGCAGTAGACGATTCGCTGGCCACAGCGGGGGCAGCGGTCGAGCCTTCCGGCGAATTTTTTGCCGCAGCGGCGGCACGCATACGTTTTCATCCTTGTTATTGTAGCAGTCGCACGGCTTTAGGGGAGACATTCTGGTGGAAAAGTATGGATATCGATACAACAGTATAGTTAATTATGTATAATGTCCTTGATGACAACCCCAATAGAGAAAAAAGAAGATGCCCGCATTCTTCGCACGAGAAATGAACTTCGACAAGGCTTATTGCGGCTCCTGAAGGAACGCCCTTTCGAAAAGATTACCGTCAAGGAAATATGCGTGGAGTCCGGCATCAACAAAATGACCTTCTACAAGCATTATGACGACAAGTACGATCTTCTCGACGACTGCGTCAAGACGATTTCCCATCAGATTTACGTCGATGTCGCCAACGAGAAAGCCGAAGAAGCGTGCGAGGATTCCCGCGAAGTCGTCGCTCATTTCGCTATCCGTATCATCGATCATTGCCTTGCGCATAAAGACTCGATTCTTTCCATTAGCCAATGTCCAAGTTCTTTGGGCACGGAGGTGTTCAAAAACGCGATGCAGCAGATTATTTCGGGTTATATCCAGGAAATGGCCACGCATATGCGCTTCCGCTACGACACGGGTGATATCGCGGCTTTCCTCTCGGGTGGCTTCTCCACGTTATTGATGCGCGTCGTCCACGAAGGCGACTATAATCGCGACCGTTATTTCCAATTCGTCGCTTCTCTCTTTGACGCAGCCTATATGGCGTTTATCATTTAAGCCAAAGCAAGTGAGGATAAACCATATGGATCTTTCGCCTATCTATCAGAACTGTTTGAACTGCAAAAACGCGCGTTGCCATAACGCGTGTCCCTGTGGAAACGAAATCCCTCGGATTCTCGATTTGCTCAAGCAGGGGAAGGAGAAGGAGGCGGCGGATCTTCTTTATTCCACCAATCCATTTCCGGAATGGACTTCGCTTTTATGCGATCACCAGCGGCAGTGCCGCGGCAACTGCATTCGGGGCATCCGGGGCGAACCGGTGGATTTTCCTGCCGTCGAGCACGAATTATCCATACGCTGCCCATTCCCATTCCAAGCTGCAGAACCTTGCGGCAAAAGCGTCGCCATCGTCGGTGCGGGCCCAAGCGCTTTGTCTGCCTCCGTGTATCTTTCTCTCGCAGGCTTTGGCGTGACCGTCTACGATAAACAATCTTCTCTTGGAGGAGCGATGCTCACCGGCATCCCGAACTTCCGTTTCGATAAGGCGGGTCTCCTTCTTACCCAAAAGCGTCTTGAGACACTCGGGGTAAAATTTTGCTTCAATACTGAGTTTAATTCTGAAAATATTGGGGATTTGCGTGGAAAATACGATGAAGTTATCCTTGCTGTTGGCGCCGAGAAGGAGAATCGCTTAGTCACCCCGCCTTGCAAGGACATCCACACCGCGTTGTCTCTTCTTGAAGATGCGAACATTCATGGCGACTATCGCGGCCTCGACCAAAAGAAGCATATTGTCGTGATGGGTGGCGGCAATGTCGCGATGGACGTCAGCAGGCTTTTCGTCCGCCAAGGCGTCCGCGTCATTTTGATTTACCGCCGCGACGAAGCCTCCATGCCCGCTCAGAGGCACGAAATCGCCGAGGCGAAAGAAGATGGCGTCGTCTTCTCCCCGCTGACGAATGTCGCGGACTATCACATCTCCGAAGAAGGGGACCTCCTAGGCCTTCGCTTAGTCCGCATGGGACTTGGAGAAAAAGACGAAAGCGGTAGGCCGAGTTTCTTTACCATCGAAGGCAGCGAGTTCGATTTAGATTGTGACGCCTTCATCATGGCTATTGGAGAAAAGAGCGACCTCGCCTCGCTTGTGGATCCCGTAACGCTCGGCGGTTCGCTCCATGCGATCGGAGATTGCTCCTATGGCGCGAAAAATATCGCCGCGGCTATTAGGTCCGGGCGAAAGAAGGCCAAAGAGATTATCGAGAAGTACCGCTGAGCTTGCCCCATTCTAGGGAAGCGCGAAAAGCGGGGGAAGCTACGAGCAGCAGCCCGACGATCAAGGCCAGGCCGATGTACCATTCGTAGAAGAATAGCGAGAACAGCGCGAAGATTAAGGAGCCGAGGCATAAGGCAATGGCAATCGCCGCGACGGCCCCTTTCTTTTTTGCGCCGATAAGGGACAATACGGCGCTTACTAAGGCGAAGATAAGCCCGAATAGTCGTAGGAGTAGTCTTAACGTCTGCGCAAAAGGATTTTCATAGAGGCCAGCGTCTCCCGCGAGAACCGCTCGAATCTCGATAAATCCTAAGGCTATGGAAAGCGGGATGACGACGGCCGCTCCGATGATGGCGAGAACGATGAAAGGCGCGCTCTTTTTCACTTCTGTCCACCCCCGTAGACGATGTCCATCAATTCGGTATTCACAAAATCGAAGAACATGAAGCCTTTCTTTGGGACGCTCGGTAGATACGTTTTGGCCCAACCATTGATTTCTTTCGCGAACGTCGGCGCGTGCATAGGCGGGAAATGGCTTGTGAGGTATCCACTGAAGTAATTGACTTTAAAGGTCTCCGAGCGTGCATAGCACGCAACGATGGCTTCCTTCTTCTTTTCAATGCTGTCTAGGGCATATTGATCCTGCACGTAGAAAGAATCGCCGAGGGAAAACGACTCATTATCGAGCCATCCATTATGCCAGTCGACGCCGTGGGAAGCCTCCGCATAGCGGCTAAGCAAAACCATCTTGCCTCGGATTTGGCCTAGCGTTGTGGGCATAGCGGCATCCAAATACCAGTAGGATGGGTCGATTTGCTGGTCGACGAGCTTGTTGAAACGAGCGACGTCCTTGTCCTTGGAATCTTCGTTTTTGATGCTGACGAAGAGGGCTTCGCTCGGGTGACTGGTTAGAAATGAGTGAAGGACGGAGATCGTCTCGTGGAACATTTGCTTCTCATTGACGATGCCATGGTAAGCCTGTAAAGAAGTGCCAGAGGCCTTAAGACGAATGTCGAAGAGACGAACGCCTAATTCCAGTTGCTCGCCGATGGGAAGGCTCTGGCATTGACCGGCGAGGTCACCGATGCCATATAGGGCAAGAGAATCATGACTACCAACGATATCAAGGTCTTGGATGACGGTATCGTCCGAGATGTCTTTCATCCAAGAAGAGCGCGGGGATTTCGCTTTCTGGGAAAGGATGTTGGTAAAACCAAAGACGCCGCAAAGGACAGGCAAAGCGAAAAGACAGCCAGCAAGTATGAGATATGCGCGATTACGGCTCATCAGCATTAATTATTGTCCCGTCCATTAAAAGTTACAATTGCAAGAAATTAGCACTCTATGCTTGAGACTGCTAAATTTTGCGCTATCATAATAAGCGAAGCCGAATAATCGGCTCGAAAGGAGGCACAACTATGCAGTTTGAACAAATGCCCTCATACGAAAACGACCCTGAAGTTTTGAATAAGTTCGGTCGTGATATCAACGATGCCGTCAGCAATGGAAAAATCGATCCCGTTATCGGAAGGGATGAGGAAATCCGAAAAGTTATCCAGGTTTTAGCGAGGAAAACAAAGAATAACGTCGTTCTTCTCGGTGAGCCTGGTGTTGGCAAAACGGCAATCGTCGAAGGATTGGCCGAGCGTATCGTCAAAAACGACGTGCCCGCATCTTTGCAAGGAAAACACATATATGAGCTCGATATGGGCGCCCTGTTGGCGGGCGCGAAGTATCGCGGCGAATTCGAGGAACGCCTTAAGGCCGTCCTCAACAAAATCAAGGAATCGGATGGGAAGATCATCCTTTTCATCGACGAGCTGCACCTCATCGTCGGCGCAGGACGTACCGATGGGGCGATGGATGCGTCAAACATGCTGAAGCCGCTACTGGCCCGCGGCGATATTGATTGCATCGGCGCGACCACGCTCAATGAATACCGCGAGTACATCGAAAAAGACCGCGCCCTCGAGCGTAGGTTCCAACCCGTCATGGTGGGGGAGCCGACGGTCGCCGACACGATTTCGATCCTCCGTGGTTTGAAGCAGCGCTTCGAATCTTATCACGGCGTGGCCATCACCGATGGAGCCATCGTCGCGGCCGCCACGATGTCCAACCGCTATATCACCAACCGATTCTTGCCCGATAAAGCCATCGACTTACTCGACGAGGCCTGCGCTCACATCAAAGTTGAAATCGAATCCATGCCGACGGAACTCGATGAAAGCAATCGCCGCATCCGTCAGCTGGAAATTGAAAAGGTCGCCCTTTCGAAAGAAAAGGACGATTCGAGTCGAAAACGTCTGGACGCACTGCAGATGGAACTAGATGCGGAAGAAGCGCGTTACGAAGAACTGCGCAAGCGGTGGGAGTCCGAGAAAAACGAAATCACCGAGGCCAAGCAACTAAAGGCCAAGCTTGAGAAAGCGCGTTTTGATCTTTCAGTTTCCTTCTCGGAAGGCGATTATCGCAAAGCCAGCGAGCTACAGTATAAGACCATCCCCGAATTGGAGACGAGGCTACATCAAATCGAAGTCGCCGAAAAGGGCGAAAAGCTGGTTAACGAAGTGGTGGACGAAGCGGAAATCGCTACCATCGTCTCCAAGATGACGGGCATTCCCGTCGCCCGCATCGAAAAAGGCGACAAAGAAAAAGTGCTCGACCTCGCCCGCACCCTGCGCAATCGCGTTATCGGGCAAGATAATGCGATCGAGCTCGTCAGCAACGCCATCCTCCGTCAGCGCGCGGGCATCAAGAACCCGAACCGTCCTATTGGTAGTTTCCTCTTCCTTGGCCCGACGGGCGTAGGCAAAACGGAAGTCTCCAAGGCACTTGCGGAGGCTCTGTTCGACGACGAGAACAACATCATTCGCATTGATATGTCCGAATATATGGAAAAGTATTCCGTTTCGCGCCTTATCGGTGCTGCCCCTGGATATATCGGCTATGAGCAAGGCGGTCAACTCACCGAGAAGGTACGCCGCAATCCGTATTCCATCGTGCTCTTCGACGAGATTGAAAAGGCCGACCCCGAAGTCTTCAACCTGCTCTTGCAGGTGCTTGACGAAGGTCGTTTGACCGATTCACAAGGACGTCTCGTCGACTTCCGCAATACGGTTATTATCATGACGAGTAATCTTGGATCGGAGGCACTTTTGCGGGGAAAACGGGCGGAAGTACAAGGATTGCTCCGTCAGACTTTCAAGCCAGAATTCCTCAACCGCATCGACGAGATCGTCTATTTCAACCCCCTCGGGCGCGTCGAGCAACGCCTCATCGTCGAGAAGATGCTCAAGGAGCTCGCGGGGCGTCTTGATGAGCAGTATTACCGCGTGAGTTTTGATCCTGCCGTCACCGACTTCATCATCGACTCGGCGTTCGACGAAGAGTTCGGCGCCCGACCCATCAAACGGTTCATCCAGGATAAGATTGAGACCTTCCTCGCGGAGAAAATCATCCGTGGCGAGATTCCCATCGAGACCTCGATGCTCGTCCGCGTGGACAATGGCGTCCTCGACATCAAGCCCGTACCGCTAAGCTAAAAGAAATGCCCCGCCGCAATGGCTGGGGCTATTTTCTTAGTCGAGCTTATCGGCGTTTTCCTTTAGCCAATCCTCGATAACCGCTTTAGCGGCGGACATGTACGGGGCCGCGATAGCGAATCCTTCTTGAATCGTCGCATTCGGCGCCTCCTTCTGAATCGTTTCGAGGGAGTAGAGGAAGCGCTGCCCTCCATGCGTTACGAATGGGATGATGGTCTTGCCATGCAAATCATGGTCGCGGAGGAAGGAGAGAATCGGCGCAGGAACGGTTCCCCACCAGTTCGGGTATCCCAAGAAAATAACTTGATAGGCGTCGTAGCCGTTGGGGCCGTCATTGATTAACGGGGCGGCGCCATCTTGATATTCCTGGCGGGAACGTGCGAGCGTCCCTTCGTAGCTGCGGTCATAGGGGATGAGCGGTTCAATCTCAAAGAGATTCGATTTGAGCCCGCGGGACGCCAAAGCTTCGCGAAGAAGGCGCGCGGCTACTTTGGTGTTCCCTTCATCGCCTAAGTCGACGATTTGATCATCCACGAGGTTCTCACCACCGTGGGAGAAATATGCGATTAAGATGTTTTTTGCCATGTTTCACTCCGATTGTTGCGCATCACATTGTAAAGGAACGGACGTGGAAGAGGTAGCCAAAAAAGCAAGTGCATGGCCTATTTCTTAAAGAAATCAGTGACCAAACGTCCTCTGTGGTCCTATAATGTTTCATATGGAAAATATGGTGACTGTTGAATTACTTCAAAAGTCGCAGCCGACCCGTCCGAGAAAATGGATTCCGGTAGCGTGCTTTATCATGCTTATCCTTACGCTCGCGGTGACGGCGGCGATGGCTTTGTTCCTTTTCCCGAATCTTGGCATTTCCAAGATGATTTTAGGGAAAATTCCCGATAAGGCACTGAACATCGGGATGATCGATAGCCTTTACAAGCTTATCGGTTTCGTCATCGTTCCCGCCGCAGTCGCTTTCGTGAACCTTTTCGCCCTGATTTTCTCCATCAAGATGTGCAAATGCCGCCGCGCCTATTGGTGGTTTGGCTGGATCCTCATCGTCGCTTATGTCGTGATGGTGCTCCTCACCGTTCTCTTCGTCCTCTACTACATGGTCCCGTTCCTCACCAATCTCATCAACAAGATTCCGGCGAATATCCTGAATTTGTTGGAGAAGGTCTTCCGCTTCGGAACGGCTGGCTATGGCGCGCTATTCGCCCTTGTCATGCTCTTCGGCCTCTTCTATAACGTGAACTACCCTGCCAAATACGAAGAGATTTACACTTTGCGTAAGCAACGTATCAAATCCTTCCGCGATGGCTCGGACCGCAGCGCCTACCGCAAGCGTTTCTACAAGGATTACAAGAAGGGCAACTGGACTTCGATGATGCTCGACCTTCATTACAAAGCGTTCATTCCCGATTCCATGGAGCCCATGCGCCGCGATTCCTACGAATTCATGGTCGCCTATTGCTGTGAGAGGGACGCCACCCTCAAGCGCGCGGTCTTCGACCAATATGCGAAGGAAGGTCGATTCCTCGAGTGCCGTCGCATCTACCAAGACATCAAGGATAAATCCGATATCATTGAAGAAGGCGGCAAGGTCGTTATCCCGCACTACATTCCAGAGCCCGCCGTCAAAACGCGCAAGATTCGGATCCCCAAGCGTCCGGTGGTGGCGAAACCGCAGCCGCCCTTAGCTCCCGCAAAATCCGCGACCAATCCAAAATCAAGAAAGTGGTCCCCTGAGGACATCTAAAAGAAATTCCCGCCGAAGCGGGATTTTCTTTTGGTGTGACGGGCATTATCCAAGGAAAAAAGTTATCCGAGGAAATCGGCCGTAACTAGTTAAAGGCCTAGAATCCTCGGATAAGATTAGTAGAGGAAATCGGGGATATTATTGCTCTTCGTCGGCTGGCTCGTAGGTTTTATGTTCGATGT
>JAFSVB010000206.1 GCA_017450325.1 Bacilli bacterium | reverse complement strand
TGGACGAGATGTCGGAGGTGTCCTGCGAGAGCAAATTCTATTACCCGAACAAAGAAATCATCTTCTATAACCTCAACGGCTATTACGACGGCATTAAGCAGTGGCTTGCTCACGCGGAAAAAGAAGGTTTTATCTACGACGGCGCGTTAAAACGCATCCATTTTGCGAGCAATCTGGAAGAAATCGCTGCAATTCTCGGCTAAATTTTACGTTTTCTTATTTTCTGCGCAGATAGAAGAGACGGCGCGTCTCGGTTTTTTCGCCTGGCCAAGCATAGTGTTCTAGCTTCTCGACGTCGAACCATTCTTGGAAGCATTGAGTCCACTCGTCGTCACTAAGGCAGGAAAGGCGGAGGACTCCATCGACATAGAGATAGCGTCCTTTCGCGCTCATGTGCCGCTCAGGATTATCTTGGGGCGTCATAAAGAAGTTCAGACTAATCACGACCTTGCCGCCGGAAAGAACGATATGCGCGAACCCAGCGAGGACTTCTTTGGCCGCTTCGAACGGGATCACGTCCAGGACGTTCGAACAGAAGAGCCCATCAAATACGCTCGGGCATTTCTTTAACCAGTCGAGGTCTATGACGTTAAAGTGCGCGTTCGATTCATATGTAGTGGCCAGCGCTCGAGCAGAAGCGATTGCGTTTTCGGATACTTCGACGCCTTGCACGTCTTTTGCGCCGCATTTCGTTAAGGCAATCGCGCCCCAACCCTGCCCACAGCCATAGTCTAAAATCTTCTCGGCATCCGAGAGCCGTTGTAAGGCCTCTAACTGTTTCTTGGAGGGAACAAGGTCTTCCCAAGCTTTGGCGTCCATACTTGATTCGCGGTTTGCATAAGCCTGATTCCAGAAATTCAACAACGTTTGATAATCATCCATAGCGAGCACCTGCCTTAGATAAAGATACATTAATGCGTGCACACGTATTAGAAATATTTGCCTTTAAACGATGCCCAAAGAGAGACGAAATTCTCAATATATGAGTATAAAAATTTTAGATACCTTTGGTATCTACATAAAAAGCTTAAAAATATTTGCAAAAAAGTGTTGACGCATTTCCCGAAGCGCGTATAATTATGTGTTCTACAGGGAACGCCAAGCCGCGAGGCGGGGCGAAACTGTGGAAACACCTTACGAGAGGTAAGGTGAGGGGAACGCAAGACGCCCCGAGGGAACCTGATTCCTGAAAGGCCTGCTGCTTCGCAAGAAGCTGAGGAGATTCATCGCTTGAAGGTGAGTCCACCAGGCTACCCCGCCCAGTCGGTAAACCGATGAATGGGGTGCGAACGAGTAAACGCTAGGCTTCGCCTTGGCGGAGGATCCGTTCGTAAGGGCTCCTTGCCTTGGGGCAAGGAAAGCCACCGCCTAGGACCCTGGCGGCCAGTGATCTGGTGAATAGGGGCACTGCGTTAGGCCTTGAAAAAGGGAACCGGCGCGATCGTGGGACTAACGAACTTCGTCGAGGTCCCCAGCGGGAAGAGCGAACCCGCCTCGTGCACGAGAAAATCACCGCTCTCCTCAGCGTGAACGCTTGCCGAAGCCGGAGCAAAGAGGGAAGGGCAACGCCCGGGAGGAACCTTGCCTCCATCGGTAGACCGAAAGAACCAGGGGTGACGAGCAGCGGAAGGAAACAAACCGCGATGCGTCAAAGGGATGCAGCGATGCATCTACACGGAAGAGCCAATCCGTCAGGTAGACCTGAAGACAGTGGTGCTCGGGAAGCCCCCTCCGCAAGGGAGGGCCAATGAGTAGAGAGGCTGCATCGAAAGATGATGTCTCCGGCGATCCAATCCGCTCCGCCGCCTAGTAGAACTAGGAAGTAGACCTCAAGCGGATGGGGGCGTAAGCCTCCGAGAGGAGAAAAACCTCCGGCCTGGCAGAAGGGCCACGGTAAACCGAAAAATCTCTGCTGTTGATGCGATGAATCCTGGCCTAAGAAACCTCGATGCATCAGCTAGACATCCACGGATCCCTCTTCGTGGATGCGACGATAGCCCCGCCGTCAGTGAAACTGGAAATGGGGTTGCGAACGCGTCGGTATCCTTCGGGATGCAGGCTCGTCCGTGAACGCTCGGGAATTCATAACCGAGTCGGTGCCAAAAGAGGCTCGGCGCGCGGTAAACCGCTGGAAAAGCCTCGAAGCCAGGCGCAAGCCTGGTGGAGATCGGAGACGCAAGTCCCCGAAGGAAGTCGTTCCACCCTGCAATTCGTGAAGTCGGAACGTGGTAGAGATATCTGAGCGAACGAAGACGTAACTCAGAATCGACATCGAGACCTACTAGGGATGACCCGAAATAGGCCTAGGAGGATAAGAGCTCCTCTCGGCGGTACACCGCAGAATCAAAAACTTGTCTCTGAATGCCCTGGTCGATCAAGCGATCTTGGAGGTAAGGGACGAATCCCGCAAGGGATGTGGTTGGTTGGAATCTCCCACGAGGTAAACCTCTAATACGAAATATCCCGTCGGAATTGGAGCTACACGAGACGTTAAACAGGAAAGCCGAGTGACACCACGCAGCGATGCGTGGCGTTTT
>JAFSVB010000024.1 GCA_017450325.1 Bacilli bacterium | reverse complement strand
TTTGATTAAGATATAGCCGCCTTTCCCTTCGGAGCGATGATTCTCGCAGATGCCTGCCCAGTCCATGATGGCTGCGTAATAGGTCGATCTTCTTAAGGTAGTGTCGCCAATATGTTTATCATGGAAGTTTAGGCTAATGAAGCCATCGATCGTATCTTCCTCTAAGCCAGGAGTTCCGATTTTCGCGCCCGATTGGGCGGCCGAATCGCCGCGATACATCTTTCCACCTAGTTCATTGGCTTTTGCTAAGATAGCGTCAAATATCTTCCATTCGCAGAGAAGGTCCGGATAACCAGAGTTCTTGACCCCATCGTTGGTTAGCCAAATGGATATGGGCTCGCCACGGAGCATCTTGCACCTAGCAATACCGCCTGATTGGTTAAGCCTTCGGATAATCTCGCCACTTGCCGTTAAACGGTCTTCTTGGTCGCCAGGGTTCATTTGAGGTATTAGCCCTGGATAAGTTTCTTCTTCAGCCAAACCGAGTTTCGCTTTGACGGATTTTAGTTTTTCTTTTATGCCAGCGTAATTTAATCCAATCTCGTTTCCAATCCTAGAAAGATTGCCTTCGTGTTTGAGGAAGAGTTTAACGAACTCTAAGTCTTCAGCGGAAAGATTAAGCGATGAACTTCCTGGAACGTCAAAATCGCCGCTAATCTCGATTTTGCATTCGGGGCATTTTAGTTGGCTTATATGTAGCTCGGCTCCGCAAGAGGGGCAGTGGGATATCACGTTGTTCTTCATATTAATTCGCTCCTTGACTACCAAAATAGTAAGAAACAGTTACAAATAAGTCAAATAGAATATGCTACATATTTAGTGAAAGTGTTGAACATATTGAGAGAAAAATAGGTGTCGCATACGCGAACTATCGGAACTATCGGAAACCGAATAGTGGGGTGTTCCCTATCGTTTTTTACCCAAAAGAAGTCGATAATTGTTGACGTGAAGCAATTACTTTGTAGATTGTTTTCGATTCCAGCCTCGCAAACCGCTCTTCAAAGCAATCAACAGGACTGAAAATATGGCAAATGGGGAAATTACCGCTTCGAATAAGAACCAATTAATCGAACGCATCATGGAAGTGGAATATGTCCCTAATCTTGAACTTAAGGGACTTGAAGCCTCGAGCCTCCCTTCTTTTCCCATTAATCATTTGGCTAGCTTAGGAGGCGTGGCCAATCCCTTAATTGAGCTCATTACCAAAATTTCCTCCGCTGGCGGATCTGGGCTTTATTATGTAAACACAGCAGGCAAGACCATGTTCCAATCTGGTGGAGGTTACATCGGCTCTTTGATGACCTCTAGCGGCGCTGTCGGCGGGGGTCAGGCCATCATGACGCCCATCGCGTTTAACCCCGCCACTTTAGCAACTGCCTGCACGATTATGGCGATCGAACATAAGATCAACCATATCACCGAGGCACAGAAGGATATAACCAACTTTTTGCTCTACAAAGAACAAGCAAAGATCAAAGCGAACATCAATACTTTGCTCGAAGTGCTTAACGACTACAAATACAATTCAGACAACGAGAAATACAAGAACAACAAGCACATTTTGGTCCAGTCCATCAAGAATGAATCGGAACAAAGCATTCTTCTTCTCGAGTCGCTGATTGAGGATAAAACGAACAAGAAGGCCGGACTTCATTTCAACGGCAAAGCCAAAGATTACATAAAGGTTTCCATCGATCGCTTAAACGACCTTCAATTAGGGGTTTACCAATACGCCTTTTCTTCGTTTTTGGAAATCATGCTACTAGAGAATTTCGATGAAAAATATATAAATTCCGTCCTTAAGAGCATCGATTCGCATAAAGAAAAATATGTATCTCTTAGTGGAAAAGTAAAAGACAGGGCGGGCGAACTCTTCGAAACGTCCGTCCAAAGCGGAATTGCCAAAGGGGGCTCAACCCTGATGTCTGGCGCAGGTTCATTGCTCGAAAAAACATTTCTCAAGAAAACCAATCTTGGAAAAAAGATGATTGAAAAGGGGAAACAAATCGAAGATAACGTCGATGCCAAAATCGATCAAAGCGTGGAAATAATATCCGACCGCAATGGCAAGCTAACCGAACCCTTTGAGAGGACTCTCGAGTACATCAAGTTAATCCAATCCAACGATTACTGCATCGCGTTTGATAAAGCCAATGTCTATTTGGACTTTAAAGACAAAAAAGAATCGTAAGCGTTTAGGAAAACAATATTCGTGTGGGACCACTCAGAGCAGCCGATATTCGCACCTTTTCGAAGAACAATTTATTCCCGTCCGCCTATATCTAATGGCAGTATCACCTTTCTCGCACTCTTTCATGCTATCGTTTTGCTATCTATTTGAAAATGCTCAATGCCAATAACCGTTAGCGAATCAGAAAGAACTATATCCGGGCTCTCACCAGTGTCGTTTATAGAAGAAGAGGCCGAGCACAGCTCAGAACGGAAAACCCCGGCGAGGCTTCCGTGATTTGTTTTACTTAAGTTTTACAGAATAACGAACTCTTATTTATCTTTAGATAAATAAAGAATTTAAAAAACTCAATATTAGTGTGGTTCTATCCGATTAGTTTCTCCAATCTTTTTCCCAAAATTGCCCTCTGAGCAAACGACATATTAAAAATATTCCCAAGGGCGTCGCTCAGCGACGTTCTTTTGAAAGAAGGGACGTAGACGTCGTCGCGGTTTTCGCATTCCAGTTTGGTGATGCTCATGCTCCTTAGCGTCTCGATGATTTTGTAGGGCGTGATCTCCCCTTTGTGGACATCGCCTTTCGTCAGCCTCCCAACCGTTTTGTTTCCGTATCCGTAATGGCGGTATATCTTCATCTGCATGACCTTGAAGAGGTTCAAGGTGAGGTAGACGATCTCGAAATGCCCTTTGATGTGCTCGGGCGTCGATAGGTAAACGGCGCGCGCTTTGAACATCGTCTTCATGCTTCTGAAGCAATACTCGATTTGCCACCTCTCTTTGTTGATGGCGATGATGTCCTTAACGTCGTCCCTCAGCAGACTCGTCGCGGTGGCGTAATAGCCGAACCATTTCGTCTCCTCTTTGATCGCGTCCTCGTCAAGCCCGTATTCAATATCAATATCCTTATCCTTAATGACCTCTCCGTCGGACTTTTTATATTTCTTTTTCTTGAGCAATCTTTTGAATGATTTATCCGGGGCCTCTTTGGCGTCCATTTCGCCCGCGATGACCATCCTCGCCTTGGCCAGGTCCTCGTTGAAGTTGTCCAGTTGGAACAGATAGTATTTCAAGGAAAAGGTGACGATCAGCCTCTGCTCGAAACGCGTTTTCTCCTTGCCTCCGTCGTTATCGACGTCCGCGGATATGCCATCGTTGACGATCCTGGATTTGTACAAAACGATGTTTTCCAGCCTTTCTTTTTCCTTTCTGTCACCGCAATTCTCATAGGCTTTTATCAAGGAGGCGACGTCGAAGGTTTCCCCTTTTTTGCCGTTCAATACCTTCCATGCGCTCCCCCGGTCGTTGCCCGCTTCGTCGACGTTCCTCTCTTGGAAGGCGTAGTCCTTGATGTATCTCTTGCTCCTCTTGAGGGAGTGGGTGCATATGAAGGCCCTCCCGTTTATCGAGTTATAAAGCCTATTCTCGTTGCTTCCCAGCCCGGCGTCGGTGCATATCACCACGTTGTCGATGCCGAATTTGTCCTTGATGTTGACTTCCAGCGTCTTCAGCGACGGCTGCTCGTTGGCGCTTCCGGGGAATATCGCCATCCCGATGAACATCCCCCTTTCGTCGATGAGTATCCCCATCTGCACCAGCGGGGCGTATATCCCCTCCTTGCTCTTTTTGGATCTCCTCAATTCGTCCTCGGCCGATGAGGTGTAATAGAAATCGGTGCAGTCGTAATAATAGATCCTGCT
>JAFSVB010000205.1 GCA_017450325.1 Bacilli bacterium | reverse complement strand
AGGTCGTGATCGGGTCCCAGCCAAGCTCCACGTTGGCCTTCTGGGGGTCGATCGCGTACCTTTGGTCGTGGCCGTGCCTGTCGGCGACGAACTCTATGAGGGACTCGCTCTTGCCTAGCTCGGACAGTATGCGCCTGACGATGTAGAGGTTGTTCCTCTCGTTATGGCCACCGAGGTTATAGACCTCCCCCACTCTCCCTTTCTCAAGGACGGCGAGGATGCCCCTGCAGTGGTCCTCCACATATAGCCAATCCCTTACGTTGATCCCTTGGCCATACACGGGCAGCTTCTGGTCGTTGTTGGCCTTGTATATAATCAAGGGTAGGAGCTTCTCCGGGAACTGGTAGGGGCCGTAGTTGTTGCTGCACCTGCTGACCGTCACGGGGAGGCCGTAGGTCCTATGGTAGGCCAGCACGAGGAGGTCCGCGGAGGCCTTCGAGGTGCTATAGGGGCTAGAGGTATGGAGCGGGGTGTCCTCGTGGAAGAGGAGGTCCGGCCTATCTAGGGGCAGGTCCCCGTACACCTCGTCCGTGCTGACCTGGTGGTACCGCTCGATGCCATACGTCCTGCACGCGTCCATCAGCACCTCGGTGCCGATGATGTTGGTGGTCAGGAAGGACTCGGGGTCGAGTATCGAGCGGTCGACGTGGCTCTCGGCGGCGAAGTTGACCACGATGTCGGGCTTCTCCTCCTCGAAGATTTTCTCTATTCCGGCCCTGTCCCTGATGTCGGTCTTGTAGAACCTGTAGTTCGGGTTCTCAAGCTCTTCCTTTATGGTGTTCGGGTTGGCCGCGTAGGTCAGCGAGTCGACGTTAATAACGCGCCAGGATGGCCGCTCCGAAAGAAGCAGCTTGCAGAAGCAGTTGCCGATGAAGCCGGCTCCGCCGGTTACTAGGATTGTTTTAGTGTTGGACATATTCTCCCTCCGTTTTCAAGTATTATTGGGTCAAGAATTGTAATGAGATTGCTCGTCATGTTGCGCGTAAGAGGAATTTTATGATTCAGATTGGAAAGATCAACATTTCCTATGCCTTTATGTAAGGCAAACGAGGCCGCAGTTTTGTTCTTCTCTTTCGGCGCCACTTTTCTATGTAGGAAAACGTCCTCTATGTCTTTCCGAAACCAAACCAAGTCATAATGCATCTTTTGACAGTAAGCGGAGATCGCGGGGTTCAGCGCAAAAGAGTCGGGAGTATCGTTATCTTCGTCTACGCACATCACGACGCGCGTTGGACCGGTTCTTTCATGCATCTTTATCAGTTTTTGGATTGCCTTTTCCTGCTGGTTATAGCGGGATTTGGAGTTCATGAAAATCGGTTTATATTTTGGCTGGCTCCCATCAAATGCGTACCGATACTGCAATAGAGACTTGATATACATAAAGTCGCTTTCGGATTGGCTATTCGCCTCAACGCAGAAAATAATCTGAACGCTCATTCGTCTTGACCGCCGCTTTCTTCATTATCCTCGCTTGAGAAGCAACTAAGGAAATCAAAATCGTCGATATTAAACGGCAGGCCTTCGATCATTCCTTCCGGATAGAGTATATAGGGCTTGTAATTCCCCGAATTGGCCCAATATGTCACCACGTTGTTTTCGCCAATGAAATAAAGGCTTTTCGTCTTAACCAAGACTTTCATCGGGTCCATATTGTGGGCGGTGAAAATAAGTTGGCCTTTGCCGTAATGAAGCATGTATAGCACCAACTTTTCTAAATAAGGGCCTGAGATATTCGCGTCTAGTTCGTCGATGAAGACAACGTTGCCATTGGAAGCCGCATCCAAGAGAGGGAACATCTGCAGCACCTTTCTTATGCCGGTGCTTTCGCACGATGCAGAAACGGAGTAAGCCGGATAAACCAATACCTTTGAGCAGTAATAGTATCGCTCGTCTTCTCGCCTTTCGATTTCTATTTTTTGCAAATCCGGCTTGAACAATCTAAGAAATTCGGTCAACTTGGCGACATGCTTCTGATAAGACGCATATTCTTCTTTTGGGATACGGTGAATCCCCTTTCCTACATTTTTAATATTCGATAGAACATTACCTTTGATCCGCTCAGGCTCCATGTCCTGAAGCTTGGCTATCTCCTTCTCTTTCGGTCGATTGACAACATCCTCGTCTTGATGCTCCAAATGAATGGCGATGGAGGACATAAAGGCATTAGCGGAAAACCAAGCATGCATAAACTCTGGTATTTTTTGCTCCTCAAGCTCAGGCCGCTTGGCAAGAATCGATTCCAGCAAACGCCCAAACTGACTTAAAAGCGTGGAATTTGTGAGGACGTTCAACGTCTTCTCAACGATAAAACTTTGGAAACCGTGGGGGTCTTTACTGAAAAAGGAAAGAACACCATTCGTGATGGAGAACACTGGGCTTTCCACGCCGGTCATTCTCCTCCCACGAATCAAGCTCAGCGACTCGCTTTGGATTTTTGCGCTGACCCCTTCTAACGCCAATGAAAGGGAGTATCGATATATGTTTCCAACTTTGTTATCGTTCTCGGAATCATAATCGGCAAAAGTGATGGAAAAGTCAAACCGGTTTGTTTCTTTGTTGAGAAATGTGAAAATGATGTTTTTCGCACGGTCGCTTGCCAAATAATCCGGTTTTGTAGTCATTCCTTTGGCAAACAGGACAGACATGATAACTGCACTTTTCCCCGCCCCATTACTTCCGTAAATGCCCGTGACATTGTTTCCGGTAGGCTGAATCGAGGAGATGCCGGTCTTTTTGGAAAAATCTATCGTGATCGGCTTTGCGATGTTCTTCATTCCAGAGGTAGTGATGGAAAGCAAATAATAGTTAATCATTTTCGTTATCCTTCCTAAATAGTCTAAATCAAAAATAATACAAATTGAATTATTTTTGGTTTAGACCTTCTTCGAAAACCGCGCAGTCGTTATCAAAAAACGTCAACTAGAGTATGAAAAAACGTAGGCGCAACTCGTTGCGATTATTTACCACGGGAGAATGCTACCAAAGGAAAAGGCCGCCCACACCGAACGGCCGAAACGCTACACCGGTTGCCCGAAATCACTGCACCGATTTAACCGAAAACCGTGCACCGGAAGTCCGAAATCTGCAATCGGCATTTTTCTTTGCTAAAAGTTCGTCAAAAGGACTTCACGCGTAATTGCTACCACCCTAAAAACGAGGAAAAACGCCCTTTTCGCCAGGGTTTTCGGTCTTGCGTCGGGCGTTAGGGCGGATAGTTCTATGGAAATCGGCCTTTTATCGGGTTTTAGGCATATGGGCTCATACCGTTAAAATCGCGGGAGCTTGTGTTCAAATTGTAATATGCAACCCTCTCCGATTTCGATCTCTCAAACTTGGCATACCTTCCTTGATTCGTGGGCATAAACGTAAATTCGCTCCCAGTCTTTTCGACAAAACTAAGAATCAAACGTAATTGCTCCCGCTTTTCCGACTCACTCTTTTCTTTGAGCAATTCGCACAAAGAGACGTCCGTTATAAAACACCTATGATTATTGTTTGGTAAATCGCCGAGGCAGTTAGTGTCGAAAGCATCCATACATAGGGTTCCTTCTATTCATCCGCATTGGTTTTCCTATTATCGGTATCCATAATGATTCGTATTAATGGCCGTAATTCGCACGGCAAGACTCTTTAGCCCTTCTCTCCAACCAGTTTCAATAATCAATATCAAAGAATGGAAACTATTGAACGTTGGCCTTAAGGAACTGAAGAAAGCTGAATTGCTTCGCGATGGCTTCGCAGGTGCAATCCACCTTCTCAAACTTTTCCGCGAGTTCTTTAAAGGTCCCCTCGGGATTCAGCAGAGTAAAGACAACACCAGCCTTCGCTTTAACTCTCTTCCTTCTTTTCTTTATGTGGGCAGAGGCCTCCTCGGAAAGCCCATCAATGAAAGCGGCGCTTTCTTCGACGATGCATGGCTCGCTGCCGCGGACGGAATCCATGACGATGGTCTCTAAGCACCCCTCCCCATCATAAGGAATGCAGCACAATATAGCTTTGTATCGAAAAGTGGTTCCAAAACCATTGCTCAATTCGCTCCACCCCTGGGTATCATCAAGAAAGAGCTCTTTTGGCGAATACTCGAGGCTTGGGTAACGCGAATCCTTGGTAGATTCGTTTTGGTCGGCATCCTCGATAATTAAAAGGCGGATTTTAGCGTCGCTAGGCGCATTATCAAAGTGCGGTTTAACGCATGCGGCAAACGCTTTGTCAAATGAAGTATGGCCATCGCACGAGACAATAGCAATGCGTTCGGTTTCGTCTCGGGCAAGCAAAGATTCAGAAGGCGTTCCCTTGACCACCCTTTCATAGAAATCGATGGAGTAGATGTTATCACTTTTATGCGAGCCTCTCTCAAAACGAAAACCATAAATCTGGCCAAGATAAGCGCTCAAAAACGCAACGTCGGACACACCTTCCACCATTATGAATGCGCTCGGAGACGGTTTGTTTGCCATTATTTACGCACCTCCACCCCGGCGCGCTCATATTCTTGGGCTTCGGTTCCATTAAGTCCCCGAACGAAGGACTGTTCGCCTTCTTTACGCAGCGTATAAATGCGTAAAGAGTCTTCCTTACCCTTCATGGCCTCATAGAAACAGTCGATGGTCTCTTTGCTGTGGGTGGTGATAAAGAGTTGAACGTTAAATTTCTCACTGATTTTAGTCAAAAAGAGCAGGCTGTTTTCAATCAAACCATAATGAAGGGATGTCTCGATTTCATCCAAGAGGAGGTAGCCGTCTTTCGCCTTAGCGGCGGCGACGGCTAAGTTCAGTAGTTTTTTCGTGCCGTCCCCGTAGACAGAAATGGGTTTAGGGTCCTCTCCTTCCCTTTTGATATATACCTCATTGGAACCAAAAAGTTCATCCGGAATAGTTTCGATGCGCTCGATTTTCGAATCGAGTAGTTTCAAAAGCTCAATGAGTAGTTTTGAGTAAGAGTCGCTTTTTAAAATCGAAGAAAGCTCTTTGGCCAATGGACGATAATGGCTAGAGGGGTGAACATAAATGATCTTTAAATCATCCTCAGCGGATTTTTTTACCCTCCCAAGAGAGACGTCGATGTCAAAAGCGGAAAGTCTTCGCCGTTCTGCGTTGCGGGTGATTTCAAGATCAAGAACCTGCAATTCTTTGCCGTTGATTCCCGCCGCGTCTACCGCGTCGCGCCATAAAGGGGTTAGCGGGGTCTCTTCTTCGTCTTGAAAAAACACTTCCTTGCTGAAGGTTGCCGGATGAAACGAATAGGAAGAAGCATAGTTGCATGATGAACCGTCCGCTAAAGAGGCATTAATCTCAAAGGAGCGCGTATCGCCATAGAACAAGTAACGGATGTCCCTAAGAGAGGCGCTGTCACGCTTCCTCTCACGGCAAATCTGAAACAGGTTGTATGCGTCGACGCTTCTTAGGCAGCAAATTGCTTCAAGGACGGAAGTCTTCCCCCCGTTATTCTCGCCGACAAAAAGATTCACGGCAGAAAGATTCTTTAGGGCTAAACCATTAATTCCGCGAAATTGCTTAATCGAGAGCTCTTGGATGAATTTATTCATTAGGCTTGACCTCCATAACAATATGCGCATTCAAGGCACGGATTAATCTCTCGAGTTGAGAGAGACTGATGTTGTATTCGCCGTTCTCGAATTTGCTGATATTAGCTTGTGAGATACCGCTTTTCCGAGAGAGCTGGATTTGGGAGATGCCTCTTCTTTTCCGATACGCACGGACCATAGATCCGATTTCTTTCACCAAAGGCTTAGAATAAGAATCTTTCGTCTCAAGGGTAACCTCAGGGATAAGGCGGTCAAGGAGTTCGTTGAATTCCATGCGTTTATGATATCGTCCATAGCGATTCTTGTAAATAAACAAATATTTTATATGATATATAATTTAAAAATTTGTATAAATATATTGAGTCGGAATTTGCACGGTGTTGTTGACTTAGCCGATGGCATCGGCGGTTTTCCTTCCCATCACGTCCCTATAGCGCATCACGGTGCGACATCTCATCGCCAGCTCCATGAAAAGCGCCACCTTCTCCCTCCTGTCGGCCGGGTCGTTCCATATGAATATGAACAGGTTGAGCCAATCCTGGAACAGCGCCCTCTCGAGCGAGGGGTGGGACTCCAGGAAATCGCGGAGGTAGGAATGCAGGTTGTTGATCGCCCAGAGCGGGTTCTCCTTGTCCCTCAGGGCTTTGCAGAGCTCGGAGTCGTAGGACTCGCCGTATAGGCCGAGCTCGGAGAAGAGCGCCCCGTGGGACCTCTCCAAGTCGTGGACGACCCAGGCGCCCCTGCCGAGATGCGGGGCATAGGCCCTGAGGCACCTGCCGGCGCTCAGCTTGCCCCTTCCGGCCTCCACGGCGAACGCCCTGTTCGTCCAGGGATCTATCCCGGTGGCGGCGAGGATGCGGTTGGAGGACATCCCGCGGGGAAGCGACCCATCGGCCTTCCTCCAGGCGTCGCCGCCGCGGTCCCTGATGCTGAACTCATCGATGACGGCGGCCTGGCGCAGGACGATGGGATCCTGGGTGCCGCGAAGCACCTTGAACACCTTGAGAAGCCAGTATTTGCCGGTGGAATCGGCGTTCCTGTTGTCCCTGGCGGCCGTCTTGACGGAGTGGAACTCGAATAGGTGGAGGAGGAACTCCATCCATTCCGAGGGCGGTATCTTGAACGAGTCGAATATCGTCCCCGTCGTGGGGGTGAACGTCCTCCCGCAGGCGAGGCAGCGGTACCTGTCGGTGCCGTTGGCCGTCTTCCCGAAGCGGATGATGGCTTCGCCGCCGCAATGCGGGCATGAGCCCGGCTCATGCAGGTTGAACCAGGCGACCATCGCCTCGGTCGGCTTTGCGTGCTTCTGGTGATACCAGTCCTCGTAGGCCTCACGCAGGAAAGCCTCGGCCCCCTTGCCCACGGTGAGGCCGCTTATCTTTGGGAACGTCGAAACGAGTCCCCAGTTCGGGTCGTTTTTGCTGCTCATATGTCTGGCGGTTTGGGCTTTTGGGGAGCCCCGGCCAAACCGCCAGGTAAGACGCCGGAACCCCACAAAAGCCGTCTTTGGCTTGCTCCTTGTCAAGCAAGCTGATTATAAGGCGCTTGGGCCTCCGTCAACAACACCGTGCAAATTCCGACTCCAAATCTATTAAAAACCCACTATTTCTAGTGAGCCTTATGAATTTGCCTTAATACTTTGTATTAGTCCTT
>JAFSVB010000204.1 GCA_017450325.1 Bacilli bacterium | reverse complement strand
CTTGCTCACCGACATCGCCCGTCCGAACGAGCTAAGCGTCTACGAGGCCCATATCCGCGACCTCACCGCCGACGCGACCTGGAATGGCTCAGAGCGTCCGGGCACCTTCAAGGCCTTCATCGAGGAGGGGACGACCTACTCGACGAGCAAAGGCGAAGGTTCCATCACCGTCAAGACCGGCTTCGACCACATCAAGGAGATGGGCGTCAAGGCCGTGCAGCTGCTCCCCGTGTTCGACTATGATAACGACGAGCGCTGGCTCAACGAAGAAGGCCTCTACGTCGTCGAGCGCGACATGTGGGGCGAAGAGAAGACCGCTCCCGCCTATAACTGGGGCTATAATCCTCTGAATTACAACTGCGTCGAGGGCGCCTATGCGAGCAACGCCAATAGCGCCGTCGCCGCGATGCGCGAATTCAAGGAACTCGTCGCCAAGTGCGCGGAAAACGACATCCGCGTCATCATGGACGTCGTCTATAACCATTTCGCCTCCGTCAATGGCAACCCGCTTCAGAAGATGGTGCCTGGCTATTACCTGCGCACCCTCGAGGATGGCTCCTATTACGATGGGACGGGATGCGGCAACGTCACGGCGACCGAGCGCGCGATGATGCGCAAATTCATCGTCGATTCGGTGTGCCACTGGGCGAAGGACTATAAAGTCAAAGGCTTCCGCTTCGACCTCATGGGCTGCATCGACGTGGCGACCATGCGCGCCGTCAAGGACGCCCTCTACGAGATCGACCCCGATATCGTCGTCTATGGCGAAGGATGGGCAGGTCTAGGCGATGGTGGCATCTACGATGTCGCGAAGAAGCATTACCCCGATGTGAAACAGGCTGCGCTTGGCCATGTCTATAAGGATTTGGGCGAGAACGGCAAAGGCGTCGTCGGCGCGTTTAGCAACGGCTTCCGCAACGGCGTCAAAGGCGACACCAAATACGGCGACATCACGCCAGAGTGGGGCTTCGTCTCCACCGGCGCCGACCATATGAACGACGATTTGAAGAAGAAGACGGGCGAGGGGATCCTCGGCAAGAACTTCTTCAATTACGATTCCGACGATTCCGGCGTCAAGTTCGGCACCGCCGTCGAGCAGACCGTCTCCTATGTCGCCTGCCACGATAACTACACCCTCTTCGACCAGCTCAATTGGGCCATCAATTCACAAACCAAGGCCGACGTCGACCCCGCGACCCCCGAGGTCTTCCAAGCGGCGGTGAGCGCCAACGCGGCGTGCTTGCTCAACCAGGGCATCGCCTTCATCAACGGCGGCGACGAATTCTTCCGCCAGAAAGTCATGAAGCCTGGCGATCCGATGTGGGCGAAGATGGAAGATTCCATCATCCCCTATGACGAATCGACCGGCCATACCTGGGTCGAAGGCGATGGCATCAAGATGGATTCGGGCAATTATTTGGTCCGCAACGCCTACCAATATGGTGACGACGTCAATTCCTTCAAGTGGGACCGCAAGGCGAAATACTTCGATTATTACGAGAAAATCGTCGAGGCGAGCCAACTCCGCAACCGCCTGATGGGCACCCTCCTTGGACGCTCTTCCGCCGATTCTAGCGGCAACAACGTCTTCGGTTCGTCCTATGGAAATTCGACGCCGCTAGTGGCTTGCTACCTCGGCGGCAGCGATGGCGGAACCTACTATGCCGTCTATGGCGGACGCTTCTCCGATGAGACCTATAAGTCCCTCCAGTGCGGCAATTGCCATATCGAGACCCTCTATTCCTCCAATTCCGTCCATAAGGTCGGTCCGGAGAACGGCTTCGACATCACCAACGAGCTCCTCGGCGCCGCGGCGTATGAGTACTTGCTCGTCCGCTCCACGCCCCTTCACTAAAGCGAATACGATTTGACAGGAGGTATCCCATGCGTGCAAAAACAAAACTGATTACCTTCGCCCTTTCCGCGATGTGCCTCGCGGGTTGCGGCGGCGGTGGGGGTGGCACCCTCGAATTCACCGTGACGTTTGACGTCGATGGCGGTTCGGCGGTCGCCGCTCAGAAAGTGGCCTATGGCCAGAAGGCGACCCGCCCTTCGAATCCGACCAAGGACGGCTATACCTTTGACAATTGGTTCGCCGACAAATACAAGAAGGTCGAATTTGATTTCAACATGGAGATCACGGCGGATTGGACCATCTATGCGTCCTGGACCGCCTCGTCTACGCCTTCTTCGAGCGAAGTGACGCCCACGTCCTCGGGGCAACCTGACGAAAGCTCGCAAGCACCCGTCGAAAACAAGCACATCGTCTACTTCAAAGAAGCTTCCTGGTGGGCCCAAGACGGTGCGCGCACTTCGATCTATCTATGGAAAGGCGCGGATACAAACACCGACTGGCCAGGGCAGGTTATGACCAAGGAAGCCGATGGCCTATGGTCATTCGAAATCGACATTAACGCCTATGATAACCTGATCTTCGCCCGCTACGCCGCGACGGATAGCGAACTCAACAAAGACTGGGGCGCCAAGTCGGTCGACATCTCCATCGCCTCCATCGATTGGGAGAAGCCCGTCTACGACATCTCCGCGGTCACGTCGCCCATCTGGGGCGATCCCGGCGTCACGGGCGTCTGGAGCACTCGCGCATAAGGAGGGGAAACGATGAAATTCAAATATCCAAAAGCAGCGTTGATCCTCGCCCTTGCCGCTGGCAGCACCACGGCCTTAGGCGCTTGCGGTCAAGCCGGAGGCGGCGCGCAGCGTCCCCTCTACACCATTTCCTTCTACGGCAATGGCGCGAACGATCCCACCGATTCCCTAAAGGCGCACGCGGGCGATAAACTCACCAAGCCTTCCGATCCCAGTAGGCCGAATTTCTCCTTCCTTGGCTGGTACGAGACCTATCACGAGAAACTCGCCGACTACAAGACCGACACGCCCTTTGACTGGACGGTCGCGATGCCCGAGAAGAACATCACCCTCTACGCGGGCTGGGCCAAGAACGAAGGCGGCCACGCGACCGAGGAGCAGGTGAAGGAATACATGGACCAGCTCGCGAAGAATTCCGAGCCGAACCATCTCTATTATCATTATTACCGTTATGGCAACCTCGCCTCTTCCTATGACGAATGGGACGTCTGGGCTTGGCCTTATAAGCCCGATGCCGGCGAAGGCGCCCGCTTCGACTGGAAGGGCAGGACCACCAGCGCAGACCGGATGTCCGCGACGGGCTCAGCCCTCGTCGATGACCTTGGCGGCGCCTATGTCGACATCGATTTGACCGCCCATTACAAAGCGGGCTGGGATGCCGATAAGATGAAGATGCTCGATCAGGACATGACCTTCGATGGCTCGACCCACGTCGGTCTGCAGATCGTCAAGTCCGATACCCGCACCAGCGCGTCGGGATTCTGGGCCAACGATGGCTCGAACCTCTACGTCCGCCTAAGCGATTACGCGGTGCCTCTAAGCGATAACCGCGGTACCGCCTACCACGTCTTCGCCTTGCAGGACAAAGTCAACCTCGCGCAGGAAACCCCGATCACCACGGCGGTCGACCCCTTCGACGAGGACGATGGCAAGAACGTCACCTATGGCGATTCCCGTTACGATAACATCCAATGGAAAGTCGATCCAGGCTACGCCAAGACGGCTGAGGATTTCTCATCCGTCGGCGTCGGCTACCAGATTATGGTCTCCTCCTTCGCCGATAGCGATGGCGATGGATTCGGCGATATCTATGGTATCTACCAAAAGCTCGACTACCTCGAGACCCTCGGCGTGAAGGCCCTTTGGCTCACCCCGATCCAGCTCTCGGATTCCTACCACGGCTACGACATCACCGACTATGAGAAAGTCGACCCGAAGTTCGGCTCGACCGTCTCGCCCGCTGGCGTCGCTAACGACGGCGAGGTCACCGAGGCGACCGCGATGGAGGACTACAAGCTCCTCGTCGCCGAGGCGAAGAAGCGCGGCATGAAGATCGTCATGGACCTCGTCCTCAACCATACTTCGACCGCGAACGTCTGGTTCACCTCCTCAGCCAACCTCGACGAGCGTTATCGCGGCTATTATCAGTGGGGCAATAACGTCACCCAAGCCGAAGCCATCAACGAGCTTAAGTACTGGTATCCCTATGGCGACCACGTCTATAGCTACTACGCGAAATTCGGCTCCGCGATGCCCGAGCTCAACTATTCCTTCAAATCCACCCGTGAAGCGGTGGAGGAGATGTCCGCCTTCTGGGCGAAGGACATCGGCGTGGATGGCTTCCGCCTCGACGCGGTCAAGCACATCTACATGCTCGACGAAATCTCCTCTTATGAGGGCGATACCGTTGTCATCGACGAGACCAAAGTCGGCGGACGCAACGTCTCTTATTCGAGCGACCTCACCAAGAACCTTCATTTCTTCAAGGAGCTCAAGGCCGAGGTCAGCAAGAAGGCCGGACGCAACATCTTCTTCGTCGGCGAGAACTTCGACGGCCACGCCTATCACGTCGCTCCGTACTATGAAGCCTTCGACTCGATGTTCGACTTCTATGCCTACTTCAATTTGACTAGTGGCGCGAAGACCGGTCGCAGCGGCTCCACCTCCGGATTTGGCACGGTGGGCGGCTGGATGTATAACCCCGGTGGCAAATTCACCCCTGGCGCGGCCATCACCCCTGACAAGGAAGGCAACCGCAGCGGCGATAACGGCGGCGCGGACTTCGACCTTGCCAAGAACGGGCAGTGGGACTTCGAGCACGTCTATGACGTCTATAAGAAATACCGCGAAAAAGGCGGTGGCAGTGGGGAAGCCGTCTTACCGGGCGCCTTCACCTCCAACCACGATATCGCCCGCGTCATCAACCGCATCGCCGGCACCGGCAACGCCCAAGGCATCGTCGCCCAGGGCAACCTCACGACCTCCGACTACGCGGACTACGAAGTCAGCGCGAACCTCGTCAAGATCGCCGAAGTCATGCTGCCGGGCCTCACCTGGGTCTATTATGGCGATGAAATCGGCATGACGGGCAACTTCCCCGCAGGCAAGGACGCCCAAAGCGATTACGCCGACCTCTGGTACCGCCAGCCCATGAAGTGGGTTCAAGGCGGCGAAAAGGGCGACGAATACGGCACGACCGACTACTACGTCACAGGCTCGAAGCAAAAAGTCGAGCAGGACGAAGTCAATCGCTCCACCGTCGTCATGCCCGCCCTTGAGCAGATGAAGGAAACCAACCCCAATTCCGACTTCAACATCCTCAAGCGTTTCATCGCCGTGAAGAATGGCGACGCCAAGCTCGTCACAGGCGACATCAAGTACGGCAACTGGGTCTATGGCGAAGCCGCGGCGAACGTTCTCTGCTTCTCCCGCGCGAACGATGCCTACCGCGTCGTCATCAACTTCAACAAGAACGCCGTCCCCATCAATAACGATAGACCGTTCGAAGGCTGGAGCGTGGTCGAAAGCTATAATGGCGCGAACACCACCAGCTTGCCGGGCTATTCCGCGATGGTCCTCAAGAAGTAGCAAAACCCGATCAAACATCGGCCGTCCGAAAGGGCGGCCTTTGCTTTATCGTTTTGGCTATATTGGCAAAAAGAAGGGGGACATATGTCAAAATATGTGTCTATTCGCGCCTGTATATGCGTCTACGCGCTTTCTTTCGCTTTGAAACGGAGTAAAATAGGAAAACATGAGAAAACCGCGCGTCAGTCCTACCGTCAATACTCTTCAGCCCGTCCGACGGATCCTTGGTTCGGTGCTCGACGCCGTCTTCACCGTGGCCATCATGGCGCTTCTTTATGGGCTTATCGGCTACCCTTTGATCCTTAAGAACAACGGATATTACGAAACGACCGCCGAGCGCAAGGCCTTCATCGAGGACCCGGGCCTTCTTTCCGTGAACGAACGCGGCCAATACTCGTACCTTGAATTCCGGGACTATGACGAAAACGTCGACGTTTTTGGCTACAAAACATACGAGAAGATCACCTGGGAATACTTCACCGTATTCCTCCCCGCGCATCCTGACTACGAATTCGCCCCCGCGAAATTCGGCAAGACCCAAGGTGAGAAACTCACGCCCTTTGATGCGTCGAAGCGCGAGGACGCCGCCTATGTCGGGCAGTGGACCTATGAGAATTTCTTCAAAGGGGACTATTATGTCGCGGCGAAGGATGGTGATGGGAACCCCGTCTACACGGCGACCCCCGTCCTAAACGACGCGACTTCCGCTTCCTTAGCTAACGATAAGCTCCAAACCGCGCGCATTTTGAGGGGTTTCTTCAATTCCTACCAAACCGAGAAGGGCGCCTATATCGAGGCCGCGAAGAATCTCATCGCTCAACCGAAAATCCCCGCTTACGATAACCTCATCAGCCAAAAGCAGTGGCTCGCCACGATTCCAAGCATCGTGATCGCCCCAATACTGCTCTATTTTGTGCTCCCCTTGGTTCTGCCAAACGGCCGAAGCATTGGCAAAATCATCGTCTCGGGCGCGGTCTTGAACGAGCAAGGATTCACCGCTAGGCGCGGACAAATCGCCTTAAGGCAAGCGATTCCCCTCGCCTTATGGATGCTTTTGCTCATCCCAATGATCTATGTCGGCGTGATGGCTTTCCTTTTCGCCATCGCGCTTCTATATATCTTCGTCGTCATGTCACCGCTCAAACAAGGGCTAGGGGACCGCTTAGCCAAGACGATCGTCGTCAACGCGAAGACATCGATTTGGTTCCGCAGCGAAGCCGACTTGGAGGCCTATATCGAGAGCCACCCGAATTCCCTCGTCGCCAAGAGCAACAACAAAGACAAGCAAGACCATAAATACGCCCCGACGAAAGAGGAATACGGCATCCTCGACTCCTCGATGATCGGACAAGCCCGCGAATCGGCGAAGACCATCGAGTCCTTCGACGAATTCGAGTCCCGCGAGGATAAGCGCGAACCCATCGACGCGGATTCCCTGCCAAAGAAACCTGCCACGGAGTTCATCGAAGAGCCAAAGCCAGAAGAAAACGCCTCCACATTGGACGACGAAGAAACCCGCTTTACCGACGATAAGCCTCAATAAGTGTTTACTTTGCGCTTATTTTCCCTAGAAGCAGTGTATAGAACCAAAAGAAGGGAGCCATCATGGACAATCCAATCCGCATCGAATTCGAGGAAAGCCGCCTAGCCGCGGTCGCTTATGATGGCGCTTCCGAAATCGGGAAATGCGCATTCGTTGTCGCCTCAAAGAACCTCTGGGAAATCACCCATACTCGGGTTCACGAAGATTATGGTGGGCAAGGCATTGCGAAAAGACTCGTCCACTGCCTTGTTGAACAAGCCCGCAAGGCAGGCGCGAAGATTCTCCCCACGTGTTCTTACGCGAAGAAAGCATTGGCGGGAGAAGACTTCCAAGACGTCCGTTATGAAGGATAGGGGCCTCAAAGCCCTTTTGGTGCGAAACGTCCATGTAACGGGCGTTCTTTCTTAATGCAAAACCAATTTAAAAAACTATTTTCGCTACCCTTGGATATTTTATGCGTTATGCGCGGACTAATTTGAGAAATATCGGAAGGAATTTTAGAAATAACGTACGAAAGAATTTATAGTTTCGTGAAATATGCTAGAATGAAAAAGTACGATAAAGGAGCAGAAGAATGTGCTATATTACAGCTACTGAGTTTAAAAATAATTTAAGCCATTACATGACGCTTTCCTCTACGGAAGACGTTTACGTTACGAAGAATAACCGTGTTGTCACCGTCCTTATATCTCCTAAGAAAAAGGCTTTGGAAAGGCTTCTTTCTCTTGAGGGCGTTCTTCAAAATGACGGAAGTAATCCATCCGATCTAATTGCGGAGGAGATACTAAACCATGCGTATTCTCGTTGACACGAACGTTTTTCTAGATTTGCTTCTTCCAAATCCGGAATTTGTCGAGGAGGCTAAGGAGTTTTTTCGATATTGCGCGACCATTGGAGCTGAAATATACGTGACTTCGATGTCCATTCGCGATATTGGGTACGTTGCCCATCGACGTTTGCATAACAAGGAGCTAAGCCGACGCTTGCAGTCTGCCGTCTATGAAATTTGCACGAAAGTCGTGCCGCTTTCCGCTGACGCGACGATTACTGCTTTATATGATGGCCGACCCGATTTCGAAGACTCGTTGATCATGGAAGCGGCGGATGAGTCGTTTTGCGATTATATCGTTACTCGAAACTTCGCTCACTTTCGGACAAGCAAAGTTCCTGCTTTCGACGTCCGGAGCTTTCTAGAGACAGCGAAACGTTCTTTGTCCATTCCTGAGTAAAGTCCTTTCGAGCCAGCTTCTATTTTAACACAGCCCTTATCCGATGTGTCTCTTACTCGAAGAGCATACGTTTTTGCTTTCTACGCGCACGTGGAATATAATACGTCGCACATGAAACTCTCCGTCCTGTTACCCGTCAAAGACCAAAGCGCAAAATTGCTTGGCAACTTGCGCGACCATATCCTGCCTTATTTCGATAAGCAGGGCATCGTTTATGATGTGCTTATCTGCTATGACGGCTCCAATGAATCCGAGCGAAAGCTCATGGAAGATGGCGTGAAGGATCTGCCCGCCCACGTGAAGCTTCTTCCTTACGAAGACAAAAAAGGCAAGGGGCATAACGTTAAGAAAGCCATGCTTGCCTCCGAATCGGACTATGTTCTCTTCATGGACGCGGACCTTGCGACCCGTTTGGATATTTTCGATAAGATCAAAGAGGATCTCGGCAATGCCGATTGCTATATCGCCTCGCGCGACGTTGAAGGGTCCGAATATGGCATCAAGCAGCCTCTTCTTCGTCGGTTGAACCACTGGGGCTGCCGCAAGGTGGTTTCATGGATGTTCAAGATGAAAACGATCCGCGATTCGCAGTGCGGCTATAAATGCATACGCACAACGCTTGCGAAGAAATACGTGCCCCTTTCCATCATCGATGGCTTCGCCTTTGACGTGGAAATGCTCTATTTCCTGACCTTAAACGGCTATACCGTCAAAGAACTGCCCGCTTTCTGGAGCGACGACCCCGATTCTTCCGTCGGTGGTGTTTTCTCCACGGCAAAGCGCTTCTATGGCGACCTTCGCCGCATCAAGAAAAACAAGAAGAACTATATCTTAGGAGGAAACGACAATGCTCATTGACCGCGCAGTCATTGAAGTCCGTTCCGGCAATGGCGGAAACGGCGCGATTTCCTTCCTCCGCGAGAAAAATATGCCCAAAGGCGGCCCTGATGGCGGAAACGGCGGCAGGGGTGGATCTGTTTTCCTCATCGCCAAAGGGGACGTCAACACCTTGCTCGCCTATCGCCATTCGCGCTTAATCGCCGCCGATGATGGCGGAAAAGGCGATAAGAAGATGCGCTTTGGCCGTTCGGCCGAGGATGTTTATTGCGACGTCCCCGTCGGTACGGTCGTCTATGAAGAATCCACCGGCGCCTTCCTCGCCGACCTTAGTCACGAAGGCGATATCGTCCGCCTCGCCAAAGGCGGCCGTGGCGGTAGGGGCAACGCCGCTTATAAGTCCTCGCGCCTAAAAGCCCCGAAGATCGCCGAGAACGGCTTACCCGGTGAGCGGAAGAGAATCATTTTGGAGTTGAAACTCCTCGCGGATGCAGGGTTGATCGGCTTCCCCTCCGTTGGCAAGTCAACGCTACTCAACATCGTGTCTAAGGCCAACGCCGTAACGGCGGATTACCCATTCACAACCTTGACCCCTAATTTAGGCGTCGTAACCCTAAAAGACGGGGCACATCAGTTTGTTTTGGCAGACATGCCTGGCCTTATTGAAGGCGCCCATGAGGGCAAAGGGCTCGGCATTACCTTCCTCCGCCACATCGAGCGTTGCCGCGTCTTGGTGCACATGGTCTCCATGGACGGGGAGCGCGATCCCGTCTCCGATTACAACATCATCAACGCCGAACTTCGCGATTATGGCGCGAAGCTTGAGCTTCGCCCGCAGATCGTCGTCGCGACGAAGATGGACTCCGATGGCGCAGAAGAAAGAAAAGCGGCCTTCGACAAGGCCATTGGCATCGAGTCCATCGGTATCAGTGCCCTGACCGACGAAGGCGTCGACTATTTGATGAAGAAAACCTATGAGCTCATCATGAAGACGCCACTATTCCCGTTAAAGGGCGTCGAGGAAGAAGAAGCCATCGGCGGCATGAAGGTCTACGATGCCCATTTGGACGCAAAAGAAGCGCCGTTTACCATCGCCCGTCCCTCGGAGCACCTTTTCGTCATCACCGGCGAGGAAGTCACGAAGAAGTACGGCCTCATCAACCTCTCCACCGACCAAGGCGTCGCTCAGCTCATCGCCTATTTGCAGCGCCTAGGCATCGACGAAGCGCTGAAGGACAAGGGAGCTGTGGATGGCGATACCGTCCGCCTTTGCGATTTTGAGTTCGAATATATCGAATAGTGGCCTTGTGGTTTATAATGCTTCTATGCAGAAGCAAGACATGCCGAACTCCTGGATCATCGCCCTGGTTGCTGGGGCGCTTGTGATGCTCGTCGTGATTCTGTTCCTAGCCCTCTATCATTGACAATTTTATTATGATTTATTCACTACGTGGAACCATCGTCGCCCGAAAAGAGGATTTCGTGGCGATCGACCTCGGGAACATCGCCTATGAGGTCTTCGTTCCTCGCCCGGAGGAATTCTCCCTTGGCGAGCAGACGACCATTTTCGTATCGGAGATCCTCACCCAGGACGACCATTACCTCGCCGGCTTCAAGACCTTGCTCGAGAAGGAGGCTTTCGCTTCGCTTGTGCAGGTGAAGGGAATCGGCCCGAAGACCGCCTTAAGCGCGCTTTCGGGGACGACGCCAGAAGAACTATTCAACGCCATCTCCAATAGCGACGCCAAATACCTCAAGAAGCTCCCGGGTATCGGCCCCAAGGCCGCCTCGCAGATCATTCTCGACCTGCAGGGCAAGCTCGTCCAAGAGGAACCGAAGAAGAGTTCCGATGCTTATCCGAATGTCCGTTTAGGACTAAAATCCCTGGGATTTAAAGCAAAAGAGATTGATTCTGCGATTTCTATTCTCCCCGAGGGACTCGATGATCAGGCCGCGTTAAGGCAAGCGCTCCGCAGCTTGAGGAAGGAGGGCTAGCCATGCCAAGACTCGTCGATGTCCGCAAGGAGCCCGAGGACGTTTCCTCCGAGACGACGCTTCGTCCCCTTACCTTAAAAGAATACGTCGGCCAGACCGCGATGAAGAAGAACCTCTCGGTCTTTATCGGAGCGGCGAGGAAGCGCAAGGAACCCTTGGACCACGTCTTGCTCTATGGCCCGCCTGGACTAGGGAAGACCACCATGGCATACGTCCTTGCCAATGAGATGGGCGGACGTATCCGCCTCGCGAGTGGGCCAAGCATCGAACGCACGGGAGACCTTGCGGCGATATTAAGTGAACTCGAACCCGGCGACGTGCTTTTCATTGACGAAATCCATCGCCTTCCTCGCGTCGTCGAGGAAGTACTTTATAGCGCCATGGAGGACTTCTCCTTGACCATCATGGTGAACCAAAGCGGAACGAGTCATTCACTCTCTTTGCCTTTGCCTCCGTTTACATTAGTGGGGGCGACGACGCGCTCCGGCGACTTATCCTCTCCGCTTCGCGCCCGTTTTGGCATTTCCATCAAAATCGATTATTACAGCGAGGAGGAACTCGAGACCATCGTGACCCGTACCTCCCGCGTTTTAAACGCCCCGATCGTCGACGAAGCCGCAAAGCTCATCGCGGCCAGGAGCAGGGGAACGCCCCGTCTAGCGAACCGCCTTTTCAAGCGCGTCCGCGACTTCGCGGACTTCAACGGGGAGAAATCCATCTCCTTGGAGACGACCGTCGAGGCGCTTGCCGCCCTGAAGATCGACGAACTCGGCTTGGATGAAGTGGATTTACGCTACCTCGCCTGCGTCATCGATCGCTTCAAAGGCGGTCCGGTAGGGCTAGAAGCGATCGCGAGCTCAATCGGCGAGGAGATCACCAACCTCGAGGACGTCTATGAGCCTTATCTCGTCCTAACCGGTATGATCAACCGCACGCCACGGGGCCGCGTCGCGACGGAAAAAGCCTACAAACACCTTCGTCGTCCTCATCAAGGCGGCTTATTCTAGACAAAATCGCCTCTTTGAAAACGCCCATTTTGCGACATTTTTACTCGGAATTCGACATATGTCCCCCTCCTTTTTAAATCGTTGTTGTCATGGGGGCACGCGAAGAGTATCCTTTTACACGTCAGCATGAATTATTAATAATTCAGTGCGATCCCCTTCGGAGGAATGAACATGCGTCGTTACATCTCTTATCTGCTTCTTTGCGCCGCCACGCTCATCGGCGTTGGCGCCTCGGTCGTCCCAACCATCCTCAACATGGACGCCGACACCGCATATGAACCGGGCAGAACCCTTTACTTCCGCGCCGCGGATTGGGACGAATCGTCCTTGAATGGCAATTACACCAACGATCAGGGCGAATTCGTCCATTACATCGATGGCGCTTCCAAGCAGCCGGTCGAATATATCGCCGACACCATGCGCACCCGCTTGGATGCCTTTGGCCTTTCTGGCTATAAGGTCGAGACTCAGGGCGAAGATACCCTTTCGGTCACCGTCCGCGCGCCGCATGATTCGAGTTCCATCTATTCCTACCTCGAGAATTACCTCGCCTTCTCCGGCGGAGACTATGAGCTTGACGCCAGCAACGTCAACGGCACCGATTACGCCTATAACGAGGCCTGGGCCGACATCATCGATGGCCAGACCGCCTATATCGTCGACATGGACCAGGGCACATACAAAGTCCCGACCGTCGTCGTTCCGTTAAAGGAGGGCGAGAAGTACAAGACCGCCTTCGACAACCTCGTCAAATACTGCAGCGACAACACCACGCCCGCCGACGAGGAGAACAACCAAGCCGCGAGCAACGTCAACATCGTCGTCTGGAGCAACCGTCTCGAGGGCGATACCTATGATTTGAGCCAATCCAACTCGAACATCCGCAAGAAAATCGTCGCGGAAGTCACCGCCGCCAACGGCGTCTACTACGAAGACAGCGATAAGGACCACGAAAAGCCCTTCCTCCGCCTGATTCCTAGTAGCAACGCCACCTCGGGCGAATCCTATGATGCCAGCAAGACCAAGGAGGCCTATGATGCCGCCCGCACCTTGATGCTCACGCTTAACGCCGGCTCCTTCGTCTACGATGACCTCAAGACTTCCGGCAGCGCGTCCGCCCCGAAATACGCCGTTACCTATATTTATAGCGAAAAGGCGCCCGCGACCGTCGAGAACCTCATTTCCCTCGGCGACCGCTTCGATACCGTGGCCATGTCCGCCACCTTCATCTCGATTCTGGTCTGCGTCGTCTTCCTCATCGTCCTTCTCGTCGTGTTCGAGCGCATCCTCGCGGTGCTTCACGTCGCCATTACGGCCATCGGCACCTTCTCGGCCTTCGCCGTGTTCTGCGCCTTTGGCGCCGCCTTCAACGTCGCGGCCCTCATCGGCGTCGCGGCCACGTCCTTGATCTGTCTCTTCGGCTCCCTTTATTACAGCGCCAAGCTCAAAGAGGAGCTCTACAAGGGCCGCACCCTCAAGAAAGCCCATTCCGAAGCGGTGAAACGCGCCCTCTGGCCGACGCTTGACATGAGCATCGTCTCGATCCTCATCGGCCTTTGCGTCTATGGCCTTGCCGGCGACGTCGCCTCCAAAGCGGGCGTCATGCTCGTCCTCGGCGGATTCTTCGCTTTCTTCGCCAACGTCCTCTATACCCGCATCGGCGGATGGCTGCTTTGCAACGATTCCACGATGGCCAATAGCTTCGCCAAGCAACTCGGCGTCCGCACTGAGCGCATCCCCGACCTTGCCAAAGAGGAGAAGCAGTCCTACTTCGGACCCTATGCCGACCGCGATTTCAGCAAAGGGAAGAAAGTGTCCGTCATCGCGACCTGCCTCTTCCTATTAGCTGGCATCGGCGCCTCCATCGGCTGGGGCATCGCCTCCAACGCGAAATCCTTCTTCAATTCTTCCGCGTACGAAGAAGCCGCTCCTGTGCTTCGCATCGACGTCCGTTCCAACGACGCCAATACCATCACCAACGCTGGGCTCTCCTCCGTCGACGCCATCCGCGACGATACCTTCAAGGAAGGCCAAAATCCGAACGACGTCCTCCATTATTACAAGGTCGATGGCAAATATTTGAACGACTATGTCACCGATGTCGAGCTCTCCACCGCGCCGCATAGCGTCTATGACGGCGAAGGCAGCTCGGGCGTCACCTACTATTGGTTCTATTACAAAGTGACCCTCGGCAAGAATGCCTCCTCGCTCAACAAAGCCCTCGCCTCCCTCGATTCGACGATCGCCGTCGAAAAGTGGAATGGCACTGCCTACGCGACGGATTCCGACATCACCTCCTTCGCGCTTCTTTCCACCGACATCATCAATCAATTCGGTGGCGCGGGTGTCCTAGAAAACACCATCAACGGCGCCTATTCGAGCCAGGTCTACGTCACCTTCTCAAGCGTCACGCCGGCTGACCTCACGCCATATCTCTGGCAGGTTACGCTTGGCTTAGGCGTTGGCCTTGCCACCGCGATGGTCTACTTCTGCCTCCGTTACCGCCCAAGCCGCGGCCTCGTGGCGGGATTATTCGTCGCCGGCGCGAGCTTCATCGCTACCTCCTTCTTCATCCTCACCCGCATCGTTTCTAGCCCGGTCGTCTCCCTCGGCTCCATCCCCGTCGCGGCCCTCGGATTTGGATTATTCCTCTTCATCCTCGCCGCGGAGAAGGATATCTACCGCGATTCGAAGGAGAAAGAGAAGAACACCGCCGAATTCCGCTTGGAATGCCTGAAGCAGGCTACCTCGCGCCAGGCTGGCAATGTCATGCTCTTCGCCTTGTTGGCTTTCTACGTCACCATTGTCTTCATCGCCTTTGGCCCGAGGCTATATGCGAATGCCTT
>JAFSVB010000203.1 GCA_017450325.1 Bacilli bacterium | reverse complement strand
CTTGAGTTCCATGATTTTTCCAGAACGCATCGAATAATCGATGCCTGCCTTTTGAAAAACCCCGATGGCATCTACGCCGGGCTGGCCAAAAACGCGACGTTTGGTACGCTTTCCGAAAAAGGAGGCGTCAAACCGGTATGTCGCGAGAAACCAACCTGCTCCAGCACCTCATAAGATTCGTCAAGGGAACCGTCGCCGACGTCGTCGGCAGGGATTCCGGGCCTTTGTTCAAGTTCTGCTTCGACATGGTCTATGGGATCCTCAGGTCGTCGTCGGTCGTGCTCAACGACGTCGGCCACGCCTTATCGGAGGAAGCCTCGCTCAAGGCCGTCAACAACAGGCTGTATTCCAATCTGATGAAGGGCCTTCCCGACTCGGTTTGGTCCAACTACGCCGACCTTTGCATAGGGATGATGGGCGAACGGCTTTGGTTCGCCGTGGACGACTCCGACGTCCAAAAGCCATACGGCAAGCACTTCGAGGCGCTGTCGTTGGTAAGGGACGGGTCGTCGACGAAGAAGAACGAACTTGGGATGGGCTATATGGTCACCTCGATCGTGGGGGCCACCGCGAAAACCAAGCACCCCATGTGCCTTTTCACCAAGATACACTCATCCGCCGAACGGGATTACCTTTCCCTGAACAACGTCACCAACGCCGCGCTTAGGGCGATATGCGCGAAGCTTCGGCCGTGGACGGCGACGTTCGCCTTCGACCGGGGCTACGACGACGCGAAGCTGATGAGGCTGATGCTTTCGCTCTCGCAGCATTTCGTCATAAGGATGCAACACGACCGATGGCTTTACTTCAAGGGAAGGAAAGTCAAGACGTCCGGGCTTTCCGCGAGGAGGAAGGGCAAGGTCGTCGTCCCGCTTTCCTACAAGGGCAGGGAAACCTACGTCAAGGCGAGCCACGTCGTCTGCAGGATCCCCGGCGTAAAGGTCAAAATGACCGTGGTCTTCTCGTTCATGGAGGACAAAACCGAGCCGATGGTATTGATGACGGACCTGAAGGTCTCGTCGAAGGAGGACCTTATCCGGATCGTGCTTTCCTACCATTCCAGGTGGAAGATCGAGGAGCACTTCCGCTTCAAGAAAACCCAATACGGGTTCGAGAACTTCAGGGTCAAGTCGCTGGATTCGTCGAATTTCCTGGCCTTCCTGCTCGACGTCGCCCTCCTCGTGCTCGACCTGGTAATCGAGAGGAAGGAGACCAATTCCCTCTACTCGGAGCTTCTTTCCAGGGCCAAGGTCGTCCGGGAGAAGGTCTACCTCGAGTTCTATAGGATGGCGACCGGCGCGCAGGCCGTCCTCGCGTCAAGCGAAAAAGGGGTTAAGAAATACCAGAGCATAAGGAAGCCTCCGGAAAACCAACTACGATTATTTAATGTCAAAGACATTAAGTACACGGCATAACATCATCGAAACCGTCAATGAAAAGACCAATTTCTCATGACTTCCACGGTTTCGCGTCATGCAAAATCATGGAACTCAAAGCTCCACGGGGATGAAGGAACGGCATTGTTTTGCTATCATATTTTATAGCCGACATCACTTTCATCATGGAGGAGCGAAGATGAGTGGAATTAAGTTTTGTCCTTATTGCGGAAAGAGGTTAGGCGACGGCATGGCCTTTTGTCCATATTGCGGCAAGAAGCTGCCTTCCATCTCCTCGGCTTCCGCTCCCGTGCAGCCTAAAGAGCAACCAAGCGCGGCCAACAAGCAGCCTGCTCCTAGAGCCAATCCGTGCGTAATATCGGGCGATGTGCTTGTTTCCGCAGAGAAAACGCTCACGAAGATCGTCGTTCCAAGCGGAGTGAAAGTCATCGCTTCACGCTCCTTTCAAAGCAATACGGTTCTAAGAGAGGTTGTCTTGCCTGAGGGCATCATCGAAATAGACTCCCACGCCTTTTTCGGGTGCACGAATTTAGAAAAGGTGGAACTTCCCCACACGCTGAAGAAAATCGGCGTGGCGGCCTTTCGGGCTTGCAAATCCCTTCAGAGTTTGTCTTTTGGAGAAAACCTAGCCGAGGTCGGGAGCGAGGCTTTTCTGGGTTGCGAGCAGCTAAAGGAAGCCGTCTTCGTGGGAGGGATGAACAACCTTGGCGATAAAGTTTTCTCGGGGTGTTCTTCCTTGACAAGAGTCGTTTTGCCCGAAGGAATCAAAGTGATTCATTCCGACACCTTCGCCGGTTGTTCTTCCTTGACCGAGGTCTCTTTCCCAAGCAGCGTGACCACAATCAGCAAAAGCGCGTTCGCTTCTCTTCCAATTACCTCCATTAACTTGAAAAACATAGAGATGCTTGGGGAGGGGGCATTTAAAGGCTGCAAAGCCCTTTGCGAAGTGAAATTCGGCGCCACTTCCAAATTAAAAAGTATCCCAAAGGCCGCGTTTCAGGACTGCGTAAGCCTCGAAAAGATCGCAATCCCCGCATCTGTTACTTATATCGGAGACCACGCCTTCTTCGGAAGTGGCCTAACCGGTGTCAGCCTTGGCAGCGACATCAGCTATATTGGCGACGCTTTCTGCGCCACGCAAATCACGTCAATCTCCATTCCGCTCAAGGCCGCGAATTCCGCCAAGGTCGGATATTGCAAGCTCCTGAGGTCCATCTCCTTGCCCTATGGTATGAAAAGCATCCCGGATTTAGCCTATCCAAGCAATCCCTGTTTAACGTCGATCTCCATTCCTGATACGGTTACATCCATAGGAGCCGGGGCCTTCCAGAGCGATACCGCGCTAACTTCCGTCTCGATTCCTAGGGGCGTCACCATGATGGACATGGCCGTTTTCGCCTACTGCACAGCTTTAACGGACCTTTATGTCCCAAATACGGTTAAAACCGTCGCTTCAGATTCTTTTTATGGTTGCTCTTCTCTAACCGTCCACTATGCTGGCACCCGTGACGAAATGTTCGACTCCAGAGGGTGGTCCACAGCGGACATATATGGAATCCGGGCCATCCGATGCAGGGACGGCATATACGATCGAGAATTTTGCGTGTCGAAGTTCCGCCGATAGCGGCTTACCCAATCAGCTGGCTAAGCAGGCGGTATTGCTCAGGGTTGATGCTTTCTGGCCGCTGGCTTTCCATAATCCCAGTTTTGCTAAGAATCGCCTTTGCTTTCTCGCCGTCATGAAGGTAATTCCTCAAGTTGTTGAGTATTGTTTTTCTACGTTGCAGGAAAAGCGCATTGCAGAGCTTATATATTTTTGAAATCTCTGCAAAATCGCGTTGTTTCATTTGAAAAACGAGAACGGAAGATTCGATGTGTGGAGGCGGAACGAAGCTGGAACGCCCTACCTGAAAAGCCTTTTTCGCGTCGCAGCATAGGGAAATCAAACTCGGAAGGGGGCCGTACTCTTTAGAGCCGACCGAGGAAAGCAAGCGCTCCCCAGCCTCCTTTTGAACCATGAACACCATCCTTGTCGCAGCATCGCCATGAAGCAAGGCGCGTTCAATTAACGAAGACGTGATGTAGTAGGGAAGATTGCCGATGATTTTTTGGTAGGGCGCGTAATCCCATTTCACGCCATTGCCATAATGGACGTCCACCGCGCCTTTGAAATCGTTTTGAAGTTTGCTAATGAGACCTTCGTCGATATCAATCGCCTCTACTTGGCCTTTGCTCTTGGCAAGGAAGTAGGTCAAAGACCCGGCACCCGAACCGATTTCAAGCACGCGCTCGCCCTCTTGAATATCCAGAAGGGAAACGATTCTTTCGGCAGCGTCGCTATCGACGAGGAAATTCTGGCCGACTTCGTGTTTGGCCATCAAGCGATAGGACTCTACCCCTTCGAAAAACTTCTTAAGCTCCATCGATTGCCCTCCTAAGATCTTCTTTCGTTAAGTGTAATGCGTTTGCCCGCTTCAGGAACATCTTCGCGTTCACGTGGCCAAGATGCAATCGTTCGGCGACGCGGTCGCGGATTTCTTTGGAATCACATCCTCCGGTAAGGCCAAGTTCTTCAAGGTCCATCATCGTCAGGCCGCCGACATCATGAGGCTCCGGGACTAGGTGCGAAAGCGCAAGGAGCACCTCTTCTTTTGTCGACTCGGCCACGCCAACCTTCTTACCCTTGATCGAATGCTCTTTGCGCACGAACGCGTGCATGCACGCTGGCACCTCCGCGGCAATGCGGGAGCGAATCAAGTTGCCAGGGGAATCCGGATCGGTGAGGACGACTATTTGCCTTGTTTTCGACGCCTCTTTCAAATAATCGATTGTTTCACGTGAAACAGCAGAACCATTCGTTTGTACGAACTCACAATCGATGAAATTGCTCAAAAAGGCTTGGTCCATAGCCCCTTCAACCACTAAAATCGCAGAAAGACTCAATTTACTCATTGTTTCACGCGGAACAATTTTCCGAAGTTCTCCCAGAGCTGATTATTCATCGAATTCACATCGATTTCGCGCAAATCGGCCATTTCTTTCACGATAAATGGAATATATGCGGAACTATTTGGTTTCCCGCGATGTGGAAAGGGCGTTAAATAAGGCGAGTCCGTTTCCACGAGGAT
>JAFSVB010000202.1 GCA_017450325.1 Bacilli bacterium | reverse complement strand
GCGCCGGAGGGCTCCAGGTAAAAGCTTGACATACCGAGGGCTTCAAGATAAAAGTCCACCGTCCAATCATCGCCGACGAACAGCGTGTCATAGGGAGCGTCCTTGCTTCCCGTCACTTTCAAGCCGGCCAATCCAAAATGCCGCACATAGGACTCTCCGACCTCTTCCGCGCCGATTTCGGCGGAGACGTATATCTCTTTTGGCTCGCCCCAAGCTTCGTATAGCTCCGAAGAAAGGACACATTCTTCACAGCTTGACGGACGCATCTCCTCGGATAGCCCCAATAAATCGGAACTAAGTCGAATCCCACCGCTTCCCGCCGAAAAATAAGACCCGTCCTTGCAGCGCTCGGGCAGTTTCACGGGAAGATGCGCCGCCTCAATGGGGAGGTCGCTATAGAAATCGATCATCTCCTCCGCCGTCTCCAAGTCAGGGCAGAGGAAGAACTTGCCGACGAACCCCATCGCCAGCGACCCGGCTTCCGCGTAATAAGAACCCGCGGTAACCGGCTGCCTCCCGAGTATTTCCGGACAGAGTTCCATACATTGGTCCAGCTTATCGAAACCCACGCCCGTTTTGTCGGCTCCATAGAGATAAAGCCGTGGCAAAGAACAGGGCTCGCCGATTGTGCAAGCGGAAGGGACATAGGACGAATCCGCAGGTTCATAGACGAGATGAGCGAGGGCGGAATCCTTTCTCGCGGCGCGCAAGAACTCCGATACGGGAGCCTCCAGGTGGAGATAAGGGATCTCGAAAATATCCTGAGGGGAGGGTGTTTCCTCACTTAAGGAAGAACGGAAACGGAGCTGATCGACGATGATTTTTCGATTCCAACGGTGATCGAGATGATAAATCGCCGCCTTGGGGCTTTCGATTATCGCGACGACGGAGAAGAGTTCCTCATCCTCAAAGCCGTATTCTTCGTTCGCAAGATGCAAAACGAGCTCAAACCCATGCGCATCGATGTAGTCGCCAAGCGCTTGGTAGTTTCGAAGGATGTGGAGATTTAAGCATGTCTGGAACATCAAGTCGTAAGGAAGGGCGAGAACGATTTGATCGACGTAAAGCGTGGCGGGGGTGCGCGGATAGCAAACGGGGTGATCGAGCGTGTCTAGCCAGAGAAAATCGTTTATATGACGCATCGAGAATTCGCTTAGCCGCATCGTCTCCACCCCGCTTAGGTATGTGAAATCGTTTCGGTCCTTGAACCACGCTTCGTAATCCATTTGAAAACAGCTGCCGTAATCGCGCACCATGTCCCCGTATTCATCCACCGCGTATTCGCATTCCGCAAAGCTCGCCCCATAGATCGAGCCTAGCGGGGACTCCCCACCACCGCGCGGGCTCATCACGATCGCGTTCGGTGGCACGATGGAGGAAAAGGCGGCATTGAGTTCCTCGGAGATGGAAGAGGAGACGTAGACGGATAGCCCAAGCCCCGATAAGCCCATCGCAATCGCCCCCTCCGCGATCAGGGTTCGAACCTTTTTCGCCTTCATCAAATGGAAGGCGTGCAAAAACAAATACTTTCCCGAAACGCGTGGCACGATACGCTTCTTATTGATTCGAAAGGACTTCGGCGAAGTCCCTGTAGCCCTACGCTCCTGTTCTTCGATGGCGACGAGTTGGCCATCTTTCATATGGAGGACGCGTTGGCAGTGTTTTAAGGTACGCTCTTTATCGTGGCTAACGACGATGACGAGGCGTTCCGTCGCGATGCGCTCGAGGAGGGTGAACACTTCGTCCGCGCGTGCCTCATCCAAAGCGCCCGTCGGCTCATCGCAAAGGAGAACTCGAGGGTCGTTAGCGAGGCTTCGCGCCAAGGCGACGCGTTGCTTTTCGCCGCCGGAAAGCGTATTCACCCGTTGTTTGGCCTTCTTCTCAACCCCGAAAAAGCCCAGCAAATCCTTCACCTTTTTCTTTTTATCCTCGCCCGATCCATCGAAGTACGCATCCATAGGGAACAAGACATTCATCTCTGCCGTTTCCAATTCAAGAAGGTTGAAGTTTTGGAAAACGTAACCGATGTTGCGCAATCGGAACCGCCTTCGCGAGGAATCTTTCATCCGCCGATATGCGTGGCCTAAGACCGACACTTTGCCCGAATATCCGACATCGATACCCGAGAGGGTGTTCAAAAGCGTCGACTTTCCAGAACCCGATGCCCCGAGGATCCCGACTAGCCCCGTCAAAGGCAGGTCGAAAGAAACGTCCTTTAGGGCTTCCTGCGAGCCGAATCGGCGGCTGAGGTGACGGACGCGAATGGCGTTATTCATCGCGAAGCTCCTCGGCGATTGGCATCTTGCGGTGGATAGCAAGCGGCACGATGGAGGAGAGCAGCCCTAAAAGCGCGGCCACCAAGACGAGGCCGATGACTAAAAGAAAGGGCACACCCATGTACTGTTGGTATGGAATGGCGATAAGGTGCGCAATATCGAATTCGCGATAGAGCAATTTGTTGAGGACATCCTGCAATAACGGAGATATCAGCAACGCCGTCAATGAAGAGCCGACGCATAGAACCATGGCCTCAAAGACGTAGATGGACAAGATGCTCCCAACCCCTGCCCCAAGCACGCTCAGAATCGCGTTTTGCTTCCGCCCCGCGACCAAAGAGGAATATGACGCCATCCCCAAAATCAAGGCTAGCCCCACCATCGCGATGCCGACGAATAGCGAAAGCGAGGAGGTGAAAGCGCTCGAGAGAGAAAGAAAAGATTGACGCAGCGAATAGGAGGAAGCCTGAACCTCAAGCTCTTCGCCAAAGGTCTTTCGGTCGATGAGCTCATGAAGGACATGGACGTCCTTGGCATCGTGAAGAAAAAGAAGCCGCGAGAAGTTTCCATAGGGGGAGTCCGCCGCAGCCTCCTGCGCGATGGCGATGAGGTTCGCGCTTTCCCCCGCCTCCCCGGAAACCTCTATATCCGCCAAGGCATCACAAAGACCTTGGTAAGAATAATAAACGCGTGGGACATTCAGAAAGCCGAATTCCCGCACCACTCCCGCAATACGCCAATGCGCATCCACGAAAACCTCGTTTTGCTTTCCTTGATATGTGATCACCGAACGAGAAGAAAAAGAAACGGTTTCCCCAAGAAGCGCGGACCCATAATGCTTGATGAATTCCTCGTTGACGACGCAAGAAGAAAAATCATTCGTCTTTGGTATTTCTCCCTGTCGCCATAAAGGCGCCCCATGCTCTTGGAGCGTGATGTCGTATAGGGGCGATAAGGTTACGGGCTCATAGGTCGTATCCCCGCAGGTGAACGGCAGATTTGAAGCGAAAAAATAGCCGTAGTCCGTAACGATGTCCAAGCCCTCGATTTCCTTAAGGGCGGCGATTGCCTCTTCTTCGCTCGGCCGCGACTGCTTGACCAAACTAAGGGCGCTGCCCGGGATTTCCACGACGCTTCGTTTGCTGATGCTAGCCGACAAATAAGTCAGCGTTTTCTCTTGTTCCGCCTCCATCGCGGGCAGGTTGCCCACCAGGAAGCCAAAACTCAGCAAAAGCGCGGCGAATCCTAGGGTTCCCGAAAGAAAGCACATCGTGTCTTTGCCGAGATTTTGACGGATGTTCTTCCCTAAAAAGCGAAGCACCCATCCTCCGCTTATGCGGCGATGCGCTTTCTTTTTCGGGCTTGCTTCCTGAGAAGGCTTTTCCAACGTGCTTGATACGATTCGTCCATCCACGATCTCGACGACCGCGTCGGCATAACGGGCGATAAGCTCTTCATTATGGGAAACCATTAAGACCAAACGGGAAGAAGAAACGACCCGTAAAGCATCCATCACAAGGCTCGAATTCTGTTCGTCTAACGCCCCGGTCGGCTCATCGGCGAAAAGGATTTCCGGATCACCCGTAAGCGCTCGGCAAATCGCGACGCGTTGCTTCTCTCCGCCCGAAAGCGTGCGTATGTCCTTGTCTTTTAAAGACCATAAACCAAATTGATTGAGCAGTTCTTTCGCCTTTTTCGTCCCCTCTCCCCGAATCAAAAGCGGCAATGAGACATTCTGGAAAACGGAATCTCCATCGATGAGGTTGTAATGCTGAAAAACCATCGCCGCCTCATGACCGAGCAAAGGCCTCCCTTTTCTAGCGATGTCCTCCCCATGGAGAAAGACGCGTCCCTGGCTTGGGCTTTCGATGCCCGCGAGGATGTTCAGCAAAGTGGACTTGCCCGAGCCGGATTTCCCTTTAATCGCGATAAGACCGTGCGAAGGAAAGGAAAGACTCGTCTTTTTCAAAGCATAGAATCCACCTGATGCGGTCGAAAAACGTTTGGCGATGGAACGTGCGGATATCAAGGACATAAAAAATACCTCCTACATTCACATATAGGGGGTAATTGAGAAAGTTGAGAACGGAAATTAGTCCTTGCGGTCTGGGACGATGGGCCCTTCGTGATGGACAAGCACTTTCTTGATCTTGCCGTTGAACTTATCGCGGTCGATCATCATCACGTTCCCGCACCCAAGGCACATGATCTTAATATCCGCGCCAACGCGGACGATCTGGAAGCGTTTGCTATGAGCGAAGCAAGGATGGGGACGCTTCATCTCCACCTCATCGTAGAGCTCATAGGGGATGACGGTCATAGAGGCTGGTCCTCCATCTTTACGGCGGCCGGGACTTTCGGAAGCCCAGGCATCGTCAAGATGGTGCCCGTGAGAGGAACGACGAAGCGCGCTCCTGCGGAGAGGTTGACTTCGCGGATGTTGATCGTGAAGCCACGTGGAGCGCCGAGCACCTTCGGGTCATCGGTGAACGATTGGGGCGTCTTCGCGATGCAGACATAGGCATCGCCATAGCCAAGGGCTTCGTATTCTTGAATCTGCTGCAAGGCTTTTTCGGTGTACTCCACTCTGCCGGCATGGTAGATTTTCTTGCAAATCGCCTCTATTTTTTCTTTGATGGGCAAATTGAGGTCATATAAAGGAGCATAGTTCGAGGGCTGCTTTTTCAAAGTCTCTTGGACGAGTTTTGCAAGCTCCACCGACCCCTCGCCGCCCTTGAGGAATCCATCGAGGAACGCGACGGGGTAGCCCTTCTCCTCACAATAATGGCGGAGCAAGGCGATTTCCTCCTCGTCATCGGAAGCGAAATGGTTGATCGCGACGATAACGGGCAAGCCATAGAGGCGGAGGTTCTCATAATGGGCGGATAGGTTGTCGAGGCCGCGCTCCAATGCCTCGCAGTTCTTATTCGCGAGGTCCTCGAAGGCTTGACCACCATGCATCTTAAGCGCACGGATGGTCGCGACCAAGACCGCGGCGTCGGGGTGGAGCCCGCCAACGCGGCATTTGATATCGAGGAACTTCTCCGCGCCAAGATCGGCGGCGAAGCCAGCTTCGGTGATGACGATCGGGGCGAGTTTCAGGGCGAGGCGCGTCGCGAAGAGCGAGTTGCAGCCGTGGGCGATGTTGGCGAATGGCCCGCCATGGACGAGGACGGGGTTGTTCTCGAGGGTCTGCACGAGGTTGGGCTGTAAGGCCGCGCGCATGAGCTTCATAATCGCGTGGGAGATGCGAAGGTCCTTGAGATAAAGCGGCTTACCATCGAGGTCATAGGCGACCATGATGGCATTCACGCGGTTGAGGAAGTCCTCTTCCGAAGTGGCAAGGCACAAAATGGCCATCATCTCGCTAGCGACGGTGATGACGAAGTGGTCCTCGCGCGGCGTGCCCTTGGGGTCGCCGCCAGCCACGCTGACATTACGTAACGCGCGGTCGTTCATATCCATCGCCCTCTTCCAGAGAATGCGGTTGGGGTCGATGCGCAACGGGTTCCCTTGATAAATGGAGTTATCGATGATCGCGGCGATGAGGTTGATGGAAGAAGTGAGCGCGTGCATATCGCCCGTGAAATGGAGGTTGATGTCCTCACTAGGAGCGATGGAGGCAAGTCCGCCGCCGGTCGCGCCGCCCTTGATGCCGAAAACGGGGCCGAGGGAAGGCTCTCGCAAGCATAGCAATGCCTGCTGGCCGATCTTAGCCATGCCTTCTGCAAGGGCGATGGAAGTCGTGGTTTTTCCTTCACCCGCCTTCGTGGGGGTGATGGCGGTGACCAAGACGAGTTTGCCATCAGGATTATTCTTCACTTTCTCATAAAGGGAATAATCGATCTTCGCCTTGTATTTGCCATAGGGCTCGACGAATTCGTCTGGGATTTGCGCGGTTTTCGCAATTTCTAAAATAGGTTTCAAGGGCATAGGAGTCTCCTTTGCATTGCGGTTAGTATATAACGAATGTCAAGATTGCCAACCATCAAACGGATAAGTGCGCGAGGAGATCCTCCTCGTTCTCGATCCACGTGGCGTCAAACTGGTGCCGGAACCAGGTCAATTGGCGCTTGATGTAGTTCCGCGTGTTCTTCTTTATGAGGTCTTTGGTCTCTTCTAGGCTCGCTTGGCCATCGAGGTATGGGAAGAGCTCTTTGACACCGATCGCCTTAAATGCCGCCGCGTCGCGGCCGTACTTCCGGATGAGCGGCACCGTTTCTTCCAAAAGACCGCTATCGAACATCAAGTCGACGCGCCGCTCCACTTTCTCGTAGAGGCCTTCCCGGTCTTGGTTTAACGCGAAGAAGCGTACGGGGTATAGGGGCTGGTGCTCTTGTTTGGCCTCGCGGTCGCTTTTGCGTTCCCCCGTGGCGAGGAAGATCTCAATCGCGCGCAAAACGCGAACGCGGTTATGCGGATGGATGGATTCCGCCGAAATCGGGTCGAAGCGTAACAAAGCGGCATATAGCTCTTCGTCATTCATTGCTTGGAAAGACGACATATCCACCGCTGCTTGGTTTGCGAACTCATAGTCATATAAGGCGGCCTTGATGTATAGCCCCGTGCCGCCCGCGATGATGACGGGCTGGTTTTTTCCCAAACAGAAATGGAGGACGGAGCGCATATCCGCTTGGTATTCCGCGACGTTATAGGAAGATGTTAGCGGCACGAAATCATAGAGGTAATGCGGAGCGCTTGCCATCATCTTAGCCGTCGGTTTCGCGGTAGCGATGCCTAGTTCTTGGTAAACCTGAAAGGCATCGGCGTTGATGATCGCGGCATTTAGTCGCTTCGCAAGCGACAAGGCGAGATCGCTTTTACCCGAACCCGTCGGGCCCGTTAAGACGAGAATCACGACAATTCCCCCACAACCGAAAGAAGCTCTTGCTTCAGCTCTTCGGAAGATGCGGCGAGGTTGCGGACGAGAGGATGTTCCTCATAGGCGCGCTTGTTCTGCTCATATGCCTTCTTATGGTGCGCATAGGCGAGATCGTCGCCGTCCTTCATCGCAAGAGCTAGGGCGCGTTGTTCTTCCTGTATGGCATCGCGAAGGCGAGCGACCTCAGGGTCGTCCTCCATCGCTTTCTTCGTGGCGAAGAACCGCTTGGCGGCATCTTCCTGCAGAAGATCCTTCGCGACGTCTTTCGCAAGGGAAATCCACGGATCTTCAACGAGCTCGCCAATCATGGAGAACGTATGCGATTCCACGATCCTCACGGGCACGATATGGCCACGCAGCTGCTTAGGACCGCGGAAATGGACGAGTTTGCTCGACTCGGTATAACCTGAGAGCATGCCCGGGTCCTTCTTGCTTGGACCATCCACCAAGACGGCATAGGTCTCCCCGACCATCTGCTCCGCGTGCCCGATGACGCTCTTCTCGATGACTTTGATCAGGCGATCGAAGCGCTCATGCTTTGCGGAGGATGAAACGTCATCCACCATCTTAGCGGCAGGCGTTCCTTTTCGCGGCGAATAGATGAAGGTGAAGGCTGCGTCATATCCGACTTCCTCGCAGAGGGTCAACGTATCTTCAAATTGCTCTTCCGTCTCATTGGGAAAGCCGACGATGATGTCGGTCGTAATGGCGCACGAAGGCATTTTGAGGCGGATTTTGCGGACTAAATTGAGGTATTCTTCTCTGGTATATCGCCTTCCCATGCGACGCAGCACATCATTCGAGCCAGACTGAACCGGCAGGTGGATGCACTTCATGATGTTGGGGTGAGTGGCGATGACGTCGAGCATATCGTCGGAGAAATCCCAGGGGTGCGAGGTCATGAAGCGCAGGCGAGGGATACCGAGGTTCGCGACATCTTCCAAGATCGAGGCGAAGTTCGTTCCGTCTTTGAAGTCCTTGCCATAGGAATTGACGTTTTGGCCGAGCAAAGTAATCTCCTGATACCCCTGCTCTACCAATTCGCGGCATTCTGCAAGGATATCTTCTTTCTTACGCGAACGCTCGCGGCCGCGAGTATATGGAACAATGCAATAAGTGCAGAATTTATCGCATCCGTAGGTGATATTCACGAACGCCTTATAGTCATCTAGGCGCGTTGAGGGCAGATTCTCCACGATGCTTCCGGGGAAGGATAAGACCTCTACGATGTCTTTCTTTTTTTCGAGATGCTCTTCCAAAAGGGAAAGAAGGTCCGGGACGTTATGCGTTCCGAAGATGAGATTGACGAAGGGGTAACGTTCCATCAAGGCTTTGGCGATGTTTTCTTCCTGCATCATGCAGCCGCATACGGCGAGGATGAAGTTCTTGTCCTTAAGATGGTTGGCCTTGAACTTGCCGATTTCGCCATAGACCTTCTCCTCGGCATTCTCGCGTACGGCGCAGGTGTTGATGATGACGAGGTCGGCGGAGGATTCCTCGCTTGCGCGTTCCATCCCAGCGATGGATAAAAAGCCCGCCATGATTTCTTCGTCGCGAACGTTAGCTTGGCAGCCAAACGTGCTGATCCAGTACTTCCGCCCTTTGGCAAACGAAGCGAAAAGCGGAGGGACGACGACGTCCTCGCGGCGCAGCAAAGGCGCGTCGACGCGGTTGCGCGCTTTCGACATATCCGGCAGGGATTTATAGATCTTTTTGGCCATAGACGCGTTCCTTTCCATCAATATAGAACAAAGGGGTGATATCGGTGGCGAGATAGGTCTCATCATCGAAATCGAGTAAGACGGCATTGATGCAACGCTCTCCTTCTTCGGAAATCTGCATCGGGGTGGGACCGCCATAGTAGATGCGGTCGATGACGGACTTCGGCTCAAAGCCGATCACGGATTGATACGCCCCACACATCCCGACGTCAGAGATGAAGGCCGTCCCTTGGGGGAGGAGACGCGCATCGTTGGTCTGGACGTGGGTATGCGTTCCGACCACCGCGGAAACCTGTCCATCAAAATAATAGGCGAACGTCGCTTTTTCGGAAGTGGATTCCGCATGATAGTCGACGATATGAATACCCTCGGGCGCTTCCGAGAGGATGTCGCTCATGCAGACGCTTGGCGAGAGCACTTCCTCCTTCATGAAAGCCGTCCCTAGGAGATTGGTGACCGTCACGGGCACGCCATGGACATCCACCGTTACGTAGCCTTGCCCAAAGTCGTAATCCCGTAGGTTATAAGGCCTTACGAGGGTATCGAATTCCTCACAGAAATCATCGATCGAGGAGCGCCCCCTCCAGTGGTTTCCTAGCGTAATCACGTCCACGCCGGCTTCGCGGAGGGCGAGGCAATCGTGGTAATTGAGTCCGAAACCACGGGTGGCGTTTTCGCCGTTAGCGATGACCAAGTCCACGCCATATTTGGTCACCAAAGACGATAAAACGTCGGAAACGGCGGTAATTCCCGCGTTTCCGACGATATCTCCGAAGAACAGTATTCTCACCGTTATTTAGCGGTCTCGACCGCACGGTATTCACGAATGACGGACACTTTGATTTGTCCGGGGTAAGTGACCTCCTGCTCGATTCTTTCGCGCATCTGCTGCGCCATCTTGACGGCTTCGGCGTCGGAAATCTTCTCGGGGATGACCATGACGCGCACTTCGCGGCCGGATTGCATGGCATAGGCTTGCGAAACGCCATCGAAGCTCTTGGCGATATTCTCGAGTTGCTCGATGCGCTTGACGTAGGTCTCAAGCGTCTCGCTGCGGGCGCCAGGACGGGCGGCGCTCAAGGCATCGGCCGCCGCGACGAGATGGGCGATGACATAACGGGCCTCCACGTCGCCATGGTGAGACTCAATGGAGTTGATGACGACGTCGTTCTCGCCGTATTTCTTCGCGAGTTGGGCGCCTAATTGAACGTGACTTCCCTCGAGTTCGAAGTCGACCGATTTGCCAATATCGTGGAGCAAGCCAGCGCGGCGAGCCAAGTTGACATCGAGGCCGAGTTCACCCGCCATGATGCCCGTGAGGTAGGCGACTTCCATCGAGTGGGAGAGGCCATTCTGGCCATAAGAGGTACGGTAATGGAGACGTCCGACATAAGAGACCAGCTCGCGGTTGATGCTGGGAAGGCCGAGCTTGAAGCAGGCTTCCTCGCCGTATTTGACGGTCGATTCCTCGACTTCCTTGCGGCATTTGGCCACCACTTCCTCGATGCGGCCCGGCTGAATGCGGCCGTCTTTGACGAGATATTCAAGTGAGCGGCGGGCAATTTCGCGGCGGATGGGGTCGAAGCAAGAGACGGTAATCGCCTCAGGGGTATCGTCAATGACGAGGTCGACGCCAAGTTCCGCCTCCAAAACGCGGATATTGCGACCTTCGCGGCCGATGATGCGGCCCTTCATCTCATCACTAGGAAGGGCGACGACGGAAACGGTGCGCTCCGTGGTGACATCTTGAGCGTAGCGCTGGCAGGCGAGGGAAAGCAAATCGATGGCCTTGGCTTGAGCGGTCTCGCGGGCTTCGTCCTCGGCGTTTTTGATGTAGGCGGCGATTTCCATGGACATCTTGGATTCGACACGCGCCATGATTTCGTCATGGGCTTCCGCGGTGGACATGCCGGCGACTTTCTCGAGTTCTTTGAGGATGTCGTCAATCTTTTCGTCGAGCTCGGCGGAGCGTTTCTTATAGGATTCGATGGAATCATCGAGGCGAGCTTTCTTATCCTCGAGGACGCGCTCCTTTTCAAGAAGGGCGTTCTCACGGGTTTCGAAAGCATCTTGGCGGAGGGAGAGCTTCTGCTCTTCCGCGGCGACTTCGGCGCGGCGGGAGCGGGCTTCATTCTCGGCCTGTTGGCGGATCTCAAAGGCGGCTTGCTTGGCATCGAGCTGAGCTCCCTTCACGAGGTGCTCCGCCTTGATTTTGGCTTCTTTGAGAATATCTTCTGCGCCCTTTTTGGCCTTCTTGTCCCGAGCACGGAACAGGAAGAACAAAACCGTCACGGCGAGGGCGAGTACGCCGAAGACGATCGCAATGACAAGCAAGGTGATTTCCATGCCGGTCATACCAGCTAAAACAAACATTGTGATACTCCTGTAACCGACCTAAAGGATGGCATGCCCACTCATGGTCAAAGACTAGGATTATCTTCTATCACCGGCGAACCGGACAGTCCCTAGAAAAAGGCGAATTGGGTATACGGTACCCTTAGGTACGGAACTATTTTACCAACCTCGGGGAAATATTTGCATAGGAGTTTTTCGAGAACTGAAAAGCGCGGGGGGCATGTATCAAAAACTAAAGAAAAATCCCATCGTGAATCGGATGGGATCTTGGATTGTTTCCTTATTCGGCGGGCTTTGGAGCCGGGGATTGGAAGGACTCGCGAATTTGAGCCTCGAGCATGTCCGCGACCTCGGGATGGGCTTCGAGATAGCCTTTGGCCGCCTCGCGTCCGTTGCCGATCTTATCGGCGCCGATTTGGTACCAGTTGCCCGACTTGCCAACCAGGCCGAGCTGCTCGCCAAGGTCGAGAAGCTCCGCGGTGCGGGAGATACCCTTGCCATAGATAAGGTCGATGACGCAGGTCTTATACGGCGGGGACACCTTGTTCTTGACGATTTTGATCTTGACGGTGTTGCCGATGACCTCGGTGCCGAGTTTGATCGCTTCGGCACGGCGGATATCGATACGAATGGACGAATAGAACTTCAGCGCCATGCCACCGGTGGTCGTTTCGGGATTGCCATAGAGGACGCCGACTTTCTGGCGGAGCTGGTTGATGAAGATGACGACGGTGCCGGTGCGGTTCAAAGTACCCGCGATTTTGCGGCAGCCCTTAGACATTAGACGCGCTTGGAGGCCGACCTGATTGTCGGACATGACGCCGTCAAGTTCCGCCTGAGGCACGAGCGCGGCGACCGAGTCGATGACGAGAAGGTCGATGGCACCGGATTGCGCGAGCATCTCCGCGATCTCGAGAGCTTGCTCGCCAGAGTCGGGTTGAGAGAGGAGCAACTCATCGATGTTGACCCCCAATTTCGCTGCATATTCTGGGTCAATTGCGTGTTCGGCGTCAATGAAGGCGGCGCGTCCACCCTTGCGTTGCGCCTGGGCAATCGCCTCGAGAGCGAGAGTTGTCTTGCCAGAGGATTCGGGGCCGTAGATCTCGATGATGCGGCCTTTGGGATAACCGCCGACGCCGAGGGCTTGGTCCAGCAAAATGGAACCGGTCGGGATGACGTCGACATTGACGTGCTCCCGTTCTCCAAGACGCATGATGGACCCTTTGCCATAGGTCTTTTCGATGTCTTTGATGGCGTCTTGCAACGCCTTGATGTTTGGGTCTTTCTCTTTTTCTTTTTCAGTAGGCATAAAAGCTACCTCCACTCACATATAACCGCGAATCTCAAAAGTATCGAAAACTTTTTTTATTTTTTCTCGGCTTCAGGGAAGGAACCTAGGGCCAACTGGACCATCATATCCACCGCGGCGGCGCGGATTTCGTTGCGCTCGCCCTTGAACTGATAAGGGAACGCCCAGACGGCATCCTTCGTCGCGAGGGCAAAGCAAACCGTGCCGACTTCGGCTTTGCCGGGTTCAGCATCGGGGCCGGCGTTGCCAGTGACCGCTAAAGCGACATCGACGCCAAGGGCCACGCGGCCTTTGCGCGCCATTTCCGCTGCGACTGCGTCCGAGACGACGCCGTTACGCTCAATGAAGTCATGCTCGATGCCTAAGAGCTTTTCCTTCAGTTCGGCGGAATAGGTGACGAGGGAGCCCTTGAACACCTTGCTCGCGCCCGGGATTTCGGTTACCTTCGCGGCAAAAAGGCCGCCGGTCATCGATTCCACGCTGCCTAGGGTCAACTTACGATCCGCGAGGATCTGTAGTAGTTCATGCATGCGATTCATTTGATTCATCCTCCTTCAAGATGTGGAAATTATCCTTTAAATAAATCACGCCGGAAATAATGGACATCGCCGTAGCGATATAGATAAGAATATAGCAAATGCGGCCATATCCCCACCCCGCATCGAAATAGGTGAATGGCCAACCGCCAAGGAGCGCAAAGGGGATGGCCACCATCTGGAAGACGGTCTTGAGCTTACCAAAAATATTGGCCGCCACGACTTTGCCTTTGCTCGCCGCGAGGAAGCGCATCGTATCGACGACGAGGTCGCGTAGGATCATAAACGCCACGCAGAACCAAGGGATCGGCGCGGGGTTGAACAAGAAGGGAACGCATAGATAGACCAGCGTGACGTTGACGAGCATTTTGTCCGCGATCGGGTCGAGGAACTTGC
>JAFSVB010000201.1 GCA_017450325.1 Bacilli bacterium | reverse complement strand
GCATTTGGATTAATGGCAAGCACCCTTGCTCGGGCGACGTCAACCTTCTTCTGCCCAAGCGTATCGCGGGTTGCGAGAAGCTGACGGTTTAAGTTACTCGCGTTAAAAGAATCTGGGTCGATTAGGTGAAAGGTGCCGATGCCCGCACGTGCAAGCGCTTCTAACGCGGCTCCGCCAACGCCGCCAAGCCCAAAAAGCGCAACGGAAGAAGAGGCTAGTTTTTTGATGGCGTCTTGGCCGATCAGCATTTCGCTTCGAATCGTGAAATCCATGCAATACCCCCTTCTTTTGCACGCTTTTCCAAGAACGTTTCGCTAAAGAACCATTCTTTGCTCTCGCGACTACCGCGAGAACATTAAAAGCCTTTCCACGATTATGGGGGCAAAATGTTCTTTGACAAGACCGTGTTTTATTCTTTGGGACGAAGACGGCCTGCCAAAAGGTAGAAATCCTCTCCTTCTTCAGCGAGGAAAATGTCGAAACAGTCCTGAAAGGCGACCGCTTCTTCTTCTGGAGCGCCGATATTGCGAGAGATGTTCGCGCTTAGGCCATGATGATGCTGCGCTAGGCGCTTGCGGCCGAGGGAATGCACGATGGCGAAGCGCCCTCCTGGATTTAGGTGTTTTACTAGAGCGTCCCTAAACGCGGCGACATTCACGAAATGCGGGAAAGCATTATAGACGACAACATAGTCATACCGGCCGCCGTTCCAACTCATAAAGTCACCCTGCTCAAAAGATGCATACCCGCTTTGGGCATACTTGGCCTGTGCGCGGGCGACCATCTCTTTGGAAATGTCCAAGCCATGAACGGGAGAACAAGAGAACCGATGGATCAGCTCCGTGACCACCCCCGTGCCACAGGCGAGGTCGAGAACCCTGTCTCCTTTTTGAAGGCCAAGCTTCTCAAAAAGTTTGGCTACGCGGTCGAGGTCATCGTCTGCGCGCACGTCCCAGAAAGGGGCAAGGGAGTCGAAAAATTCAGCGACAGGGGAAGGCATTATTTGAAGAACTCCGTCGGATTCGCGATTTTCTGATATCCGCCAAAGGACTGCGGTTTTGCTTTCATGCTGTTATAGAGTTTCGCGCCGTTGAACTTCTCCGTAATCTCGTCCGCCTTAGCGTCGATGGAGATATCGCTGAAGCGGTCTGGGTACACGCATTTGGCCGTGAACCAGGCATTGATCAACGCGGTTTCAACGTTCGTATAATAAGCGTTATAGGCCATCTGGAGGTATACTTCGCCGTTTTTAAACGCCTCGCAGATAGAGAAGTCGTATTCTTTTCCCCTGATGTTTTTCACTGCGGCGGCATCAAAAATCATAATATCCATATCAGGGGCCAACGTGATGAACTTCTCTTCGTCTATTTTTTGAATGCCGTCCTTCGCAAGGCCCGTGACGACGTTATCGATGTGAGCGACGTGGAAAACGTTGTAATTTTGGGCGGTCATGAACTGATTCGTCGTGCCCCAGTTTCCTAAGCCGCAGATATAGGCCTTTTTCTTAGAGGTGATGTCCTTGGTTTTGTCGAAGATGGCTTTCATCGCGCCATAGTGGTAGTCGATGAGTTCCTTGGCTCTTTCTTCTTTGCCAAACGTTTTGCCAAGCATGGCTAGGGTGCGGTAGATGCCGTTATCTACAAGGCCCCCGTTCCCGTAATTAAGCGTGAGCACGGGAACATTTAAACGCTCCTGCAAAGCATCCTCTTTTTCTTTGTCCTCATATTCGGAAATGACGATATCCGGATTGCAGGAAAGGATTTTTTCCGGCTCTGCCGTTTGGGCGTTAGGACCACCGACGCCGCAAGAAGGGAGTTTCTTCAATGACTCTTCGTTTGCCATGAGGTATGGACGGGCAACGCCGTCGAACATTTTTGGGCGATCCTGCAAGGAGGTATTGTCGATATCTTCCACACCGCAGACTAGGGACATATCGCCAACATAAGAATAAAGGCGAAGGGCGCCTGCGCCGACGCAAACGACACGTTGATAGGAGCCGGGCCGAATCTCCACTTCGCGGCCAATCGCATCCGTGATGATTCCTTTGCCATCTCCAGCATCGCGGTAGGAAACGCTATAATCCAAGGCCGGATATTCTTCGGTCGAGGTCGCGGCACTAGAGCCGGACGGAGCGCAGGAAGCGGCCCCAAATAGAAGAGGCAGTGTTAGCAAAAATATTTTTTTCATCATTGTTTTCCTCCATAGATGATGTATTCCCGACCATGAGCATCCACACGTTCGGCCAAGATGCCAAACGTGGCGGAGATGGTCTTAGAATCCATGGTGTCTCTTCCGCCAAAAGAGAGAAGTTTTCCGCCTTTTAAAAAGGCAAAATGGTCGCCAAGAGAAAGGGCGAGATTTAAGTCATGCATCGATAAAATCATCGTAAATCCCTTCTCTTTTGCAAGATTTCTCGCTAAAGATACAATATTCATTTCAGCGGCGATATCGAGGTTTGACGTGGGCTCATCCAGGACGAGAATCTCAGCGTTTTGAGCCAAGGCGCGAGCTAAGGCGACCTTTTGTCTCTCGCCACCGGAAAGCTCAAGAACGTTGTTTAGCGCAAGTTCGCGAAGGCCGAGGTCGTCCAAGGCTTCCCAAACGGCCTTTTGATCCGCCTCACTAGGCGAAAGGCCGAAATGCGACAACCGCCCCACCATCACGGCATCGAAAACCGTAGACGGAGCGAAAGAGAGATCCTGCGGAACATAAGCGAGGAGGCTCGACCGTTCGCGCAAACGTAGCTTTTCCATGGGTTTGTCATCCACAAAAACGCTTCCAGAGTATTTCATTAAGCCGGAAACGCATTTTAGCAAAGTGGACTTTCCAGATCCATTAGGCCCTAAAAGCACCCCGATGGAGCCCTTGGGCAACTCGAGCGAAACTTTGTCGAGGACAAGGCGCCCACTTCTACGGTAACGGGCGCTGACTTCTTCCAGGCGAATCATGCCTTCGCCCCCTTTCTCGCGAAGATGAGATACAGGAAGAACGGTCCGCCTAATAGAGCCGTAATCGCCCCGACGGGCAACGCAGTACCACCGCCAACTAGATGCGAGACAATGTTGCTTAATAGCAGCAACGCAGAGCCACAAAGAAGCGACCCAGGTATCAAAAAACGGTGATTATTACCCACGATGCGGCGCATCACATGCGGGCAGATAATGCCTACGAAACCGATGACGCCTAAGTAGCTCACCACCACCGCAGTAACAAGGGATGCCAGGAAAAGCGTCACAAATCGCAGGGCGCGGACATGGACGCCAAGGGTCTGTGCGACCCGCTCGTCCGCAGCCACCGCGTTGAACCTCCAACGAAGTAGGAAGAAGACAATGGCGGAAAGACCTACGACGGCAAGCATAATGTAGTCCATCGTAAACGTCGCGCGGCTTAGATCTCCAAACGTCCAAATGATGGCTGCGCTAAGTCCAACATCCGTCGCAAAGAACTGAAGCAGCGTCGTCGCCGCTGTCCAAACGGTTCCAAGCGCGATGCCTGCTAGAACCACCGTCTCGGAAGAAAACGAACGGATGCTGCAAAGAGCGAGCACCAGCAACGTCGAAGTAGCCGCAAAAATAAAAGCGATGGAACTCGTCGCAAAGGGATTCGCGCCAACGGCAAAATCCTGTGGGTTGTTGCCCGTCGCCAAAAAGCCACCCGCAAAGCCGATGATCGAAACGTTTGCCCCGAAAACGGCCGCATTGGAAACGCCTAGGGTGGAGGGGCTCGCCATCGGGTTCTTCAAGGTCGACTGCATCATAAGGCCTGCGATGGAAAGCCCTGCTCCCGCAATCAGGGCAGCGAACGTTTCTGGTAAGCGAATCTTCTGCACGATACGGACAGCGACGTCGCTGCCCTGCCCGAACAAGGCCATAAAAGACTCTCCAAAGGGCATGTTTGAAGAACCGACCATCAATGAAATGAAGAACAAGGCTATAACGAGCAACAAAAAACCGGCAAGAATCATCCAGCGGATGCGGTTTGATACCTTCATTTCGTTCGGAAAATCGCGCGTCAGCTCTTGAGGCATGTGCGCATATTAGCAAGAATAAATACGTAATAAAACAAATATGTTGATATTGTTCGCTTTTTCTTCTTGTTATCGAACATAGTGTTCCGTTATATAATTGATTTATGGACAAACGCGTACGGAAGACCATCGCCGCCATATACAACGCCTTCGGAGAATGCTTGAAGGAAGGGGGCTACAATTCCATCGCCGTCGAGGACATCCTGCAGAAAGCGAAGGTATCTCGTTCGACTTTTTATGCGCATTTCAAAACCAAGGACGACGTCTTGGACTCTTTGCTCCGCAACATTTTCCACCACGTCTTCTCCCATTCCTTACAAGAGGAAAAAAGCCACGACTTCTCCAAGGCATCCGTCTTGGATTACAAGCATCTATTCACCCACATCCTTTATCACCTCCGCGACGAAGGGGAGCTTGTGCGTGCTATCTTAAGTTCAGGGTGCCGTGAACGCTTTCTGACGGAGATGCGTCATGAGCTAGAGCCCTTAATGACGCGCTTCCTTCGAGAGGGCGCCCTTGCCCCAAAAGAGGTTCCCGAGCCGCTGCGGATCGCTTCTGCGCTAGATTCCTTCATCTCCGTCGTGGACTATTGGTTCTTCACCAGCGGAAACGAATCGCCCGAAACGATAACGGACTAT
>JAFSVB010000200.1 GCA_017450325.1 Bacilli bacterium | reverse complement strand
CTTCCAAGCAGACTCTAGGTTCGCGGCCGCGACGGACCTCGTGCCGAAGAATCCCGAGAGGACGCCGGGCTTGGTGGCGTCTAAGGCCTTCTTGAAGCCCTTAGGCCCACCGAAGGCATGCTCCAAGCGAGCATTGACGTCGAAGACCGTGGGCTTTTTGGCGAAGGCGATCATCTTCGCTTCGAATTCCTCGGTGAGGACATCGTTTCGGATGGTGCCATAGGAGGCGACGTTGGTGATATCGTCGTTACTCATCCACTCCTTCGCGTGGATCTCGTCGGATAGGGCATTCGCCTGACCTCTTAGATAGGCAACGGGATTGGCGATGAACATCTGGTTGCCGATGTCGTTGGAATAATGGCTGACCATGGGGTCCACCATTTCTTCCGCTTTCCCCCTGTTGGCGTCGGTCTCCATGTAGAAGGACCTTAGGTCCGACGACTTGTCGGCGATCTTCATGTAGGCGACCTTGATGATATGGTCGATGGGGTAATCGGGCTCGGCGGCTTGGTTATAGGTCAGGACATAACGGGTCGCGAAGGCGAGTTTGTCCTGGATTCTTTCGAATTGGTCGACTCTCTGGCTAAAATCCTCGACGGATACGTATTGGACTTGCTCTAATTGTTCTTTGGTTAGCTTCGACATAACGAGGTCCTCCTTGTTGCTGCGGCATCATTCTATACCCGAGTTTGCAACAAACCTGCCACATTTCATTCATCGGCTAGCAAAAGCGGCATCTTCGCCATTGAAACGATCGGCGAGGCCATAGCAAAAACGCCGCGACACCGACGCTTTGCTTCTACTTGGTGAGGCTACTTGTTATCGACGGCGTCTTGCTTCGTTAGGCCCTCGATGTTCTCTTCTTCGATAAGCTCCTCGGATGCTTCTTCCTCGTCAATGAGCTTTTCGGACGCTTCTTCCTCGATGAGGTCATGGGCGATGCTTTCTTGGAACTTGGCTTGGCACCAGGATATCGCGGGTGCCTCCACTTCTTTGACGCCTCGGCTAGAGGCGGGAAGGCTCGAGAAAGCGATATCCTTATCCTGATAGGTTTCCATCATTTCGAAGAAGTTATCTTCCATCGCCCGCTCGGCTTGGATGGACTTGAGGATGTTGATGCTTAGCGTCGCCCTTGCTTGCTCGGAGGCAGAAAGATGGAGGAGGTCTTTTTCCTGCGGGAGAGGGGCGTTTTCGGCGAGACGGTAATTCGGGAGGACATGGGCGAGGTATTCCTTCGCCGCCTTTTCCATGCTCGGCATATTCCCATATAGCGCGTGGTCTGGGTTAAAGAAAGCCTGATAGACCGCGTCGAGGTTCTTCGCCGCGAGGGAAGTGGTGTTAAAGAGCTTCGCGAAGAAGCTCGGCCGCGCCATGTGATAGGCGCGCTGCAAGGCTTCCTTGCCCCCATAGGCTTGCTCTAAGCGGGCTTGCACGTCCAAGGGCGTTGGCTTCTTGGCCATATCGAGGAGGTCCTCGTTTAAGGTGGGCTTAAGGATATTGACGCGGAGGCGGTCGCAGTTGAGTTTCCGCTCGGCATCTTCCTGATCCATCCAATTCTTCGAGCGGATCTCGTTGGATAAGGCTTCCGCGCGCCCTTTGAGGAAACTGCCTGGGGAGACGAGGAACATCTCCAAGGCAAGGTCTTCCTTCTCACTTTTGGCATAGGGGTTTACCAGCCCTTTTGCCGTATCTAAGTCACCCCCACCCTTCTTATAATCTTCTTTTAGCTTCGCCGAGGCATCGGCGATCTTCATCCGCGCGATATGGATGGCCTCCTCGATGGGATATTCAGGTGCTTCTTCATTGGAACGGCCATGGTCGAGGAGATAGGCCACCGCGAACTCGAGCTTGTCGTCGATGTCCTCGATCTGGTCTATGCGAGAAGAAAAGTCCGCCATCGAGACGTAACGCACTTGGTCGAGTTGCTGCTTGGTGAGCCTTGCCATGACGCTGAAATTCCTTTGATATCGATTGACGATACATCCGCGACTGCCACAAAGTTGCCACAGGGGAGGAAATGTCGCTTAGAAGTGACGAAAAAGAAACGTAGGTAGCAGGTGAATAAGAACGATGCCGGACGGGCAAACGAAGTCCGTAAAATTTGGAGTAGCATTCCAAATCTTACGAAATCTCCGTGTTTCACCCCTACCCGATTTTCAAAAAGAGCTTTTTTTGCGGAGATTTCGTTGATGCGGAAAAGTCACGATGGTGGCATTGTTATCCAACGTTAATGCAGCACTTTTGCTGCAAATAGAGCAATTGAAGCGTCTGAATGGACTTGATTAAATCCTTTTTTATTTTCCGCGCAAGGCCGAAGAACGCAATGTCGCTGTGGGAGAGGTGTCCCTCCTCAATCTTGTATTGCAGCAATTCGACGTTGCAAAGCATGTCCGCGGCCTGCAGCAAGGTGCGCTCCTCCTGCTTTTTCTTGGATATCCGGATGGCAAAACCGTTCGCCGCGAAACTGGAGGAAATGGCCCGCGCCAGATTCGGCTGGCCGTAATCGTAGAGTAGTTCGATTTCATCAAAGGAGGAAAGGTATTCGAGATGGCGTGATATCCATTTCCCAAGTTCAAGGGAAATGCGGATGGAGAGTTCGATGCCATCATTGGAGTCAATGCCGTCCTTCCTCACTCGTAAACGGGCGCAGTTGAGGCCACTACGCAAATAAAAGAACAGTAATGCCCCGAAAAGATCCGCCCTCGATTCCCGAAGAAGACCTTCGTATGGCTCTTCGGCGCGGACAAGGTTCCCAGCATGAACGAAATGGTCCCCGCCGGTAAGACGGGATATCCTTCGTTGGTATTTTTCTTCCTCCTGCAGGTAGTCGGATTCGGGCGTGACAAAACGAAGGAAAAGCAATACGCCGGCGAATGATCCGAATATGGCCCAAAGTCGCCGGACTCGCCCAAGCAACAGATAAGTCTTCTCTTTTCGTTTTGCATGTTTGGAAAAAGAAAGCGGGACTTTTTCCCGCACTTCGATGGACCCCAGGGTTTCCCCTTCGCCCGTCTATATTGTATATAAGCCTTGCCAAGAAACAATACCTTCGGCAAGGCTTGTCGGTTCCTTAAATGGATCAGTGTGCGAAAAGACGAACGACTCCAAGGCCTCTATCCGTGAGCTCAAGTCGATTCTAGTCAATTAATCCTACATTTTTCGCGATTAATTGACTGCTATCGACCGAAAATGAAGGATACTAGTCAATTAATCCAACTTTTTTTGCGATTAATTGACTAGTATCGACAAACGTCCTTAGGACAATGGGCATGCATAAACGCCCTATTCTTATATAAGGATAACGCGTGAGGACATCCCCTATCTCACTCGATAACGGGGTTGGATTACCATAGGCGTTATCGACTACAATATGGGGTAGAGAAAATCATCATCATAAAGGGGTGGTCCTATGGATAAGGAAATGCAGCAACGCATGATCATGATGGAGCGAAGGCAGCACATCAAAACCGCGATCAAGAACATCGATGTCCTCCTGCAGGCTCTTTCCCTGCATATGTCTAAGATGCAGGACTGCATCGAGGAGTCTTTCGATAAGCCGAAAAAGGACGCCCTTGATGAGAAGCTTAACGCCTGCATCAAGCTCCAGTTGCACCTAGAACGCACCCGCGTCTATTACGAGAACACCCTCATCCAAGCGGAAGTCAGTAACGATATCGCGCTCCTCCTCCAATACCAGGAGAACAACCTGCATCTGCTATGCAATACCTTCGGGCTCAAGGAGAAAGAAGGGTTCCGCCTCTTCTATGAGCACATCATCAGCAGTTCCCGCGCGGACTTGCTCCTAGAGCGCGCCTTAGAAAAGACGACATCCGATTGGAATAAGACCACGGGGCAGCTAAGTGCCTCCCCCACCCCCTCTCACGGTGGCCTATTTGGGCGTAAAAAGGACAAGGACGCGACGCCTGTACTCATGGAGCAACGCATCCCAAAAGAAGCCAAGCCCACGCCCGTCCAATATAGCCTCCTCGCCCCCAAGCGCATCGAAAAGGGTCAGAGCTTCCTGCTCGACTTCTATATGTATGAGAAGGAATATGAAGACGTCATCAAGGAAGCCTTTGCCTTAGGCATGTCCACCTTACAGAAGAAAGACGCGGGATTCTCGAGTGTCTCTAAAGGAAGCGAGATCACCACGCGTCTATATTCCCCTAGCCTACCCGACATCAACGATACGGATACCTTCCTCTGGGAGGGCGGCTATCACGTAAGCCAGCTTTGTGGCACCATCCCCGAGGAGTATCCAAGCAACACCTTATTGCTATGCGTCGATATCCTCCTCTATGGCGCGAGGCTCACCACCCTCAAGTGCGTAATCCAACTCGATAAGAAGGAACAGGAATGCAACTTCCTCCGCGTCGATATCAAGAAGGCCTTCTTCTCCTACTCGAGCCTCGACCGCGACATCGTCCTCACCTTGAAGCAAGGGATGGAGGGTCTATGCCCCGACATCCAATGCTTCGTGGACTTCCTCTTCCTGCAAGGCGGACAACAGTGGCTCGAGGAGGTCCATCACAAGATCGACGAGTCGGATTGCCTCTTCCTCATCTGGAGCGAGAACGCCTATAAGTCCGAATGGGTGAAGGAAGAATGGACCTACGCCTTAGGCACGAAGGGCATCGGGTTCATCCATCCTCTCGCCATCGAGGCGGTGGATAAAAGCCGCTGCCCCGTGCCCAAGGCGCTAGAAAGCATCCACTTTGGCAACGTCAATGCCTTGTTAAGAAAAAAATAAAGGCACATTTGTTTTGAAAAGAACCGCTTTTTGCGCAGGAAAAGATAGAAAAATGCGACGCCCTTGTGTGTGAGGCAACCGCATTTTTTTGTTGATCGATTTGGAATCGAGGCATGCTATGGATGCGTTTTGGGGCGCATGTTGTTGTATTCCACCACCTCGCGACGATTTCAGGTAGGGATCGCTTTTCGAAAACGCTGCCGATTATGGAATCGGGACTTCCCAATCGTAGGAGGGGGTGCAATCAAAGCATGTGTATCGATAATTGCCGCCGTAAACACGCCCGGAATAGTGCGTGGAACCGCATTTCGGGCAACGCGAAGCGGGGACGGTCGCCTGCTTCTTATACGTCGTTTCGCATCCCCCTGCGACGGCTTCTAGCTGCTCGAACGTAAGCTCAACGCCTTCTTCCTTGGCGAGCTGAAGGATTTGTTCTTGGGTTTTGCAGTTTTTTACCTTCGCGATTTGCTCTTCGGATAAGCCTTTGAATAACTCTTCATTCATGATCGTGGTCCCTTTTTTCCGATTATACATTTTTTCGCGCTCATCGTAATCAAGCAGAATGGGACTGTAGTCATCCCGCATTTTGATTGTTTTTGGTCGAAAGCAAGCACTTCTAATACCGATCAATCACTTATTAAGCTGGCGAAAAAAGGGCCGAGAACTTGTCTAGACCCTAGATGGTTGATTGGATGGGCTTAGCAGCTCCAGGAGAAGCTGATGCTCTCGATGTAGAACAATGTCGTGTGACGGTCAAATATATTAAATTCAATCATGATAACCCTCAACGCTCCGGTAGAATCGTCGGTTCGGCTTCCGTCCCAGCTCCACGTGGCTTTGTAATCCCCGGGCTTATGTTCTATAGCAGTCGGCTCCGAGGAATAGGCAGTGTCCAATGTTTTGCCGGAATCGTCCCCGTACTTATACAAATCAACAAGATACCGATTAACGTAGTCGCTATTGGGATCGCATTCGTATTCATCTCCCGAGTTGACAACGCCGTAGACTATTGTTAAATCGGTGAGATTATTGACCTGAAACGAAAAGTCAACGGTCGTTTGATGCGGATTGTCTCCTGTTTCATCTGT
>JAFSVB010000199.1 GCA_017450325.1 Bacilli bacterium | reverse complement strand
GGCGGCTATTGGAAAGTCTTGATCTAAAATCTTCCATCTTCTTCGCTGTTTTTATCCCAATGATAAATGGGTGATTAACGCATATCGACGGAGCACGATACTCACATTTTTCGGTGGCTGAAACCTCTCTTGTTGATCCAATCAATTTTTCCCTGAAAAGGTGGTACGAAGGTGGTATGTCAATTCTTCGAAACCCATCGAAAAAGCCGACATGGTCGCAATGTCACTAACCGCTTAAGTTAGTGACATTGCGAATACTCGGGGTTCTGCTCGAAGGCCGCGTGCGTCGTCGGGCTCACGAAGGTCGGCGCCCTGGGATAGCAGGCCTGGATTCCTGGCGTCTTCATTGGGCCAAGGTTGCGTCTTGACGTGCATTTGCTTGTCTATCATTAATCGAACGGGGCCATGTGGAATGATGTGGTCAATTGTGGAATCCTGTGGAAGATTTTGCGTTTTGTAGTAAAAAATGGCATTTTGTGGAATCGTGTGGTAATATGCTTACAGAGGTGAATTATGCTGCTAGGACAATCGGATTTCAAATTGCAGGTCACGAAGGGCGTCTATATCGATAAGACCGACATCATCGACGAACTCTCAGAAAAGATCGACACCGCTTCAGGCATCGTGATCAATCGGCCGCGGAGGTTTGGGAAGACGTTGATGCTTTCCACCCTCGACTACTTCTTTTCCGACCGTTACGATTCCCTGAGTTTATTCAAGGATTTGAAGATTGGCAGATCCCCCAACCTTCGTCACATCAACAAATATCCGGTCATCCGATTGTCGTTCAAGCAGATTTCGACCTTCGAAAGCGAGTCAATTCTATTGGAGATCAAGAAGCTGCTTGCCTCCCTATACGAGGAAAGGAAAGAGCCGCTCTATCCTTCCCTTAGTTCATCCGAGAAAGCGTTCTACGATGACATCTTGGCGTTAAAAGCGAGCAATGAAGACTTTGCAAAGGCTTTAAACTTCCTTGCATCGTGCTATGAGAAATATCGTAGGAAGAAGCCGATCATCTTAATCGACGAATATGACGGGCCCATTGAAAAGACATTCGATTCTCCTTTCTATGATGGCGTGCTTAGTTTTTTAAGAAGTCTATACGTCGCGACGTTCAAAGACACGAACAATTTCTGCTTCGCCTTGCTCACCGGGGTATTCTCGTTAGCGAAGGGGACCCTTGGAAGCGGATTAAACAATCTACCGGTGGACAACGCGCTGGTGAAAACCCTAAAGAAAAACTACTTTGGGTTCGATGATGGGGAAATGGCTAGCCTGCAAAAGCAATTCTGCTTAACCCCCATGGAGATGAAATCCATCAAAGAGAATTACGGCGGCTATCTCTTCGCAGGGGAGTCCGTTTATAACCCTTGGTCGGTGCTCAATTATCTGAATTCTCGGCAATTCGGCGAATATTGGAGCGGATCCGGATCAAATGAGACATTCGTCAAAGTGCTCGGCAAGACGGACTTCCTTGAGGGGAAGCTCTTTCTTTCCTTAATGGGGGAAGGGGAATTCATGCACCTCGATTTAAGCAGCTCCTATGGGACGATCTATCAAAGTGAGGACAATATTGCGCTGTATCTAGTGATGGCAGGATATTTCTCCGCCAGGCAGATCGATATCGGCGAATATTTCGTCTATTCCCCTAATCGGGAAACGAAAAAAGCATTTTCATTCGAGATCGCCAAACGCCACAAAGACACCGGGGAACTATTGATCGCCAAGAAGATAAAGCTTGCGATTCTAGAGGGGAACGAAGAGTCCTTGGCCCATTACCTAAAGGATTACGTCCTTTCTTCTTTAAGTTATTACGACTTTGGGAATGAGCGCGAATACCAGATCATGGTGGGGACGCTTCTATCGGTCCTTTTCAGTGACTGCCTCGTAAAATATGAGGTAATCGCGGGAACGGGGAGATGCAACATCATGGTCTCGCCGATTAACGAGAGATGCTTCGGATTCGTCATCGAAACGAAATTTCATAAAGATAGGCTTTCTTCATCAAGGCTAACGAGCAGTGCCTCATCCGCGCTAGGGCAAATCAAGAAGCACGATTACGCGCAAGAGCTTTTCCGCCGCAACGCGAGTCCCATCTACGCCTATGGGCTTGCCTTCTATAAAAACAATGTCGCGGTGAGATTCGAAAAGCTCCGCGATTAGCGGGTTCGATAAATCTAGGCCGGGGGCAATCAATATTATTGGTCCATTTTTTATGTTGTGGACCAAATATCGTAATCGCGCTAGTCGTTCTGTTAGTATCTCCCCAGGAACGCTCTAGAACTCGTTGTCCGCAAGAAGGGTTTCGCTGGCGTCTTTTCTATGCGCTTTTCTGTCTCGCTGTCCATTTATCGGATTTGACGGTACGTAGCTGTCGCTTTTTGGATTTAGATGGCAATTTTTAGATAGTGCTCTACAAGAAAAAGTTCGAAATTCGTGCGGTAAATTAGCGTAATAACGAAAAAAGTCTCAAGGGCGCCGAGACAATTTCGTTTGGTGGAGCACGATGCGGGGAGTATGACAGGCCGTTTATTTGTTAAGGAATTATCGAAACAATTATAACCTCCACTCCATAAATAAGAAATGCTTATATCGTAGATATAGTCGAGTAGGCGATTAGTAGTCCAAGAATCACCCGAAAAAGGCAACAAAAACAGGCATCTTCTTAGTGATGCCCGTCTTCGTGCTCCGGAGTAGGCTGGACTACTCGATGGTCACCCATCGATGGATTCCCATGCCTGATATTCCTCGATGATAGGCCGCGTTAGCCCAACAATCTCTCTTTCAATTTCGTTGCCATATTGTGACACCAAGGCCGCCAGATTCGCAAAAGACCCTGCGATGCCCTCGGAAGATTCTTTTCGATGATTGCCATAGATCATTTCGAGGAAGCAGAGATAGTTGGCCGGAAAATTTAGAGGGAACCAACCTCTTTCCATCAGCTCAAGAGGATCCGCATTATCTTTCAGGAAGAATTTGATTCGTTTATTGATCGACGCCTTGTAGGCATCGCTCCGTTCAATTTCCGAGCAGCTCTCAAAAAGGTAATAATGGATGTTGGCGTGGTAATAGCCGTATTCGATGGAGCCAAAGCCTCTTGGTGCTCCGAGGGCTGCATATGCTTCGTCCGGGGATTCGCCTTTGTTTTGAGTCTCACGAATCGCTAGCAAGGTTTCGTAATAGGCCTCCGTCCGCTTGCTAGGATATCCGCCTTTATAACGCTTCGTTTCCTCATCAAGGAACAACATCGGAGCGAAGACGTCTTCGCTTGGTTTTGTTTTCATGGCCG
>JAFSVB010000198.1 GCA_017450325.1 Bacilli bacterium | reverse complement strand
CGCGGCGATGCTTACGCCGTTATTCATGCGTAACGAAGAAGACGTGATGTCGGTCACTTCTTTTGCATTCGATGCGTTTGAGGGAAGAAAGGAAGTGGATGTCCCATCCTTATTTAAGAAGGTCAAGGCGAGGGCGAATGTCGCTACGAGGCAACACGTTAATAACGCGAGATTGCGCTTGGTACTTGTTTCCATAGGAAGTCCTCGAGATTGGTAATAGTTTATTCGTTTTGAGACATTTCGTCATGTTGCTGTTTCATTCTTGCTTTGATTGAAGCAAAAGAAAAGCCCATCGAGGCGATGCTTTTTGGCGTTTCGATGGGCGCAAATATTGAGTTTATACGCGAAGGGTGTAGGAGAACGTATAGGTTTGCTTCGGTTCGAGATGAAGTAATGTTTTCTTCTCCATGATTTCGAGCGGTGCATCTTCGAAGTCGGGCAAGGACATCCAGGGCTCCACCGCGACGAAGCGGCCCGTCTCCAAGAAGGACCACAAGACGAGGTAGTTGATTTTATCGAAGGTGAAGTCGAGGCGTTTACCATCGCCACGCACAAGTTGTACATGGTCGATGCCTTTACCTTGCACGCAGAGGGTTTGATACGCTTGGAAGGTCGCTTTGTCGGTGGGGAGGCTCTCACGTACGCCATAATCTTCTTCGCCACGGACGAATTCACCCTTTTCATCGAAGACGATGCGGGTGAGGGCGGTTGGCTGATCGAGGCGGACTTCGTTATCGCTGGTGTCGAGAACGCCATCATGGACGCTTGCGCAAAGTCCAAAGGCGGGGTGAGCGCCTAAACCAAACGGCATCGTCTCTTCGCCCGTGTTCTCGATGCGGTAGGTAATGGTTAACGCGTTATCCTGAAGCTCATAACGGGCGTGGAAGCGGAAGGGGAAAGGATATTGCTTCAAGGTTTCTTCATCGGATGCAAACAAGAGTTCCACATAGTCTTCGCCTTGTTCTTCGAGGACGAAGTCGTGATAACGGCAGAGCCCATGGTTGAGCAAGGAATACTCTTGTCCATGATGGGTGTATTTCTTGTTCTTGAGGCGCGCGATGAACGGGAAGATGGCGATATCTTGGCCTTGCCAGGAATCGTCTTCTTTTTGATAGAGCCATTCGTGGTTATTCTCTTTGTCGAATACCGAGGTGAGGGCACCGCCATGCGGGGCAATGTGCACGCGTAGACGCTTGTTTTCGATTTGGTGGTCCATAGAGGGTTTCCTTGTTGCTGCCTTCATTGTAACCAAGCACGAAGGAAAGCGAAACACCCGCTTAGGCCTTGACAGCGTTTCGAGAAATAGACGTCGAAAAATAAAAAAAGCGCTAACCCCAGGAGCAAAGGAATTCTAAGCATACGCCTACTCTCTAACGAGAACCCAGCTTGTGTCCTTCACAAGTTAGCGGACTAATCATACCGACTTTCGCGCCGCCGTTCAACGATGGGCGGCCATTGCAACGATGCCTTTGTCTCTTGCGTTTTACGCAAAGCAACCATTCTGCTTTCGTCCTTTTTACGCGTCCCTTATTTCTATAAGGGAGTTTCGCTGGTAGAATAACGCCATGGCCAGCGAATACCTCGCCCTTTATCGGCGCTTCAACATCTTGCCCAACAACGAAGAGCTCTATACCCTCGCCTTCACCCATTCCTCCTATAACGGCATGGCGGGCACGCGGCATCAGGACTATGAACGGCTCGAATTCCTCGGGGATTCGGTGATCGGCATGGTCGTGTCGGAGCTTTGCTATATTTACCATCCCGAGATGGAACAAGGCCGGCTTTCCGTACTCAAGAGCCAATTCATCCGCACCGCCGCGGAAGCCGAATACTGCAAGAAACTCGGTCTCAATGAATATATTCGCGTCGGGGCGAGTTTCTCCAAAGAAGCGAGTACCAACCTCTCCTTGCTCGAGGATGTCTTTGAAGCCTTCATCGGGGCGATTTACCTCGACCAAGGGCTACAGACCTGCTACCGCATCACCCGCGCCATCTTCGAGGATGACGTCAAAAACGCAGTGGTGGATCTAACGATCAATCCTAAGTCCTATTTGCAGGAATGCATGCAAGCCGACAAGAAAGAATCGGTCACCTACAAGATTTTGGAAGAGAAGGGCTCGGGCCAAGACAAGACGTT
>JAFSVB010000197.1 GCA_017450325.1 Bacilli bacterium | reverse complement strand
CGTCGCGGAAATGCATAGCCCCGCCATGTCGAATCGGCTAAAATACCTACGTAGCGAGGAGGGAAGCGCGATGATGTTCGAGACCCGTGAGGAGGAGGTCCGCCGCAAGGCCGAGGAGGCCAAGCGGGAGGGGCTAATCGAAGGCAAAGCCGAGGGAAAAGCGGAAGGAATCCTCGAGGCGCGGGAGCGAATCGTCCTGCGCATGCTCCGGGATGGCCTGCCCGCCGAGGACGTCGCAGAGATCTTGAGCCTCGCCATAGAGGACGTGCGCGACATCGCGAGGCGCAACGGCATCGAACTGCCCTAAGCCTCACGCGCAGCCATGCAAGCCACGGGCACGCCCTTATCTCAAAATCAAACTACAAAAAATAGCCGCAGAACCCGCGTTAATTTCGGATTCTCGGCTATTTTTACTTAAATCGCGGTAAGGATTTGGTTCAGCGTTTTGCTCGTTACCGCATCTCCGAACGCCCCGGAGACGATTCCCGCTGAAAGTAGCTGGTAGATATAGGCATCGCCTACCTTGTTTGAGAAGGAGGAGGGGTTATCCTGGAGTTCCTGGAACGTGGTGGTGGAGGGGGCGAATGTGTTCGCGCGACCATTCGTCGCGTAGATGTCTTTCGCATCGTAGGCGAAGATGAGCCAGATACCAGCGTTTTTGGAGATATAACGCGTTTCGGCTGCGCTGGCGGAAGGATCGTAGACGTAGCTATCGCCCACGAGTTTGTACTTGTCGCCATAGCGACCAACCGCGGCGTCGGCGATGTTCGCGGTGAAGCAATTGGAGCCGAAGAGCTCGTTTGTGGAAAGGGCGTTGATATCATGGGCGAGCGTTCCGACGGTCGAATTCCGTTCCAGAAGCTTCGCAATGATTCTGTTGTCGCTGGAATTGTCCAGCAATGTATTGAGCTTGACGGCGTTCATGTCCGCGTTCTGCAAATCGCCGATGAGTAATGCCCCATATTGACTATGGTCTTTGCCCGTCATGTCGCAGAGAACGTTATAGAGGGACTCATTGCCTGCGTATTTCAGGACCGAGACAAGGCGGCCTTTGCTGATATCGAGGTCGCTGAGGTCGCCGATGGTGATGTCCTCCGCCTTGGTCGCGCTTGGGACGATGTCGATGAGCAAGTCCCATAAGGCCGCATTGGCGTCTTTCTTCTCGATGACGCTGGTGAGCTTGACGGAAGCGATGTCCAAACTCTTGAGGTCCTTGAGTTTTTTGTCGCCGACGATTTTGTAGATCGAGTCGTTCGCGAGTTCGGCATCGCTCATGCCCATCAGGTTCTTCATGAATTCCGGGTAGGTAATATCGCCTAAGCGGGCGGACAAAGCGGTGAACATCTCGGTCACGACGACCTGTGAGAGATTTGGGAGATAAAGCTGCGCGCCTTCCGGTGCGAGAAGATTCTTCGCGTCGTCGTAGGCGCGGACGTATTTCTCGCCATCTTTGTAGTAATAAGCCTTATAGTTCTCGTTTACATCAGCGGCGGTGGGGGTTACCGGAGTCCATTCCTTGAAGATGCTGAGCTTCCCAAAGTTGCCTAAATCGATTTTGAGGCTCTCAAGGGTCGCGATCACCTTGATGGCGGCGCTTAGCTTGTTGGAGAGTTGCGCGTCGGTGAGATGGATGTCCTTGATGGCCTCATAATCGATGGCGACATAATCGCCAAGTCCGCCGCTAGAGGCGAGCTGGTCCAACGTCGTCTTGATGATGGGGATATCGTCGATCACGTAGTCGTTGATGCCCGAGATGACGCCGAAAAGGCCCTGGTTCCCGATCTTATCGCCGACGATGGTCGTGCCGGTCGCGTTGAGGTAGGTCTTGCTCGGGATGAACGCGATGGCGGCCGCCTCGCCGCCGACGGTGACGATGACGCCCGTCAAGATACCAAGAAGCCATGCTGCTACTTTGCCCATAGAAATATTCCTCCAAATGGTGTCTACATTTTGAATTCCATGACGAAGAAGAGCAAGAAACAAATGAGCGGTTGCGTTAGCGCGCGGTGGCAATCGCCTTCCATAGGTTGGCATTTTTTCCATAAAGATACGGAAAAAAACTCAATCAAAAGAAAGGATAATTGAGTAAATACGCAAATAACATCAATGAACGAAAACTTCTTGTGCAAAAAGGTTGTTTCCTTTGGAAAAGAGCCTAGAATATCGCCGTCATGAAGTCTGCAGCCTTAATGAACAAAACGCCTACCGACATGACGACGGGGAATCTCTTCTGGAAGATCATCCTCTTCGCCTTGCCCGTCATGGCCTCGACCGCCATGCAGCTTCTTTATGTCACCATCGATTTGATGACGGTCCATTACGGCGACTCCGCCGAATCGATGGGCGCCATCGCCTCGAATAACGCCCTCATCAACCTCATTGTCGTCGTCTTCACGGGCGTGTCCCTCGGCGTCAATGTGCTCATGTCCGAGGCCAAGGGCGCCAAAAATCCCGAGAAAGCGGACAAAATCATGCATACCTCCCTCTTGTTCGCCCTCATCAGCGGCGTCGGGGTAGGGGTGCTCGGCTTCTTCGTCAGCGACGACTTGCTCCGCCTCATGGGCACGGAAGCCCATTATCTTGAGAAGGCGACGCTGTATCTGCGCATCTATTTCTCGGGCTTGCCCTTCCTGATGCTCTATAACTACGCGGGACAGATGCTTCGCGCCCAGGGCGATTCGCAAACCCCGTTCTTCATCTTGGCCATCTCAGGCGTCATCAACGTCGCCTTCGACTGCCTCTTCGTCTTCCCCCTTCACATGGGCGTGGCGGGCGTAGGGGTCGCCACCGTCATGGCGGAAGCGGTGAGCTGCGTCCTAGCCATCCTCGCCCTCGCCAAAGGGAAAAGGGCCTATGTGCGCTTCTCGTTCAAGAAACTGCGCATCGACCGCGTGACCCTTCACGAAGTCCTCCGCGTCGGCTTGCCCGCCGGACTTCAGGGTTTCTTCTTCTCTTTGCCAAACGTCTTCATCCAATCCTCTCTATACACCATCGATCCGGGCAACGTGAACCTTGAAAACGGGGCCACGGCCTCCGCCAACGTTGAAGGCTATTTCCATACGGCCATCGATGCCATATGCACCTCCGTCATGACCTTCGTCGCCGCCAATGCGGGAGCGAAGAAGAAGGCCAACATCAAGAAAGTCTTCCTCTATGGGCTTATATGGGGCAGCCTCTTCTGTGGACTGGTTGCCCTCGTCACGGCCTTCTTGTACCGTCCCTTGCTCTCCTTGTTCGTCGATAACGAGGAATCCATCGCCGCAGGTAGAGAACGTATGGGCGTCATCGGGTTCTTGTATTTCTTTGAGCTTACGATGCATCTAACCGCCAGCGTGCTGCGCGGCTTGCGCCATTCGGCCATACCGATGTGGTCCACCCTCATCTTCTGCACGGTCATGCGCATCATCCTGATCTGGACCGTGTTCCCGCTTGAGCAATTCCATACTCTCCTATGGCTCTATGCCCTCTTCCCGATCACCTGGGTCTTCGCTACGCTTTCCAATGGCGTCGCCCTCATCATCTTGCTGCCAAAAGCGTTCAGGAAGATCGACCAAAGCATCGCCGCCGAGCAAAAAGAAGCCGCGCCTGAGGCCGCTTAATCCCTTTTCAAACCAGGACTTAACAACGAAAAAAGCCCGAAATCTCCGCAAAAAGCGGATGGATTTGCCCTCGACCGTGCAGCCCATCTGCTTACGAGCAAAAAACTGTTGCCAAGTTAGGCCCGACGAGCTAAAATCTCTAGGCCGTCAACAAGACGGGACATCGCGGAGTAGAGCAGACCGGTAGCTCGTCGGGCCCATAACCCGGAGGTCGCAAGTTCAAATCTTGCCTCCGCAACCAATCGTTAACTACAGTATCGATACAATTCGGTACTGTTTTATTTTGTATTATTTCTTTTGAACTCTTCGCCCCAATTCCAAAGAGAATCTAATACTGGTTTTAGGGTTTTTCCAAATTCTGTTAATGAATATTCAACTTTCGGAGGAACAACTGGATAAACTTTTCTAGTTATTATTTTATCGTTCTCCATATCTCTTAATTGTTGAGTTAACATCTTTTGAGTAACTCCTGTCAAAGATTTTTTGAGTTCAGAAAATCTCATTGTTCCATTCATAAATAAATCTCTAAGAATTAAGACTTTCCATTTTTCTCCTATGAATAGGAGTGTAGTTTCAACTGGACATGGCGTGGCTTTTGCTTTTGGATGCATAATATATCTCCATAGTATCTTTTAGGTAACTATAGCACTTTTAAGTGCGTACTTTTTCTAATGATACCATTATTTTACTATATAGTTGCAGCAAGAGAAGACCTTTTGCTCAAAAATGTTTAAAAGGAGAATTACACGATGACAAACATTGAAAAAGCCAAAGCCTTAATCGGCACATTCAATTCTGGTGATCTTAAACTTGTTGATAGTTTATTAGCACCTAAATATATTCAACATAATTTAGCATTCGCGGATGGTAGAGATGCTTTTATTGCCGCGGTTGCAGGACTTCAACAAGCTCCAGTTAAAACCACTGTGAAAGTAATTAGAGAATTCCAAGATGGAGACTATGTTATTCTTCATGTGTGCTATAACTTTGCAGGAGCAGGGGAAGTAGTGAACTTTGACGTCTTTAGATTTGAAAATGGATTAATCGCAGAACACTGGGATAATTCACAAGCAAAAGTTGGAGCAAATCCAAGTGGACATACTCAAATCGATGGCGATACAAATATTGTTGATAACGGAAATACAGAAAAAACTAGAGAAATTGTTTCTAGTTTCATCAAGGATATATTAAAAGGAGAACATCTTGAAAAGACTGCTTCTTATTTTGATGGAGATAAATATATCCAACATAACATCTCTATTCCAGATGGTTTAAGTGGTTTAGGTGGCGTGTTAGCAGAAATGGCTAAAGCAGGTATCCAAATGGTTTATAACCGCACATTCAAGGTTCTTGCTTGTGGCGATTATGCTTTAGGAATGAGCGAAGGAACATTTGCTGGTAAACCAACTGTTTATTATGACCTCTTCAGAGTGGAAAATGGCTATATTGCTGAGCACTGGGATGTCATGGAGGAAACACTTCCAAAAGAAAAGTGGGCAAATCAAAACGGTAAATTATAATTTGCTTCAAAATAATAGAAAATGAAGTAGGCGATATATCGTCTACTTTCTACTATGAGGGGGCCAGATATGAATAAAGTTGTTGAAGAATTAAAGAAAGTCAAAGTGTTCTATATTGCGACGATAGATGGAGATAAACCACGTGTTAGACCATTTTCTTCTGTTGCGGAATTTGAAGGACATGTTTATCTCTGCACTGGCAGACATAAAGAAACATATAAACAATTATCAAACAATCCTCATATCGAATTATCAGGAATGTATGATGGTGGAACTTGGTTAAGAGTTTCTGCTG
>JAFSVB010000196.1 GCA_017450325.1 Bacilli bacterium | reverse complement strand
TCGCTTCCGCGGCCGTCGCGGAAGTCGTAGACGTAGGCGGGGTTGGAATAGAGTCCGGTGCAGTACACCCAGACGTAGCATCTTGATTTGGGGGATTTCACGACCTTGAGCGGCGTCTCGTCGGCGTAGACGACCCCGGACGAACGGACCTCTTCCCTGAGCAGCCCCCAGACCGGCCTGAGGATGTCGGTGCAGCGCATCTGCGTCGCGGCCATGGTCTGCCTCGATATCGCCGGGCCCTTCAGCAGGTTGCACTGCTCCTGCCTGTAATAGGGCACGCCGAGCATGTACTTGTTGGCCATGATGGCCGCGGCGAGGGAGGGCTTGATCGGCGATTTGCCCAAGGGGTTCGAGGATATGGGCGACAGCATCGTGCCGTTGGCGCGGTCGGCGTACTTGTGCCTCACGACCTTGGTGACGCGGAGCCTCCCCGGCACCCAGCCGAACTCGAAGGTCACGTCCTCCCCGGCGGGGGAAAGCCCCTTCGGGTCCCCGGGGTCGACGCCCTCCGGGTATTCGTGGCGGACCTCGTCGAAGTTGGCCTCGCACCAGGCGCGGTCGTAGGAAAGCGATCCGGGCTTTCTGCCCCTTTTCCCTTCCCCGGCCTTGGGCGACGCGGCGGCTTCGGCCTCGTTCACGACGTTTCCGTCCTCCCTCTTCCTCCCGAAAAGGCGCGCCCTCTCGATGGAGCGCTTTTCCCTCTGGGCCTCCAGCTCAAGGCATTTTCTTTCCAGCTCCTCTCGGGCCGCGCGGAGCTCGGCGAGCGCGTCGTCGCGTTCCCTCTCCGCCTTCAAAAGAAGCTCGATGAGCTGGGCTTTCGTGAGGTTTCCGAGAGATCTTTCCTTCATGTCAACTATTATCGTTTGGTTTCTTTCCTTAGTAAAGAAATTGGCCATGCCAAAAAGAGGCGCGGGCAACGCCGTTTTTTCGTTGACGCTTCCCTGGTTGCAGGCCTAGAAGCGCGCTTCGTCGAATTCGAGTCCCCTGGTCTCGATGAGCCAAATCGTCTTGAGCAGCTTGGCGGCGACGTGGGTCAAGGCGACTTTGTAGAACTTCCCCTCAGAGCATTTCATTCGATAGTACTCGGCCCATTTCGGATAGTGCAGGATGACCTTTTGGGCGGCCTGGATCAGGGCGTATCGAAGTAGCCGCGGGCCCTTCTTCTCCATCCTGCCGCGGCGTTCGACCGTGCCGGATTGGTAGAGGCTCGGGACCATGCCGGAGTACTTGAGCAGGGCGTCGGCGGTCGGGAAGCGCGAGAAGTCGCCCACGCATCCGAGGATCGCCGAGGCGTATCCCGGGCCTATCCCCTTGATCTTGGCGAACTCGTGGGGCTCGGAGGCGAGCAAAGCCCTTTCCCCCGACTCGATCGACGCCAGCTGCGAGTCGATGAGGCCGCATTGCGAGACGAGCATCGCGACCATGGCCGAATCGTGCGCGATCGGGGTCCCGACCGAGGAGGCGGCGAGCGCCTTCATCCTGGCGAACCGCATGGGGGAAAACGACGAACGGGAGACCCTTTTGAGGATCGCGTAGTCGTCTTCCGTCATCGCCGAGGCCGCCTCCGCGGACGGGAAATTGGAAAGGAGCCAGCGCGTCGACGGGGATTCCAGGACGTTCCTGCCCCTGGTCGAGCCCCTCCTGCTCCCGTCGGCGTTTTCCCGAAGGAAGCCGAGCAGCTCGGGGAAGGTTATGTCGAGGTGGCGTTGGATCCTGTTGTAGAGGACGGTGCGGTCGGAAATGAGGGCGTTGGCGTCCTTGGCGAGACCGTAGAGCGCCTCGTGGGTGTATGATTTACCCGTGGATGGGGTGAAGCCGAAGGTCGCGAAGTAAAGCGCGATCTCGAGCGCGTCGTTCCCGTCGGTTTTGGCTTTCGAGACGTTCCTCGACCGCTTGAACGACAGTATGGTCTTCGGGTTCTGGACCCTCACCGGATAGCCTTCCGCGAGCAGCCTCCTGCAAAGGTTCTCGTGGTAGTGCCCGGTGGACTCCATCCCCACCTTGACGGAACCCCTCGGCCCGAGAGAGTCGAGGGTCTTCAGCAGAAGGGCGTACCCTTCGGCCGAGTTGGCGAAGTCGAAGCTCTTGGCCACGACCTCGCCGTTGGAATCGACGACGCAGCACGTGTGCTTGTACTTGGCGACGTCGATCCCGGCGTAGTAGATCGGCATGGTTCTAACCTCCTCGTTGCCGTTTGCCGCGCATCGCGGGCCTTCCCTTCCGCATCGTCCCTTTCAAAATAAGGGCTCGGAGCCCAATCAACTGACCAGCGTTGAAAAGGAAAGCCGCGGCCTGACCATGAAGCAAGCAGTCGGACTGCACCTAAATTGAACAGGTCTCGCGGCATATCGAAATTGTACCGATGATTGACGGAATCTGCGCGAATTCCTCTTGCCAGTCATCGATCAATATAAATATGCCTGTGTGATAATGGGATGCCTAGATTCTATCCCATGTAGGCAAGAAACGATAAAATCTTTTGTGACGTTTCGCCCCACTCAATCGTCTTATTTCGCGAAGGAACCATGAGCTTTGAATCCCGACTCCAACACGCTTCAACAAAAGAAGCTAAGCGCAAAGCCTACGAAGCCACCTACGATGAGTACCATGGCTTAGTGGCCTTTGTCGCCGGGAATACGCTTCATGATCCTTCGTTACGGGAAGACGTGGTCCAAGAGACCTTCCTCGCCTTGTTCCAAAGCGATCCTTCCTCCATCCGTTCCGTCAAAGCCTTTCTTTGCATCACCGCGAAGAACAAATCTCTCGACGCGAACAAAAGGAGGAGCTTCGAACCCCTTGGGGAAGAGCCTTCCGCCCCCGACGACTTCGGACTCTTCCTCGCCGAGCTAAAGGAACTCCTCGGCGAAGAAGATTATGCTCTCCTCTATGACTATGTCGTCGCCGGGATGGACAGCAAGTCGCTTGCCTTAGACCGCGGCTTATCCCCC
>JAFSVB010000195.1 GCA_017450325.1 Bacilli bacterium | reverse complement strand
TTGTTGCCCTTGACCATCTCGCCATCGACGCAGACGTCGAAGTCCTTCGGCCCCGCCATCGTGATGGTCTTGGCCCTGCGGTAGGCGATCTTCTTGCGCGGCTTATCGAGGTGGCCGCCCTTGGTGTAGGTGCCGATGATCATGCCAAGCCCTAAGAACGTCATCGTCTTGAGGACGCAGACATCGATCAAGCCGTCGTCGTTGACGCTTTTGGGGGCGCAGCGGAACTTCCCGCCGACATATTGTCCTTGGGCCAAGGTGGCGAGGAGGATCTGTTTGTCGTTAAGCTGCTCTCCATCGGCCTTGACGACGATGTCGTTGAAGCGTCCGTGCTTCATCGCGTCGTTTTTTAACGCGTAGTCATAGGGGTCGAGCCCTTTGGCCTTCGCCTTCTCGGGGAGGCCGTGCTCCTTATAGTAATTGCCCATCGCCCCGACGATCGCGTCGAAGCCGAAGTTGATGACGTTGATGGAATACATCGGCTCGGATAGCCCCTCCCCTTCTAAGCGGGAGAGGTCGATTGGCTTAGCTTTCCCTTCGATGAGGGCCTTGAAATCCTGGAATTTCTCCTTGCCGCCGTAGATCTTGACGAAATCGTTGCCCGTGCCCAAGGCGTAGATGGCAAGCTCGGCATTATCGAACCCGACGAGGCCGTTGGCCACCTCATGGACCGTGCCATCGCCACCGCATGCATAGACGCGGACCGTTTCCTTGGCGTTTTTGGTGAGGTATTCCTTCAAGAACGGGATGGCGCTGCGGGGACCGGTGGTCTTGTAGATTTCATAGTCCAACCCCTTAAAAGCTTCGTTGATCTTCGCCTCGAAGGAGGGATCGAAGCTTCCGGCGCTGCCGTTGACGACGATAAGATGTTTCATGGTTGACTCCTAAAATATGCGTCCATTCTATACTTCAATGCGACAACGGTCACCGCAAAATGCGAAAAATTTCCCGATTTTGGCTTTTGCCTGTCTTTTTTCGTTCCCATTTCCTTTATTTTAGGCACAATATAGGCAAAGGAGCATCCATGGTCACACCCAAACAACTACGCGAAGCCTATATCTGCATTGGCAATCTCTATGGCGTCTTGGAGTCCGACGAGGTCTTCACCTTGCTCAAGAACTATTACCCCGAACTAAAGAAGAGCACGCTCACGAACGATTTAAAGAAACGAAGCGAGATGATTCTCATCCGCGAATACGTCGTCGTCCCGACCACCAAGCGCGGCCATTACATCGTCGCCGACCCCATCATGGACGAAGAGGATTGGGACCGCATCTTCGACGAGTCCAGCGGGAAGCCGCTTTATATCCCTCCTTTCGAGGAGTTTCTCCGTTATAGGGATCCCCTCTACCGCGCTAACGAGGAGGATTACGACGCGATCACGCGCTTTATCATGCGTAGGGGCAAATCCCGTAACGGCAGTCCGTTAAACGAGTATCTCGTCTCCTTCAACGTAAAAGACCTTTTCCGCAGGCATGACTTCAACAAAGCCCTGAGCCTTTTGCTTGGCGACGAATACTTCGGCTATGAGTTCCAGCGGGAAGAAGACATCGACACGCTGATAAACCTCATCAACAAAGCCTATAACAATACGAGGATTCACGAAAACCACGGCTATAGCCCCTCTCAGTTATTAAAGATGATGCCGATG
>JAFSVB010000194.1 GCA_017450325.1 Bacilli bacterium | reverse complement strand
TGACGTTGCGGAAGTTGCGGTAGCTGCCTTCGATCGGGGCGAGGATGGCCGGGTCTTCCTGCGCGGAGATGGTGGTGTTCATACCGAACATGCCGATGGGGAGGGAGACGGTCGGGTTGATGCCCGAATAGAAGTCTTCCGCCATGCGGTTCAGGTAGAGGCCGGTATTGCGGAGAGCGCTTGGCAAGGTGACGCGGATGTTAGCGCCAGAGCCAGAACCGGTACCGGCGGAGATGGGGTGCGTGCCATAGGCGGTGTTGCCTAGGAGGGTGACCTTGTCGGAATGGGAGAAGGGAAGGGCGTTGTCTTCGTTCTTGAGAAGGATGACGCTCTCTTCCATGATCTGGTCGTTGACTTCCCGCGCATACTCATTCAGATCTTCCTCAGAGACGAAGTCCGGATAGTACCGACTCGCGCTGTCCATCGCTTGCGTCGAGGCAGAGGTATGCGCCGCGTTGATTCCAAGGGCGATTCCTCCTGCCATAACGGCGATGGCGCCTAGCAAAAATTTTCTTTTCATTCGATGAATTACCTCCTTGGCCCATCGGATTTCTCACGAATAGCGACGGACCTATTTTTTGAAAAGGGCATTTTGCGTGCCATAGTGTCTTTCATTTAAGAAAAAAGCGACCTGCATGGGAACAGGTCACCGCGTGGAGTGGATTTTTTATCGCGTGGTTGGCATTTCGGACTACTTCGCGTCAGGCGTTTGGTCGCACGGGAAGGTCGCGAGGAGGACGAACTTGCCATCCTGCACCTGAATGTCGAAATAGCCGCCGTATTTCTTGACGGTGGTCTTGATGGACTGCACACCAAAGCCGTGGTATTGCTTGTCGGATTTGCTGGTGATGGGCATGCCCGAGACGAAGACGGGCTTCACGGCGAAGCTATTCTCGACCTTGAGCAAGGCCATCGACCCGCTGCGGACGATGCGGAGGGTGATGTTGCGCTTCTCGGGCTCCTCGATGAGGGAGGTGGCCTCGATGGCGTTATCCAAAGCGTTGGTGAGGAGGGTGTAGATATCGACCTCGCTCATGCCATTGAGCAGCGACCCGTCCGCCACGCAGGAGAAATTGATGCCCGCGCGGAGGCAATGCAGCTTCTTCTCGCTGACGACGATGTCGACGGTGGCGTTGCCCGTTTGGACAATGGAGTCGTATTTCAGGATGGCCTCCTCGATCTGCTTGGCCTCGGCGAGGGTCTGGCCTTCGCTATTGGCCTCGATATAGGCGAGGATCTTCTTGAGATCGTGGGACTTCTCGTTGATGAGATTGATGGTCTCTTGGGTGACGCGGTACTCCTTCTCCTTCTCGATGAGCAGGCGTTGGAGTATCTCCTTCTCGGTGACGCGGATGTTGTTGCGGACATAGAGGATCAATACCGCGACGATGAGCAAGGAGATGAAGCCGAGGTTCTGGTGGATTTCTGGGCCCGAGCGGGTCCCAAAGGTCAGATAAGAGGAATAGACGAGCTGAATCGAAAGCGTCAGGGAGATGAGGGTGATCAGCGGAATCGCCTCCATGCGGCCGCTGGTGACGAACCACTTCCGCTTCAATACGCCGAAATAAAGGGCGCACCAGATGCCGACGAAGAAGATGTAATACGTCGGCAAATCCCAAGGGCTATTGAATAGTCGAAGGCGCATCATGAACGCGAAATAGAAAGCATGGGCGGCGTTTTGGTAGGAATAAGCGCCCGTGGATATATAGAGGAGGCGTTTCCATTCCACCTCGAAGCAGAAGGCGGCGCAGAATAGTCCAAACGCGAGCTCGATGATGAAGAGGAAGGAAAACCACCCCAGCATGAAGACGCTCAATAGCTCGATGCCAAAGGCGTGGAATATGGTATTGGTCAACAATAGCGGCGCAAAGATGAGGACCCTCCACCAAAAGTGCTCGCGCTTTTTCATCTTGGTGGAAAAAAGGAAAAGCCCGGCGATGAGGCGGAGCTCATAGGAAGTCAGGAAATAAATGAACGGATTGCTGGAGAACATGGTTATACGTTGCCGAAATTGGCGAGGTAGGCGGTGATGACGCCCTTCTTCTTATGGCGGGATAGAGGCAAGGTCGTCTTGCCCACGATGATGGTGTCCTTGAGGATTTTGTTCACGTGGGTGACGTTGATGAGGTAAGAGGAGCTGCAGCGGACGAAATGGCGCGGGTCGAGTTCTTTCTCGACGGCGCTTAGCTGGGTCCAGGCCTCATAAGTGCCGAGATTATCCTCGCTATCGCCTTCGTGGAAGACGCCATAGAAATAGCAGATATGGTTGATGATGCAGACGTAATAGATATCCTGGGCGAGGACTTTGTGGTAGGTGCCCTTGGACTTGACGACGATGGCTTCCCCCTCGACGTTTTGTAGCTGGTGGACGATGCTTGCGAAGCGGAATTTGAACGACTCGTAGTTGAGCGGCTTCAAGATGAAGTCCAACGCGTTGACCTGGTAGCCCTCGATCGCGAATTTTCCGAGGTTGGTCACGAAGACGATGCGACACTTCTCGTCCTTGCGGCGGATGGCGCGGGCGAGTTCCATGCCGTTTTCCTCATCGGGCGAGAACTCGATGTCGAGGAAGAGGATGTCGTAAGCCTGCGCAGCATGGGCGAGATAGTCCCTCGAGCCTGTGTAAATATCCACCTCGAAAGGAAGGGATTCTTGGTTGCAGTACGTCTCGATATAGTACTGGAGCAGGGAGGCCTCGGAAGGCACGTCTTCCACGATAGCAATGCGCATAGTCATTGCGCGTATGGTACACAGGTGAGGCGCGAAGAGCATCCCTTCATCGCGTCAGATGGCATTTTTAACGCGTGGATTGCATTTGTTATGCTTTATTTCCACATCATTATTCGCGTTGTGTGCGTGCTATGCGCACGCTAAGCCCCCTTTTCGAATCCGTGCCCGATGATACAATGGGAGCATATGAGGCTATCTTCCTTCATCCGCAAAAGCGAATCGCGCGTGAGCAAGGATTCTTTTTCCGCGCTGGACGCCCTCGCCCTATGCTGGACCACCTACTTCTCCTATGAAGGCGTGAGGTTCCCCATCGCGGCGAAGGAGCTCGCCTTCCGCCCGTTCGCCGATGAGCTTTGGAAGCGGAACCAGACCTTCGTGCCGAAGGAGACCGCCGACTTCATGGATGCCTTCTTGCATAGCCCCCGTTACCAAGACGTCGTCTTCTTGGAGGCGAAGGAAGTCCGCGACGAGGAGAAGGCGACGCAGTTCTTCGCCTTCGTCTTCGCGGTGGAGGACCTCATCGTCCTCGCCTTCGAAGGCACCGATACAAGTTCGCTCGGCTGGAAGGAGGACTTCATGCTCACCTATTGCGAGGGCATCCCATCCTACGACCACGCGACCGCCTATGCAAAAGATGTACTCTCCCGTTATGAAGGGGACGTCATTTTGGCCGGCCATTCCAAAGGCGGCAACGTCGCGACCTACGTCCTCTCCGCCTTGGAGGATGACGCGCGGATTCGGAAAGTCTATTCCTTCGAAGGGCCGGGCTTTTATCGACGCGATATATTCAAAGCCCATCCGGAACGTCAGTCGAAAATCGAGAAATACGTCCCGCAGGGCTCCATCGTCGGCGTCTTACTCTCCGACGAGACGAAGCTCCACATCGTCCGTTCCTATGACTTTGGCATCTTCCAGCATAACGCCATCTTATGGCCGATACGCGGCGACCATTTTCTCGCCGTTAGAAAGCGCACGCTGTTCTCCCATGGGGCCGAATCGGCGATCAACGGCTGGCTCGAGGCCCTAAGCAACGAAGAGAAAAAACGCTTCACCGCCTTGTTCTTCGACGCCTTCACCCGCATCGGCGTCGATGATTTCCGGCCGTTTTTCCAGCAGTTCCTCATCCGTTTTCCGGCGTTATCGAAAGTCTACCGCTCGATGGAAAAAGAAGACCGCGCCCTCTTTCGCAAGGTGGCGCGGACGTTGTTCGCGGAATCGTTAACGGCTTTGCTCCCTAAGCCCAAGAAGAAGCCCGCCTAGGCTAAGATGTCGCGGATGCGGCGCTCATCCTCGCGCAATTGCTTCCCAAGTTCGTCTAACGAGGCGAACTTTTTCTCTTCGCGGACATAGGCGAGGAAGCCGACGTAGGCCTTCTTGCCATAGCAATCCTCCTCGTAGTCGAGGACATGGACTTCCACCAAAGGCTTCGAAAGCACCCCCACGGTCGGGTTGAGGCCGACGTTAATCATCGCGCGGTACGCTTTCCCCGAAAGGTAGATGACCCCCGCATAAACGCCAGGACGCGGCAAGACGTAAGGGAAATCAGTATGGATGTTCGCGGTCGGATAGCCGATCTTCGCCCCATTATGGAACCCCTCCCCCACGACGCCGGAGATTTCATAAGGGCGCCCGAGCAAGGAGGTGGCCTTCTCGATGTCGCCAAGGGACAAATAATGCTTCACGGCGGTGGAGGAGACTTTCTCTCCGTTTTCCATTAAAAGCGGCACGACGTCGACGTCGAAATAGCGCCTTAACGTCTCCGCGTCCCCCGCCCCACCGCGTCCAAAGCGGAAATCCTCGCCCACCACGACGCGTTTCACCCCAAGGGGTAAGAGAATCTTCTCGACGAATTCCTCGGGGGTGAGGGAATAAATCGATTTCGCGTCCTGCAGAACATAGAGGGCATCGAGCCTGGAGGAGAGCGTCTGACGCAGCTTGTCATCGAGGCTCGATAGGTAGGGGCCAGGCAAAAAAGGCTCGTCGAAGAACAAGGCCGCGGCATCGCGGCTTGAGTTCAACGAGGTCTCCACGAAGAGGCGTTGATGGCCGCGGTGGACGCCATCGAAATTGCCTAAAGCGAGGGAGAGCCCCTCGTTTTTCTTTGGCATGTCCTGGAGGCTGAAATAGATGGTATCCATGTTTATAGCCCCCGTAAGCAGCGATAACGCCCAAGGTCTTTCTCATAGATCGCCAAGGGGGTATCGCCATCCATAATTAATAATCGTTGATCTGTTTCATCGAAAGAAATCGGCACGCCATTACGCGCTTTTTTGATTTCTTCATCCTTTGCTTGTATATGTTTATACGGCACGAAACGATAGGCGGGAAGCAAGGTGGCGGAAGGCAAGTCCGAGGCGCGGATGGACCCTTCGAGGGTGATGTCCCCTACTTTTGTCCTGCGCAAGGCGATGAGGTGGCCGACCGTCCCTAGGCGCAAGGCGATGTCCTCACCCAAGACGCGGATGTAGGTCCCTTTGGAAACGGTGGTTTCGAATTCAAGGACGCCCTCTTGGTAGCCAAGCAGACGGATATCGTGAACATATATCGGACGAGGCTCTCGTTCCACCTCCACCCCTTTATGGGCAAGGCGGTATAACGCAACGCCGTCTTTCTTGATCGCTGAGGTCATCGGCGGGATTTGCGTCCCTTCGCCCAAAAAGGAGCGCAAAACCTCGACGATTTTGGATTCATCGAGGGATGGCACGTCTTTTTGGATGGTTTCGTTGCCCGTGAGGTCGCCCGTATCGGTCGCTTTGCCTAGGCGCAAAGAAGCGACGTAGGTCTTTTCCTCATCGGGTAAGAAGGGCAGGTATTTGGTCGCGTCATTGACCGCGAGCAGGAGCAAGCCCGTCGCGAAAGGGTCGAGCGTCCCAAGATGCCCGACCTTGCGGGTATGGAAGGCGCGCTGGGCGAGGTTATCGAGCTGGCGGGAGGTGACGCCCGCTTCCTTGTCGAGCAAGAGGATTCCAGAAGATCGAAGGTCGTTCATTGACGGATATCCTCGCTGAAAAAGCGTTCCCAGCTCTCCCCTTTGACCGGGAGAGGGTCTTCACAGGCGAGCAGCCACAAAAAAGCGCGAATGCGTTTCTTCATGACTTTGTATTCCTGCTTCGTAAAGGCTTTTTTGTTCAGCCACAAATCAAAACCGATTTGGATTTTGCGGCGAAAGCGCATCTTCTTGAAGATATCGAGCAGTCCCTTGTCGCCAAGACGCTCCAGCTGGACGCGCTCGAAGGCGAGGACGTCGATGAAGTCCTGGACGCGCTGAACGGAGGCTCCTGAAAAGCCAGAATCGCCCCGCTTATCATAATAATAGGTGCACGTTTTGACACTGATGGCTTTACGGACGTGCTCAAAGGCGAGGAAGGTAAAGAGCTGATCCTCGCGGTAGACATTACTCTTCGGCACGACGAGGTTCATGCCCGTGAGGACTTCGCGGCGGAAGGCCTTGCACCATAGCTAGCCGCGGATATAGGACTCACGCAGCAACTCCTCGACGAGCTCGTGGCGGTCATAGGTCTTATTGCGGCGGAAAAAGGTCGGGCGGACC
>JAFSVB010000193.1 GCA_017450325.1 Bacilli bacterium | reverse complement strand
GGATCAAACTCTCAATGAAATATCAATTTGATTACTCAATGTTGATTTGACCAAGTCTCTCGAAATTATCTGGTTTGTGTTTTGATTCTTAAAGAATCGACGTTAAGTGTTTGTTGTCTATCTGTTTAGTTTTCAAAGATCAGTTGCACGCTTGCTGCTCGCATCTCAGGTCTCCCTGAATCGCGTGCTCGATTAATGTACGCTCTAGTTGCTACTGTGTCAAGCACTTTTTGCATCTTTTTTCGAACTTCTTTTCAGATCATTCGAAGGAGCGTACCAAACGGTTCAACCCGTTTTTCATCGCCGTCATTTCTGCCGGCAACGCGATATTCTAGACCTTTCGACGGCACTGTCAATACGGAAAATTAAACAATTTACCGAAAGGGCATACACGCGCGTATTATGTGCGCGCATGTTCTATGTATGTATACGCGTGCGCGCGTATAGGCATATGCAACGCGAATATAAAAAGATAAAAGGCATTTTTGCAGGGATTTTTCCTTATTGGCGCACAATAATATAATCGTTGTCACAAAATGATGTTTCAGAACGTCTTAGTGAATAGGAGACAATGATGAGCTTAGAGCGGGAGCTAGCCACCGCACTTCGTAGCGGTAGCCTAGAGAAGAGGAACGAGGTCTACGAAGCGATCTACGAATCCTACCGCGGCCTCCTCTATTTCATCGCTTCGAAGAACGGCATCCAGCCTTCGTTACAAGATGACCTCGTCTCCGAGACGTTCCTTCGTTTCTTCAACTGTGAAAGCAAGGGAGGCATCCAAAAGATCAAGCCCTTCCTCGTTGCAGCGATGGAAAATGGTTGCAAGGACTATATACGAAAAAAGGAAGCGGAAGAACTTCAAGAAGAAGTCGCCACCGAAGATGCCATGGGCATCGTCGTGGAGGAGCTTCGTTCCCTCTTAGGCGAAAAGGATTTCTCTTTGCTCTACGATTATTGTGTCTATGAGCTTAGTAGCGCGGAACTCGCGGCGAAACACGGCAGCACCCCCGCCGCGATCCGTCAACGCGTCAAGCGCCTCAAAGCCAAGGTCCGTAAATATATGGAGGACTAAGCATGTTTCGGAAGAAATTCGAACAACATCTCAACAAGAAAAGCAAATCTGATTATGCGTCTATTGAACCTTTTATTAACAAGGAGATAGAAGCGGCACCGAAGAGGCAGTTCCCTTTCGTGGCTCTTATCCCCGCTGGGGCCTTCGTTCTTGCGGTGGCTATCGCCCTACCGATCGCTTTGCCCCGCTTCTTGCAATCCAAAGACGTAGCGACCACGGTTTTCGTCGATGGCGACATCAAAGAGCTTACCGCCCCCAAGAAACCCTTTAACGAACGGGCAACACCAAGCAATGAAAACTACCTCCAATCCCTCACCACCTTCAGCGCGAAGCTAGGGTCTTATGCCGCGGAAGAGGGAGAGAATTTCGTCGCTTCCCCTCTTTCCATCGCGACCGCGTTCTCGATGGTTTATGAAGGGGCGGATAAAGACACAAAACAAGAATTAGCAAACCTGCTTGCTTATGATGGAAGTTTTGAAGCGAAAGACGCGATCCATAATATGCTTCTTGCCACTTCCATCGACTATAAGGACAAAGAAGGGCAAAGAGCCTTCCTCGATGTGTCCGATGCTTTATTCGTGGATGATCGATATAGGGATAAGATGAAGAAAGACTATCTAGATACCCTGGAGAAAGACTATTTCGCAGAATCCTATGCCGGGGAATTGAAGTCGGAAAAAATGCATGAGCTTCTCGCCACCTGGATCAACGATAAGACCAACGATTTCTTTGGGTTAAAAGGCGAAGACTTCAAGCAGATGGAGGGAGTCTCTTGGCTCGTCAATTCCATCTATCTTAAGGCAGCTTGGATCTCTTCCTTTCAGGAACTACCCTCCCCGAAAGAATTTCATAACGAAACGGGCACGACAAGCAGTCGGAAATACCTTAATAGCTTCGTAGAGGATTCCTATGGCTATGCAACAGATTCCTTCCTCGTTGGAGACATCGGCCTTGATGGAGGATTACGCCTACGCATCATCGATAAGAAAGAATCCTGCGAAGACCCCTTCTCGCCCGATGCCTCCTTTGCGGATAAGGAACAGTTCTATTACCAGGCTTTGTTAAACCCTGAACAATATCTTCAAAACAACAAGAAGACGGAACGGGAAGACTATAACATCAGCATAGAAATACCTTCTTTTAAAGTCACGTCCAGCATTAACTTATTGGAACTCTTTAAAGTAAAGGGTGAACTAAATAAAAGCATCACTCCTTATGTCGCTGACTTCTCCCCGATGGCAGAGGGTGCTTTAGAGAATGGCCTCCACATGAGCAAAGCCATCCATTCCGCCGGCATTGACCTAAACAAAGATGGAATCGAGGCGGCCGCCTATACGATCGTCGAAATGAAAGACGAATCCATCGGGGCCTACAAATTGATGGACCTCAAGTTGGACCACCCCTTCCATTATGCAATCCTCGATCGTTATGAGCATCCTCTCTTTATCGGGAGAGTCGCGGACCTTTCAAAATGATTGCGGCAATGGAGTCCCCGCAGAAAACGGCGCAAAACCTAGATTTTCTTTAAGATTTCAAAGGCAAAAGGGGCTGTAACAAAACCCCAAGCCAACCATTGGCAAAAAGGCGAGGATTACAGCCCCTTTCCTTTTCAAAACATCCATAATCCATGTTATGTGTTATAGAGAAGAAATTAATACAAAGAATTAAAAGCAAAAGGAAAGGAGTTATTAAAAATAGGCAGCTCTATTCATCTGCCTATTTTTATATTCAAATCGTCTTTCAGTGTTTTCAAGACACCTTTGTCTATGATGCCTCTTCCGATTATATAAGTGAATTCTTGAGGAATTATTTCGCTGGATAACTCATATAACATGATTTCGATCATCCCCGACAATACGCAGTTCGCGACATCGTTTTTGACGCCGTTGCCGGTTTTATAGTCAATCCCTAAGTCCTCGGCGAACCTTTCCTTTATGTATTCGCGGTATTGGATGGCGAATTTTCCGCCCCTTTGCTCAAGCACTAAAGGTATCAAATAATAGCGTTCCTCTTTAAACATAGCGCGCAGATTGATTTGGATTTGTCGGAAATCCCCTTTGTGCCTATCTTTGCTATCGATAATATCCGTCAATTTCTTATAAAGCCTATCCTTGATTCCGTTTAGCACATCATCGACCCATTCAAAATAAAAATAGAACGTTGAGCGGTGGACGCCGGCGATTTTGCATATTTCGCTGACGGTGATTCTCTTCTCTTTTATGTACAAGCCAAAATAGGCCCGTTCGATCTTCTCGATGGTTTTTTCCCTGGCTTCCAAATATTGACCCATAGATTAAAATCCGACACTTTGTCTAATATTGTACAGTGCTTTATCGTTTTTAAAAATGAATGATTAATGCAAGGAGGAAGAAAGAATATGTTAGAACTTAGCTTATTCGGCACCGCCTGCGGTTCCGCTGACCCAAATCCAGCCCCAGCATGTGGTAGCAAGGATCCGGAACCAGCGCCTGCCTGCGGCACAAAAGACCCAGAACCAGCGCCTGCCTGCGGAACTAAAGATCCAAAGTAAGAAGCCAAGGGTGAGATAAAAACTATCTCACCCTCTTATTCTAAAAATAGTTATGGAAGAATATTTCGCCATCCAATGGCACATCACGGATTATTGCGACCAGCGATGCAAACATTGCTATATTTTCTCTGAAGGCCACCCCGAGCTCATCACCATGAGCCTTGAGGACATGATTTTTGTGGTAGATGAAATCATCGATTTTTGTAATAGATTAAACCGCAAACCTTATATATATCTGACAGGAGGGGATCCAATCCTCCATCCTAACTTCTGGGATTTATTGGGATGCTTCCATATAAAAGGCATCCGTTTCTGCATCATGGGCAATCCATTTCATTTGACTTTAGAAAACTGTAAAAGAATGAAAGAACTCGGATGCGTCAAATATCAGGTCTCGTTGGACGGATTGGAGAAAATGCATGATTCATTCAGGAAACCAGGGAGCTTCAAAGCCACGTTAGAAGCGATAAAGACAATAAAAGAATCGGGAATGTGGGTGGCGGTAATGTCGACCGTCAGCAAGACAAACCACCAAGATATCCCGGAATTGATCGATTTGGTCGATGAATTAGGCGTGGACGTCTATGCCGTGGGCAGATATTGCCCGACCAGCATCGAAAAAGCCTATGACAGAGATATCCATATGACTCCCATGGAATATAAGCAATTCATGGATAGGTGCTACGAAAGATATATGAAGCATAAGAATAGCAGAGTCACCTATCAATTGAAGGATCATCTTTGGGCTTTATACCTTTACGAAAAGGGAATCTTCAAGCCAAATTTCAATGGTTTGGGGGGAAAACCAGGTGGTGGATGGCTGCAACATCGCCAGGAACCACATCACCATCCTGCCTACCGGTATGGTCTATGCGTGCAGAAGGATGGATTCCCCCGTCGGCAATGTTTATCTCAAAAGCCTATATGACATCTGGAACTCGCATAAGATGGATGAATACCGAGCCTACGATCGATTTGTCAAATGCAGCAAATGCAAGCTTATGGCGTTTTGCCGAGGATGCCCGTCGGTCGCCTATGGCTATACCCACAACATGTATGACGCCGACCCTCAGTGCTGGATGGAGGTGGAGCGATGAAAGCGGTAGTGTTCAAAGATATCACCAATAGCGATGATATAACTTTATTTGACATAGAAAAGCCAAAAGCCAGAAAAGGCTGGCCTTTGGTGAAGATATTGGGTTTCGGCATGAATCACTCCGAGCTCGTTTTAAGGGTGAATGAGATACGCGCGGGTTACATCAATAAGCCAATTGTCCCTGGCATTGAATGCATTGGGGTAATCGAAGAGTCCTTGGATGACGGATTCAAAGCCGGCGATAAGGTCTGCTCCATGATGGGCGGGATGGGCAGAAACTACAATGGTTCCTATGAAGAATACGCTATCTTACCGATTAATAGGCTATTTCACGTTCACGGTGATTTAGATATCAAACATCTCGCCGCGATTCCCGAGACTTTTTATACGGCTTGGGGCTCATTGTTTGAGTGTTTGAAATTAGAAAGCAAAGACACGTTATTGGTCAGGGGCGCCACGTCCGCATTGGGCTATGCCTCCATGCAGATCGCGAAAGCCCTAGGATGCCACGTCATCGGAACAACCCATAAAAAAGAAAAGATGCATTTCATAACCGACTTGGGATGCGAAGCAATCTTGGATTCAGAAGGCAAGATAGCGGGTAGGATTTACGCTCACAAGGTGCTGGAACTTATCGGACCTAAAACGCTAAGGGATTCGCTAAGGTGCTGCTATCGAGGGGGAATCGTTTGTAACACCGGTATTTTGGGAGGCGAATATTTCCTGAACGGTTTCGACCTGATTAAAGAAATACCAAACGGGGTCTATCTTACCGGCTTTTTCTCCAATTACCCAACGCAAGAAGCGGTGGATTCCTTACTCGCATTTATCGACGAACATAATCTAAAGCCGTTTATAGGAGCATCATACAAATTCAATGACATAAAGCTCGCAATCAAGGCTCAAGAAAAAGGCGTTGATGGGAAAATAGTCGTCATTATGTGAAGACTCTAATGAGTTAATTTCAATGAGAAATAATCCTTGTTATGTGTCTTGGAAAAGGACTAATACAAGGTATTAAAGGACGAATGGCATAAGAATGAATAAATGTTCACTAACATCTTCCATAATAGCGATTGCACTTTGCGGGTGTATTCGCCAATTCAAAGTGGAGATGGCGAACCAGTAATCACTGGAATTTCCGCGAATATTCATCTTCTTTATAACGGAAAAAACAATGTCCTTACGAAGAACAAGACGGTCAATCCATAAGTTTTTGCGTAAGCCTCCTTCGGCTATAGGGCGAAGGGGATTCGCGAAGGCGATGTATAATCAGATCGAAAATGCGCCCGAGGTTCGATTCCTTGGGCGGTTTTCATAAGGAAAAGGGCTGCGACGCACCCTCATCGATTGCGAGGTTTTGTTACAGCCCCTTTGTTTTACGCGAATGTTTTTATCCGAGGAAACGGACGAATAATTCTTTTTCTTCATCCGTCAATTGGCCATCCGCGGACATGAAGGCAAGGGCGAGGGAACACGCTCCCCGCTTGGCGGATTCCGGAAGGCGGTCCACCACTTCATCCATCGCCTCGGCGAATCGTTTGCCAGATCCGCCATTGGTCTTGTCGAAGAATTGTTTATAGGTGAGGTTGGTTTGGAATAAGGCGTTATAGAGGAGCCGTTCCTGCTCGGAGGTAAAACGGTCGGCGGAGACGGCGGCTTTGAGGACGTTCGTGACGAAATAGGAAATCGTCTCGTCACTAAATCCCGCAACTTTGCATCCTTCCCATAGCTCGCCGAAAGCACGCGAGGCGAATTCGACGCGCTCGTCCATGCTCAGGCTCGTCACCTGGGCGAATATTTCATCGAATGTCATTTAGTCGAGGTCGGCTTTCCAGAGGCCGTGCTTGTTGCAATAGGCATAGACTTCGAGCACCACTTCGTCCTCGAGGATGGAGAAGACGGTCTTGGGTTCGTCGCCGGGCTTGAGGAAATGGAAGGTTCCGCCCTTGTCGGTGAGAAGGTAGACCCATTCGATCCAGTGGTCCTCGACCATCGGGTGGGCAACGGAACCGACTTGGACATAGACTTTGCCCTCTTTCTCGGCGACGACGGGTACGTGCTTTTCCGTCGCGGCATCGACGGTGCCGACGCGAAGTTCCTGCATCGTCTCATCGCAGCAAGAAGGATCGCAGCCGATCGCGTTGAGCTTGACGACGACCGAACCGCAGCGGGCGCATTTATAAAATTTTGCCATTTGATTGTATCTCCTTTGGTTTAGAAGGATTTTACACCTTCGGGGACGATAACTCAAAGAAAGTACACGGGCGCGCAAGGCAAAAGGAAAAGGCAACCGCATCGAGGAATGGGCGCGGTTGCCTAGATGGATTACTTACGACCCTGAAGACGGGCGATGATGTAGAGGATACGGAGCAATAAGGTGATGAAGTCCGTATACATGACGAAGGCGCAATAGAGGTAGATGTTGCTGGACTCGCCGGCATTGGCGACGATCTTCTTGATGCGCCAGGTGTCGACGGCGGTGATGAGCATGATGACGAGGATCATCACTCCCTGAATGGCGATGTCGAACCAGAAGAACTGGTTGACGGTCATGCCACGGAAGATGAAGGTCAGCACGCCCACCAACGATGCGATGAGCACCGTGAAGAGCAAGATCATCGCGATATATCCGAGGATCGAGATGTCCTTTTTGGCGAACCAACCGATTAGGAACATCGCGCCGAAGGCAAGACAGGTGATGCCAAATGCCTCGCCGATCATCCAGAACGGGATACCCGTCAGAAGCACCGCGATGAGCAGGATACCCATGAAGACGCTATAGAGGATGTACGGCACCCAGAGGGACTTGCCACTTCTTGCCGCGCGCATGGGAATCACGAACGATAGGACCAAGAGTCCGATGAACGAGATGCCCCAAGCGATGAATAGGCCGATGATCCATGCGTTCGCTAGAGGGACGTTTTGGATGCCATCTGCAAGCCACTTGTTGATTTGGCTGGAGAAGAGCCAGGCCCCGAAGAAGGCGATGACGCCCGTGATGAGGAGGCCGATGCCCATGTAGCCATAGATTTTCGCGAGGGCTTTGCCTTGGCTGAGGCCGCCTTCGGTGATTTCGCGCTGTCTTACCGGATTGTTCGAATCTTGGTGAAAACTCGCGTATGCCATGTTATTTCACCAAGCCTTCGATGAGGCCCTTGTAGGAGTCTAAGGTGAGGGAAGCTCCGCCGACAAGCGCGCCATCGATATCGGGCTGCGACATGTATTCGGCGATGTTGCCGGGCTTGACGGAGCCGCCATAGAGGATGCGGATGACCTCGGCGGCTTCTCCGAACATATCGCGGAGGACGCCGCGGATGAACCCAATCGTGTCTTCGGCGATTTCCTTGGTCGCGGATTTGCCGGTGCCGATGGCCCAGATGGGCTCATAGGCGATGACGACCTTGGCCGCCTCTTCGGCGGTGAGGTCCTTAAGGCCGGTGCGGATCTGCTCTTCGACGAACTCCTTGGTCTTGCCCGCCTCGAAGGTAGCTAAGGATTCGCCACAGCAATAGACGGGGACCATGTTCGCGGCGAGGAGCGCCTTGATCTTGAGGTTGCACTTCTCGGAGGTCTCGCCGTTATATTCGCGGCGCTCGGAGTGGCCGAGGATAACCCAGCCGATGCCGATTTCCTGAAGCATGGGGATGGAGATTTCGCCCGTGTAGGCGCCAGAGGGATTCTCGTTGACGTTCTGCGCGGCGACGATGAGTTCTTTCGGGGCGTGCTTGATGACGGGGCAGAGGCACACGAATGTCGGAGCGACGCCGACATCGATGCCATGGGCAACCGCGTATTCGACCATTTCGCCGCAGCCTTCCGCGAATTCCTTCGCTTCGGGGCGGGTCTTGTTCATTTTCCAGTTGCCAAGAAGTAATTTCTTACGCATTTTCGTTTACCTCAAGACGTCGACGCCAGGGAGGTGGCCATCGTTCTCGATCATCTCGAGCGAGGCGCCGCCGCCGGTGGAGACGTGGGAGAAGTTGTCCTTATAGCCGAACTGCTTGATCGCGGAAGCGCTGTCGCCGCCGCCGCAGACGGTGAAGGCTTTGCCTTCGAGGTCTTTGATAGCCTCGCAGACCGCCTTGGTGCCGGACTGGAATTCTTCTTGCTCGAAGACGCCCATCGGGCCGTTCCAGAAGACCATCTTGGCCTTGGCGATGACTTCGGCGAAGAGCTTCTCGGACTTCGGGCCGATATCGACGCCTTCAAATCCCTCGGGAATGGCTTCGGCGACTTCGATCTTGCGGCCTTCGACGGGTTCGAAGGAATCGGTGATGACGGAGTCGACGGGGAGGACGATCTTATCGCCCGCCTTCTCCAAGCAAGCCTTCGCGTAATCGAGGGAGGCTTCGTCGAGGAAGGAGGAGCCGATCTGCTCGCCGCGGGCTTTCTTGAAGGTATAGCTCATCGCGCCGCCGATGATGATGTAGTCGCACTTGTCGATGAGGGCATCGATGACTTTGATCTTGTCGGAAACCTTGAGGCCACCGAGGATGGCGACATAAGGACGATCGCCGTCTTTGACCTCGACGCAGCGGGTGAGGTTCTCGACCTCCTTGATCATGAGGAAGCCGAGGAAGACGGGCTTGCCTTCGGCCTTGAGGATCTCAGGGACGCCGACGGTGGAGGCGTGGGCGCGGTGCGCGGAGCCAAAGGCATCCATGACGAACGCGTCGACGAGGCCGGCCCATTCTTTCGCGAGCTCGGGATCGTTCTTTTCTTCACCCGGCTGATAACGGGTGTTCTGGGCGAGGAGGATCTCGCCGTCTTTGAGCGCCTCGACGGCCGCCTTGAGGGCTTCGCCGCGATTCTCGGGGCAGAAGAAGACGTTGACGTCCTTGCCCATGGCGTCGGAGATATGTTTTTTAAGAGGCTCAACCGCGATGCAGAGGTTGTTCTTCTTCATCTGGCCGTCGATGTCCTCTTGGGTCTTTTCGCCCTTCTTGAGTTTCTTCCAATCGACTTTGCCAAGGTGGGACATCAAGACGACGCGGGCGCCTTTCTCTAAGAGGGCTTTGATCGTGGGGATGGCCGCGCGAATGCGGTTGTCATCGGAAATGACCTCACCCTTATGGGGAACGTTGAAGTCGACGCGGACGTAGACTTTCTTTCCAGAGAGGTCGGGTAATTGTTTCACAGTAAGCATGTACTTCGTTTACTCCTTGTTTGCGGATATCTTACACCCTTTAAGGGTGCGGTGGCATATCTTTGCATACGAACGCGCGAAAGAATGCGAAAAAGGTCGCCCAGGAATGGACGACCTCTTGGTGGATAAGGTACTTATTCCTCGCCGCCTTCTTCACCCGCGGGTTCGCTGGAGAACTGGCTGAGGTCCGGGAGGTTGATGCTGGCCTTGCCCCAATTGAAGTTGAGGGAGACGTTCATCGTGGCCTCGCCGGAAGCAGTGGCGCTACTAGACTCATCAAGATAGTCGAGGACGCCTTCGCCCTTGGTTTCAACCTCGAGTTTCACGGGGAGGTAGTTGTCGATGGAGAAGGAGCCTTTGACATAAGTGCTGAAATTGGTGGTCAGCGGAGCGACGCCGATGGTGCCCGCGATGTCGACCTCGTAGGAGGCGGTCAGGTTGCCGTCGCCTTTGGAATGATAGGAGGAGGTCATGACGTTGCGCGCAAAGGAGGTGAGCTTGTCATCGAGGGAGATGCTCTTCATCGCGTCGGAGACGACGGTGAAGGACTCCAGGGCTTGCGTATAGAATTGGTCGAGCATTTGCTGATACGACTTCTCGGAGAAGTACTGGTCGAATTCCTCCGCGGTGGCAGTGACGTAGAACTTTTCGCCGTCCTCGATGTGCGCGACGACGAACTTTTCGCCGTCCTTGAAGGCCCAGGCCTCCATTTTCACCTCACCCATTTCCATATAGGAGTAGAGTTTCTTGGCTTCTACGTCCATGGAGACGGTGACCTTGGTGAAGGCCTTGCCGTTGACGGACACGACGGACTCGATGGAAAGAGCCTTGGGGATGGTGACTTCTCCCTTCTTCTGCTTCTGCTGGGCAGTCGTGACGACTTGCTTCGCTTCGTCTTGGGAGATTTCCTTGCCTTCGCCGCCACAGGAAGCGAGCAACGCAACCGCGGAGATGGCAAGAAGGATTTTCTTTGATTTCATTGTTTTTGATTCCTTTCTTTGGGTGCATTTTATGCGCATAGGCATGAGAATCAAGTTTTTTTACATATGAAAGCACTTACCAAGAAACGTGTTCGAAGAGACTCATGGCGTTCCTTTTCCCATGGATAGGCGCTTTTAACGGAAAAGGCCACCCAAATGGGTGACCGATTCCGTCTTTTTGTTTTTGGGGATTAGAGCTCCGCGAAGTACTTGATGGTGCGGACCATCTGAGAGGTGTAGGAGTTCTCGTTGTCATACCAAGCGACAACCTGGACCTGATAGAGGCCGTCGGAGATCTTGGTGACCATGGTCTGCGTGGCATCGAAGAGGGAGCCGAAGCGCATACCGATGACGTCGGAGGAGACGAGCGGTTCCTCGGTGTAGCCGAAGGAAGCGGAGGCCTGGGCCTTCATCGCGGCGTTGATCGCGTCGACGGTGACGTCTTCGCCCTTGACGACGGCGACGAGGATGGTCGTGGAGCCGGTCGGGACGGGGACGCGCTGGGCGGAACCGATGAGTTTGCCATTGAGCTCAGGGATGACGAGGCCGATGGCTTTGGCAGCGCCGGTGGAGTTCGGGACGATGTTGGCAGCGCCAGCGCGGGCACGGCGGAGATCGCCTTTTCTGTGAGGTCCGTCAAGGATCATTTGGTCACCGGTGTAAGCGTGGACGGTGGTCATGATGCCAGACTGGATGGGGAAGGCATCGTTGAGGGCCTTG
>JAFSVB010000192.1 GCA_017450325.1 Bacilli bacterium | reverse complement strand
AATAAATACGAACACATCGTGTTCAGATGCAAACTTTTGCTCCATGTTTCATCCCCTTACTATAAAGAACTATGACTTCTGCTTTGCTTCCTCCTTTGGCCGCGTTATAAACGCCGGACTCGTCGGAATGGATGTAGAGGTTCATGGGTTTCCTTAAGTAAAAGCCACTTTCGTGGCCCCCTCACTCGGCGAACTTATAGAGCGCTTAAACGTTAATTCAAGGCTGCGGGCATCCCCACCTGCGGGGACATAATATAGGTAGAAAAAAGCCGATTTCAATAGGGGCAGGGCACGTTTTTCCCCGCAGAAGGCCAACGCTTTTCGAAAGCCCTGTTTGTAACGAGGGTTTATGCGCGAGGGATTTCGATTCTTTTTCCTTTGGCTGCGGATGCCTTTGGCGTTTGCCTCAAATTCGGCGCGAGATCACAATTCTCTTAAATACTCGATCACCGCTAGAATAACCTCGTTCGGCTCTTTTCCGGTCCAATTCTTTCGGCTTGATTTGAGCATCTGCGAATAGCGCTTGTCCGTCAAGGCATCCGTCGCTTCGGCCTTGGCCAGTTCCATGGTTTTGAAGAAATGGCTTCTTCGCACGAGGAGTTCCTCAAGCGTTCGCTTCACCGATACTCGGTCGTGCCTAATGTTTGTGATGAGCCAGTAGGCGTCAAAGAGGTCCTTGTCGCGGGTATTGTCTGTACCGTAGATGGCAAAAGTGGAGAGTTTTTCGGCAATCATCCTTTCCACAGGGTTGACGAATAAGCGGGATGAGCCGCCGAACGCTATTTCGTAGTCCAGAGCCTTATTACCCTTTAACAAAGGGAGATGGACGCCAACGTCGACGGTTAAAAGGAAAACGCTTTCGTCATCGGAAAAGGAGAGAGTCACACGCTTTCCGATGTAATTCTTATGGCGCAGGTCTTCAACGTTCGATACGTTGATGGATATGTTCTCATATGGCGGGAGAGGGGACAGCATTCCGAAGAAGTCCTTCAGTCCTTGTTCCGATAGCGGATACTTTATCAAATCGAAATCGATGTCCTTGGTGTACCCGCGCTTTCCCTTGGCGAGCTGGTCCAGAATCAGTCCTCCCTTAAAGGAAACCATTCTCGAGAGTTCCTTGTCCGAACCTATTTTGGCGATGAAGACCTCTTGGCAGACCTTCCTCTCAGTCTCTTCCCTTGTCAGGGTCGGCTTTTTGAGCCGCGCGAAGAGGAACTTCAATGAATCGTTCACAATATCTCCTTCCGTATTCTCTCGCTGTATTTCTCGCCTTTGGGCAGGGCGTTGCAGTATTCCCGGATCCGCGGGAGGTTGAGCTTTCCGTCGTTGGCTGATGCGCGGTAAAAGAATACGGCCTGCTTCATCGCTTCCATTCCAATCCGCTTTTCCCTGCGGAATAGCTCGATCAATAGGCGTTCTTTGTCATAGCAGAGGAACTCGATGCCATTACGTTCCATAGTCAATGTGCCTAGTCTGCGCGTAGCGTCATCTTCCCATATCTGGACGATTCCCTCTTCTTTTACCGGACGATATCCAAGGCCAAAGGAGAGAAAGAACGGTGGGGAGACGAAAGCGTCCGTAATGCCATAGAGGCTAAGCGCGGTCTCCAAGGTGACGATGGCGGTAGGGTAGCGCGCCATGACGGAGGCGAGTTCGTCATAGTCCCCCTCAGCATAGATGCCGTGCGAAAGACGATGCTTTGCCTTGCGTTCTGCCCTCGTTAGTTTCCCTGCCTTCACAATCATAGGTTCAGTATACATATTGCATATAAAAAACTCAATAAACTATATGCGAAATGTTTTGTTTTATTTTTTCCTATTTGGTATGAGAATGCACATGCGCCGAAGTCCAGAGCCAGGTAGTTCAAGAAGCTTTCGATTCCACAGGGTTTGTAAGAAGCGACGCCACCTCTTCGTCTTGAAAACCGAATTTGTTTCTGGTTAGGACGTTTACGTATTCCGCGAGGATTTCCTCGTTCAGTAAAGGCACGTCCTCCCAAGCATCATCATATCCACGATTTTCCCGGGAATGGAATCTGACTTGAACATGGAGGATACGATTACGTTGGTATCGATGACGGCGTAAAATTTTCGCATTTATTTCCTTTCTTTCCTCTCCCTCCTCGCTTTGGCGATCTCTTCATTGATCTCGTCCAAAGTCATCTCTGAGTTTCCGTTTTCCATAGAAGTTTCGCGCATCGATTTTATGGCGAGCATGGCTTTGCGCGTTGTTTCATCAAGCGTTACCTCAAACGGCATGCCACCGACGGCGATGGCTTTCTTCAAGAAGGCCCTGATGGCCGTGGAGGTATCCATCCCCAGAGCTTCGAATAAAGCGCTCGCAAGAGCTTTTGTTTCTTCGTCGACGCGAACCTGTATTAGTTCCATGTTGTCTCCCCTTTGCTTAAGTACAATATAAGTACAAACAACTTATAAAACAATACAGGAAAGACCGTTATCTTCTTTTGCTGATTGAGTTAGAGAACAAGCCTGCTCTATGCCGCGCCATAAACGCCGGACTTGTCGGAATAGATGTAGAGGTTCATGGGTTTCCTTAGTCAAAAGCCACTTTCGTGGCCCCCGCACTCGGCGAACTTGAAGAGCGCTTAAACGTCGATTCAGGGCTGCGGGTATGCAGCGTGGGGCCTCACACCTGCGAGGGCATAATATAGGCATAGAAAACGCGATTGCAATAGGGGTAGGGCACGTTTTTCCCCGCAGAAAGCCCACGTTTT
>JAFSVB010000191.1 GCA_017450325.1 Bacilli bacterium | reverse complement strand
AAGCGCGATACTTTTTTCTTCTGCGCCTCGAGCCATTCGACGTAGACGGGGTCCTCCCCTTTCATCAAGATCGGCCCAAAGGCGAGCTCGTTGGCGGTATAGGGGACGGATGGGAAGCCGCGCTCGAAGCGGATGAGGGTGTAATAGAGCTTATCCTCGAAAACCATCCGCTCCTCGGCGATGTGGAAGCCGAGCTCCGTCACCCTTTTGCGCACGGCGATGAGGTCGCGGTGCGGGTCGAGGATGATCGTGCGGATATTGGTGAGCTTCTCGGGATGCGCCTCGAGGATCTCGCAGGAAAGAAGCCCGCCGATGCCGCATAAGGCCAGCGTATCCACCCCATCGCTGATGGCGGAGATGCCATCGCTATGGGAGCAGATGATATGGTTGGCGGCCTTGCTCGCGGCCACGTTGGTCTTCATGCGGAGCACGGGGCCGACTTTGTTGTCGATGGCCATGGCCCAATCGATCTTGCCCGACTCCACCAAAAAGATGGGCAGCCAGGCGTGATCGCTGCCAATATCGGCCAAATACGCCCCTTTGGGAACCATCGAGGCGATTGCGCTTAACCGTGCGGAAAGACGCTTCGGCATGCTTCTGCTCCGGCTTAGTGGCGGCCTCCGCGGCCATCGCCTGGCAAGATGCCGTCGCGGTAATCGCCGAGCTTCTTCGCCCTGGTCGGGTGGCGGAGCTTGCGGATGGCCTTGGCTTCGATCTGACGGATGCGCTCACGGGTGACGCCGAACTCGCGCCCTACTTCCTCAAGGGTTCTGGGACGGTTGTCGTCGAGGCCGTAGCGCAAACGCAAAACGCGCTCCTCGCGGTCGGTGAGGTCCTTCATGATCTCATAAAGCTCTTCCTTAAGAAGACTCTTGGTGGTGTATTCCTCGGGGGATTGGGCGTCGCTATCGGCGATGAAGTCGCCAAGACGGGAATCGTCCTCCTCGCCGATCGGGGTCTCGAGGGAGACGGGCTCTAGGGCGATGCGCTGGATCTCGCGGATGCGCTCAGGCGAAAGGGCGCCTTCCATCTTCTCGGAGATTTCCTCGGCGCTAGGCTCGCGGCCGAGTTCCTGGACGAGCTGGCGCTGGACGCGGGTCATCTTGTTGATGGTCTCGACCATGTGGACGGGGATACGGACGGTGCGGGCTTGGTCGGCAATCGCGCGGGTGATGGCCTGACGGATCCACCAGGTCGCGTAGGTCGAGAACTTGAAACCCTTGGTGTAATCGAACTTTTCGACCGCTTTGATCAAGCCCATGTTCCCCTCTTGGATGAGGTCGAGGAAATGCATGCCGCGGCCGACATAGTGCTTGGCGATGGAGATGACGAGGCGGAGGTTGGCGTTGATGAGCTGGTCCTTGGCCTCTTTGCCATCGGCGATTTGGTCGGGCGTGGCGTCGGGGGCGCTGCCGGCGACGATGCGCTTGGCGAGCTCGGTTTCCTGCTGGGCGTTAAGGAGGTCGACTTTGCCGATTTCCTTGAGGTACATCTTGACGGAGTCATTGACTTTGACCTCGCCGATGCCGATGCGGGAGAAGTCGGTCATGGTCGCGACTTCTTTTTCCTCCTCGGAGAGTCCGTCCTCGACGTCCTCGACGTCCATTTCGTCCTCTTCCATCTCCTTCTCGGCATCCTCGAAGGATTCAGGGACGTCCATCTCCATCGCGAGTTCGTCGTCGCTCTGGGGCTCGTCGTTTTCAATCTCGATGCCGTTTTTGCTGAAATACTCGATGATTCCGTTGAATTCATCGGGGGAGATGTCGAGGTGGGCGGTCGCCTCCATGAAGTCGGCGGTGTTGATGTAGCCCTGCTCTTTGCCTTTCTTGAGGAAACGCTTCTTGATGGTGTCGAGAGATACGATGTCCTCGTCGTCGTCAATCACGACGGGCATGTCGTCCTCTTCTTCGAGGATTTCGTCTTTCTTTTTGGTCTTTGCCATGGTTTTCTATCCTTTCTTGGGGCGTTTTCCCCATTTTTTCTGTTTGATCTCCTCCGCAAGGAGGCGGTTGGCTTCCGCGCCTTCCTCGGTGGAGCCGCTTGCGATGGCACGCCTGGTGGCCATTCTGGCGCTCATGGCGCGGGATTCGTCGGCGATGATTTTCGCGCAGTCGCCGAGGAGTTTCTCGCTACAAGGGGGTAAGGCCTCGTCCATCGCGAGGTCCGAGACGGCGGATTGCACTTCTTCCGCCTCGTCGATGCCGCTGCTATCAATCATCGCGAGCAATACGCCGAGGTCGGGATTGCCCTCGTGCTCATTCGCATACTCGATGAGGAACTCGGCGACGGTCGCTAGGACCGATGCGGTCGATAACGTGCCGACGTTCTTCTCGAAATAGTCGATGGCTTCGCGGCTTTCGAGCATGCAATGGATCATCGTCCGCTCTGCGTTCTCCAGCTTTGAAAGCATGCGGGTGATGGCTTTGCCCGAGGTCGGGTCGCGAGTCGGGGTGACGAGGCTCGTCACGTCGAGGGGCGTCTGCTTGGAGGGGCTTTGCCGAACCAATTCGCGGATGGCTTCAGTCTGGAAGCCTGTCGCGTCGGAGATTTTGACGAGCATGTCCTCGAACTCGATGCCCGCGGGCTTTTCCCTTAGATATGGGAGGAAGAGAGCGAGTACGTTCTTCCGCTCCTCGGGAGTCTCGAGCTTTCGGGAATGGGTGTAATAGCCGAGTTGGAAGTCCACCGCCTCGACGAGCCGTTCCATGCGGGTTTTGAGGGCTTCCGCCCCATCCTGCCGCAGGATTTCGTCGGGATCGCGCAGGTCTCCTTGGTAGTCGACGATGCGGAAGCGGACGTTTTCCTTGGCGAGGGCCAAGCACGCCTTCATCGTCGCCATCTGTCCCGGGCCGTCGCCGTCGAGGCAGAGGCGGATTTCGCACCGCAGTCTCTTGAGGAGGCCGATTTGCTGCGCCGTGAGGGCGGTGCCCATAAGGGCAACGGCATTCGGGATGCCTGCTTTGTCCAGAGCCATGACGTCCATGAACCCCTCCAAAACGTAGCAATATCCATCACGATGGGCCGAACCGACCACATTATGGTAGTTATAGAGGACGTTCCCCTTATGGAAGAGGGGCGTCTCGGGCGAGTTGACGTATTTCGAGGTCCCGTCGTCGCGGATCCTTCGAGCGGAGAAGCCCACCACTTGGCCTTTTGGGTCATATAGGGGGAAGATGACGCGGCCTGCGTTATGGTCGCTCGTCTGCTCGCCACGGGCGAGGGCGACGCCGATGTCATCGATGGATTTCAGCGAATGTCCCTTCGCTTTCAGGAAGCTGATGGAGAGTTGGCCGTCTAGCGGCGCGTACCCGATGCCGTATTTGGCGATGACGTCCGGGCCCAAATCGCGGTTAGCGAGGTAGTTTCGCGCGACTTCCCCTTCGGGGATTGTCAGCGCGTACTTATAGAAGGTCTGGAGGTCATCGATGCAGGCCGTAAGCCTTGCATAGTTCGGGTCCACCTTCACTTTTGGGACGTCTTCGACGAGGCGCGGATCGCTATAGTTGCAGATTTGGGCGACCTTTCGGACCGCTTCAGAGAAGGAGATCTTCTCGAACTTCTGGACGAAACCGATGGCGTTGCCGCCCGTCCCGCAGACGAAGCATTTGAAGATCTGCTTCTCGGGGCTGATGTTCATCGAGGGGTTTTTGTCCTCATGGAACGGGCAGAGGGCGACGTAGCTGCGGCCTTTTTTCTCAACGGGTATATAAGAGGAGATGACCTGCACGATATCCGCGTGCTTGAGCACCGCTTCAATCAAATCTTGCGAATACACGGTAACCTCCTTTCTTATACAAAGTATAATATCTACTAATTATGTACTAGTTTTTAACTAGATTTCTCACATGAAGCACTTGTCTTCCAAATACTTTTCCAAGTCGGCGATGGGCAGGCGAATCTGCTCCATGGTATCCCTTTCTCGGATGGTTACGGTGCCATCTTCGACGCTCTGGAAGTCAATCGTGACGCAATATGGCGTACCGATTTCGTCCTGGCGGCGATAACGCTTGCCGATGGAGCCGGTCTCGTCGTAGGTGACGGTGAGCTTGCGGTTGAGGGAACGGAGCACTTCTTCCGCTTTCTCCGAGAGTTTCTTCGAGAGCGGGAGGATCGCGGCCTTGTACGGGGCGAGGGCGGGGATGAGATGGAGGACGGTGCGCTTATCGCCGCCATCGAGCTCCTCGACGTCATAGGCATCCACGAGGGTCATGAGCATGAGGCGGTCTACGCCCATCGAAGGCTCGATGCAATACGGGACGTAACGCTCGTTGGTGTCGGGGTCGAAATAGGTCAGGTCGCCCTTGGAATAATCCTGGTGGCGCTTGAGGTCGTAGTCGGTGCGGTCGGCGATGCCGAGGATCTCGCCCCACCCTAGCGGGGTCGGGAATTCGTACTCGACGTCGGTCGTGGCCTTGGAATAGAAGGCGAGCTCGGCCGGCTCATGGTCGCGGTACCGAAGGTTTTCCGCCTTAATGCCGAGGGATTCGACGAATTTCAGGCAGTAATCCTTCCAATAGGAGAACCATTCGAGGTCGGTGTCGGGCTTGCAGAAGAATTCCATCTCGAGCTGCTCGAACTCGCGGGTGCGGAAGGTGAAATTCCCCGGGGTGATCTCGTTGCGGAAGCTCTTGCCGGCGTTGCAGATGCCAAACGGGAGTTTCTTGCGGGTGACGCGCTGGACGTTGCGGAAGTTGACGAAGACGCCTTGGGCGGTCTCGGGACGGAGGTAGACGGTGCTGTTAGGCGTGTCTTCCTCGAAGACGCCGAGGTGGGTCTTGAACATCATGTTGAACTTGCGGATCGGCGTGAAGTCGCTCTTGCCGCAGTTGGGGCAGACCATCTTATGCTCGGCCATGAAAGCGTCCATCGCGGCATAATCCATGCCCTCGACGTCGACGTCGGGATATTCGCTATGGATGAGATTATCCGCGCGGTGACGGGCTTTGCAGGCCTTGCAGTCCACCATCGGGTCGTTGAAGGTGGAGACGTGTCCCGTGGCTTCCCAAACGCGGGAATTCATGAGGATCGCGGTATCGATGCCCACGTTTGTCGGGGATTCCTGAACGAATTTCTTCCACCACAGATCCTTGATGTTGCGCTTGAGCTCAGCGCCTAACGGTCCGTAGTCCCAAGTGTTGGAAAGGCCACCGTAAATCGCGGAGCCTTGAAAGACGTAGCCGGTGTTCTGCAGATGCTGCGTCACGGTCTCAAAATCGAATTTATTCGCCATGCGAATCCTCCCTTTGATGTGGTTATCGATAAAAAGGGCATAAAGCCTGTGCTAGTATGCTCGCGTGCGGAAACCTCGTCAACCCTCAATAAGTGAACTTTCACGAATTTCCCAAGAATCGTAAGCGTTTTATCCTCAAAAGCGGGAGTTTAAGCTTTTAGGATGGGATTTAGGGACTTCAAGGACATCCCCGTTTGGTCCTGGATGTGCTCCAATAAGCGGCGCAAGACCTCTTTCGCCGAGGAAAGCGGATAATGGACGCGGACGAAGTCCTCTTCGGGGCAACGGAATGCGTGGCGGTAGATGCGTAATTCCTCGCCTCCGCAAGGCGCGGAGCTTGACGCGGGCAGACAATCCGCGCAAAGGAAGCCGCCGTGGATCAAATCCATCGCCACGATGCCCGTTTTGCTGCCGCAAAGGACGCAATGGTCCACTTCGAGGCCATATCCGGCCACATTCGCGGCCTTTGCGAGGAACATGATGGCCACGCTAAAGGGGTCGCCGCCGTTTTCCAAAGCCTCTAGCGCTTTGGCGAGGGTCGGATAGAACATGGGGGCGTCATCCTCCGAGAGAAAACGGAGGCAATATTCTAGAAGCAACTGGGCGACGAGCATCCCGTCTAAGCCGCCTTGTGGGGCATAAAGGCGAAGGAGCCGGCCTTCTTTCAAGGTGAGGGAGCCGGAACTAGAGACGATCAGGTTGAATGCGCTATGGCAGAGCTCTTGGGTGCAAAAACCCGTCGCTCCCCCTACTTTAAGCGCCCCGCGGGCATAAAAAGAGGAAAATCCATGCGGTCCAAGGACCCGCACCATGGCGTCGCGTTCCTTCTGGGGGATGCGGGAAAGGACGATGCCTTCCCGCTCCTCGATCTTAGCGGTCGCCATAGCCGATCTCGATGAGTTTCTTGCTGGAATCGCGCCAACCGGGGTCGACTTCGACCTTCAGGGTCAGCGAGGCGATGTGCTCGTGCCACATCCGCTCGAGCTCTTGCCTTGCGGCCATCGATATTTTCTTGATCATGGCCCCGCCTTTTCCGATGACGATGCCTTTGTGGTTCTCTTTGTCGAGGACGATGGTCGCGACGATGACGTGGCCATCCTTGGTGGAGGCGAACTTATCGATCTTGACCGCGGAGCTATGGGGAATCTCGTCGCGGAGGAAATGGAGCATCTTCTCGCGGATGACCTCCTTGGCTTGGTAGGCGATGTCCTTGTCGGTGATCATGTCGCTTGGATAAAAGGGCATGGTCCCGCTTAAAAGGGGCAAGACGGCCTCTTTGATTTCCTTTAGGCCGAAGTTCTCCTTGAGGCTCGCCTCGAGAATGATGGCATCGGGGTATTGCGCGCGTAATTCGTCGATCTTTCCCTTCCCCACTTCGGGGCGGACGAGGTCGATCTTATTGAGGACGAAGATGCGCGGGGCCTCCGAATCGATTGAGGCGATGATCTTCAGGTCGGGTTCCATGTCTTT
>JAFSVB010000023.1 GCA_017450325.1 Bacilli bacterium | reverse complement strand
TAAATCAGATATAGAAAACTGGCTCAAATGGGCCAGTTTTCTATATCTAAGTGATGACCTGGATATCTTTTAGGCATACGTATTAATCCTATATATAGAAGAAAGACGGGCGTTCCCCCGTCTCTCATCTAATCTATCCCCTGCCATTCGATGATGGCGTGGGTTTTCAGACTTGCCGTTACCGCGATCACTTCATTGGTGATTAGGCAGCGGTTCGCCAGCAGGACACCATGGTGGACCGCCCTTTCGATATATTCTCCCTTTCCCTATGCATTCAGTCCGAGCTGTCCCATCATGACGGAATGGTCTCAAAAAGCAGCATATGATAGAATATAAGCAAGAAAGGAGCTTGCAATGATTTACGTGTTTATTGATGAATTCACGCCTTGTTTAAGGGATTCAATTACCTTGGAATTAGTCCAAACAGAAGCCGTCGCAGTCGTTCGCAAGAGCTTCCTTTCGAAGTTTAATCCCGAAAACCATTGGTATGTGAAATGGGGTGAATTGTCGGAAGATTATGAAATTTATGCCTTGGTACTTAAAGGCACCGCAGGTGTCCAAGGGCTAGTTGCTTTGCAAAAAGACGAGCAATCCAAAGCGGCATTCATCGCTTGGATGGTAACTGCGCCTGAGAACAATAAGCTGCTTGTCGACAAGCCACGTTATTATGGCGTCGGCGGACATTTGTTCGCTATTGCCGCATCAAAATCCATAGAATGGGGCTATGGTGGGGCAATGCACGGGTTTGCCGCGAACGAAGAATTACTGAAACATTATCAATCTGCATTTGGCGCTGAGCACATTGGCGCATTGCACCCTTACCAGTTTTACATCCCACCAGATGATGGTGCAAAGATTACGGAGGAATATGACTATGAGTGGACAAGAGCAAGCTTATAGGGAATTCATAAAAAAGCATCCATGCCCCCCAAACATAAATGACTACCAAGAAAGGGCCTATGATTACCTTGGAATGATTCGCTACGCAAAATCAAAAGGCATTTCCGCTGCGGAATTAAGTCCCGAAGAAAAGAGGCGGTTCTTAATAAAGTCCTAAATCCCCAGTAAAAATTTAGGCTGGGGTTTTTATTTCTATAGGGCTCGAACCGGCGACCAACGAAAAAAAACACACGAAGGCGGTTTATCAATCTATCCAAGGAAGCACTTTGCCATCCTTGGTGGAGCAGCGAACCCCAATCACGTATTGGTTAACGAGATATGGGTTCGTTAATCGTGGACAATGGTGGACCGTGAGGGACTCGAACCCGCGACCCGCTGATTAAGAGTCAGCTGCTCTACCAACTGAGCTAACGGTCCATGGCGCTTTTCGCGCTTGTGAATAATAGTACTAATCCACCGCAGGGTCAAATGTTTTTTATTTGAACCCAGTCGATTACGCCTTAACTAGATGAACGGTCGCCTTCACATCCTCCCCGGATGCTTGCAAGGAGACGGAGAAACTCCAGCCGAGGTCTTTGCCATTGTTCATTTTGGATCCGTTGGGGAATTGCCGAGAAAAATCACTCATTTTGAATGAAGAACCGTTCCCAAACAGGTCATAATTGCTGATGTCCGCCGTGTTATGCAGCGGCGCGCGGGTGTTGTTGCGGACGAGTTGCAACAAGTCGTAGTCATCATATTTTGACGAGACCGTTGTCATAACGCCGCTATAGCTTTCGTCGTCCACCGTATTGGTGAAAGCAGCCTCGACGCCATAACGTCCCGCCGCGGGATTGCTGGTGAGGTTGGCCTCACTATAGACGGGATAGTCATAGCCATCGCTTCCCCTACGTGTTTGAACACACGCATGAAGGCGCGCATCGACATGCCAGAGGCGAATGCCTGAGGTACTCGGCCCACGCGTTTTTTCATAGGTATACGTCGCATCAAGCGCATTGAGTCCATCGGGGGTGTAGAGTTCTAGGATGAAATATTCGTCAAAGGGCGAGTCGTATTCGTTCCAAGAGGGAGTCAAGACGATTGCGTCGCGGCTTTTTTGAAACGATTCTAGCGTAATGTCGCAGGACTCCGTGGGGATGTACGGATCGACCCAGCCAAACGCCATGGTGGAATATGGATCATGTCCGCCGACGTTATGGTCCTGCATGGAAAAGCCGCCCGCATCACTATAAGCGGAGGGGCCATAGTCATAGTAATCGTCTAGACCAAAGACATGGCCCATCTCATGGATATAGGTATGGGCATCAAGCTTGGTATGGGCGTTATTGCCACTGTAATAATGCGAGGCGCCCGTGCGCGAATATGCGTTCGAGCGGTCGTACATAAAGTCATAGGACGCCCAGAAATAGGCGTTTGGGCCAGGACGAGAGACGCTCATCTGATTTTTATCTTGCAACCAGAAACAATAAGCCCAAAGGTTCGTATAATCCTCACGGCTATTCGACTTCCCTAAGGCGACGTAATCCGGAGCGGCATAGATGAGCATCACACCATCGAGGTAGCCATTCTTATCGCAGTCATAGTCCGCGCGGTTCTCAGAGGGATTGTTCTTAAAGTACCACTCGACCGCCTCAGGGACGAGATCATAGGTCGCAGCATTGCCGGCATCGGAGTCCGCAAAGTCACGGTAGGACTTATTGATCTCGTACCAAGGAGCCACCTTTCCCGATAAAGATAGGCGACCCGTGGATTCGATTTCATAGAATGACTTAACGCTGCACCATCCAGTGTCCTCCGCGCTGCCAAAGTAGGCCTTCTCGATATCGGAACGGACGTCTTCGCGTTTCGCGGTGCTGATAAAGGTCGCGGAATCCTTGAACCACACAGGGATGACAAGCAGTTTGGCCGAACCGATGGTTGGGGCGTAGTCGAGCGGGTAAAGGGAGTTGGAGGCGATGGATTTGTAATTATACCGCATCGCGACCTGCCCCTCCTTCATCTCCCGGCTGGTGACGGGAATAGGGGTAACGCTTGCGCTAGGCGTGCCTGGAGTAGAGCCGACGGGAAGCAGGTCGAAAATCGATTCCGCGCAGGAAGCAAGCATCGCAGCAAGAGACAACAACAGGATTTTTTGCACTGTTTTCATCGCAAAACCCCTCCCTTTTCGTTATTCCTGAATCAAGGTGATCGTCGCAGTGGCATCCTCGCCCGTACCCGTGATGGACACGGTGAAGCTCCAGCCGAGGTCGATGCCCTTATTCATTTTACCGCGATTGGGGAACTGCGAGCCATAGTCGTTCATCGTGAAGACTGCGCCATTGCCAAAGAGGTCGGAATTGGTAATCGTGGCGGTCGAATGGAGCGAGGCGCTCTTTTTGTTGCGGATGAGCTGCAGTAAGTCATAGTCATCGTACTTTGAGGAGACCTTCGTCATGACGCCGCTATAGCCATTGCTGTTAACGCTGTTTGCAAAGGCGAGCTCAACGCCATACTTGCCAGCGGTGACGTCGCTAGTGAGATTATCGACGCTATAGACAGGGTAGTCGTAGCCACCGCTCGTCCGCGTCTTCTGGCAAGCGTGCAAACGCGAATCGACGTGCCATAGGCGGATGCCCGTCGCGGTTGGGCCTTTTATGGCTTCATAGGAATAAGTCGCGTCGAGTTCGTTCAGGCCCGTAGGCGTATAAAGCTCGAGGAGGAGATATTCATCAAAAGGTGAATCATAGTCATTCCATTCCGGCGTGAGCAAGACGACTTCGTGCGTCTTTTGGAAGGCGCCGATGGTCAGCTTCATCGATTCCGTCGGGATGTATGGGTCGCCCCATCCTAAAGCCATCACGGAATAAGGATCGTGGCCGCCGACATTATGGTCTTGCATGGAGAAGCCGCCGGCGTCGCTATAGGAGGAAGGACCATAGTCATAGTAATCGTCTAGCCCGAAGACGTGCCCCATCTCGTGAATGAAAGTATGGGCGTCTGGGAGGCAGTGACTGTTGTTGCCGTAGCCATAAGAGCTCTTGCCCGTGTGGGAAGATGCGGTCGAGGGGTCATACATGAAGTCATAGGACGCCCAGAAGAAAACGTTCGCGCCAGGATTATCTGGATTTTGTAATGAATCATCCTGCACCCAATAGCAGTATGCCCAAAGGTTATCGAGATCGTCATTATCCATAGACGCGCCATCTGGTGCGGCATAAATGAGCATTACACCATCGAGATAGCCGTTACCATCCGCATCGAATTCTTTGCGTTTGGATGCGCGTTGGTTCTCAGGGAACTGGTTGAAATATGCGTCCGAAGCCGTCGCGACAAGCTCCGTGGTTGCTTCCGCGCCTTCGTCGCCGCTTCCAAAGGCCTTATAGGATTGGTTCACGGTGTACCAGTCGGCCACCTTGACGTCGAGTTCCAGTTTGCCTTTGGATTCTTCTTCATAGAAGGACTTCACGCTGTGCCAGCCGGTATCCTCGGCGCTACCCGCGTATGCCTTTTGAATGTCGGAGCGGACGGTTTCTTTCTTCGATTCCGCGATGAAGGTGCTGGAGTCTTTGAACCAGACGGGGATTACGAGGAGATTCGCTTTGCCTAGGGAAGGCGCAGAGTCAAGCGGATAGATGTTGTTATCGCTATAATCGCGATAGGTATATGCCATCTTCGTGCGCTCAAGCGCGCCATCTGCTGGGGCGCTGACGATGATTTTCGCGGTCGCGGTGACATCGCCGTTTTCGCCCTGGGCGGTCGCGGTGATGGTCGCTTCGCCATTGCTGACGCCCGTGACGCGACCATTGGAATCGACGGTCGCGATATTGGGGGCAGAGGACTCAAAACGCACGATTTTACGGTTGGTATTCGAGGGTAAATAGCCGACGGTCAACGCCGCATGGCCCCCTACCGCTACTTTCTTTTCCGCGGGAGAGAGCGTGATGGATGTTGGATAGACTTCCTCTACTTCGCCAAGGACGAAATATACGCCATAGAGGACGACGCGCTTCTTCGATCCAGCGGACAAAGACAAGGAAAGGATTTCCTCACTGCCAGCGAACTCATATTCATATTCGGCTTTATCCGTGATGTTTTGGGACTTCGTTTCGGAACCAACGGAAACCGTGAGGACGCCCGTGTCACTGCCATAGGCCTCCGCATCCACAATGATTTTCTTTACCGCGATGCCGGAATCGAGGGAGACGATGATTCCGCCCGACTTACTGCTGCTGCCCATGCGGATAGCAGGAGAATTCTTTCCGTTGCCATATGCGGCGTCGTTATCGTCACTTGTGACAGATACAGTCCCTAAGCCTGTTGCCACGAAAATACTAGAGAAATCGGTGATCCTAGCAGACTCCCCTTTTCGCGCATTGAACACAATGCTCGCGTCATAAGAGACGGGGGTATCGGGGGAAGAGAAATCGACGGGAGAACTTTCCGGCAAGGAAGACTCAGTCTCGTTTGAAGGAACGGGGTCTTCGCTGGTGGTCGGCGTTTCCTCGCTGGTCGTCACCGGTTCGTCGCTGGTAGTAACGGGTTCGTCTGCGCTGGTAGTTGGGCCGCTAGAGGGAATGGGTGCGGACGGAAGCATCGAGCTTCCAGCGCCAGAGCTTGTGGTGGCGCCGCAAGAAAAAAGCAATGCGGCGGTCAGGGTGAGTAGTAATTTGCGTTTCATCATAATCGTATTCCCTCCAGGAACACTCTATGATACGGAAATTACACCAATGGAGATAGCGTTTTCTTCTTTTTGAAGAAAAATTTAAGTAGGACCAATTTGGGGCATTTCATATGGAAAAGCGGGGAAATTTCCCGCAAATCCATGGTATTTTTGTAAAAAATTAGTCTTGGGTATAAGCGCTGGTACGGAAGCCGTCTTTATCGTAAATATAGTCCGCATATTCCGGGTGATCGACAAAGGCATTACGGGCATGGCCCATCTTTGCATAGCGTTCGTTGACCGTGCGCTCAAAATCGGTGGGAGGATAATCACGGTTCCACTGCAACAACGTCTTTAGGGTGCCCATGGTGCGTTTGTTGTTCGCGTCGTTAGGGTTGTTTGACAAAGAGAGGCCATTCGTCTCCGCATAGCAAGTAACGACATAGAAGATGACGCGAGCAGATTCTCCACGCGCTCCATCATAGCCGCAACTCGCGGGATCCCAGTCTTTACTCGTATAAACGTCGTTGCCGTAGAAGTAGTTCGACCGGTCGCTGTTGTCGCTCGAAAGCGTTGGGCGGACCATAATAGGATCTTTCTCGATGTTTTTGCCACCCTGTTTATCGCCACCACCGCGGGAGTTTGGCCAGGTGTGTTCACGGTTGCAAGAACCAACTGTAGTTTTCTCCGAGTCTTTCGCTTCGTGGTAGAAGGGAATGAAGGTGCTCGAGTTTTCATTCGGATAGGCAGCAGCCTTCGCTCCTTCGGAAAGGCACTCGCTATAGGAAATGGTCTTTGTACGCGTCGCGTTGATCTTTGCTCCTAACGAAACTAAGAACGATTCTCCAAAAAGCGACAAATCCATATTCCATTGAAAGCCCGCTTCTTCAGAGGACTGAACGGGCGCCATCGAAGAAGATTCCTGCTCGTTCGAGGCGGGCGCGCTTGAAGATGCTGGTTCTTCTTCGCTCGAAATAGGAGTCTCGGACGATTCGGGAGTTTCAGAAGAGGCCGTTTCCTCGTCGCTTGACGCAAAGTCTGTCGAAGAAGTTTTCGTCTCGCTGCTTGTAGAAGGAGTGGAAGAGCCTTGGGGTTCTAAGGAGGGGGTGCCCGACCCTCCACCTGCCCCGCAGGAAGTAACGGTCATGGCGACCGCAATCAACGACAAAAGACGAAACTTTTTCATGGCACTATTATCGCACACATGTAAGGTGTTTTGGACGCGAGTTCATAGACCTCATTTATGACAAAATAAATAGGTTTCTGCAGAGATTTCTGAGTAAAAACGGCCTAATCTTCATAGGTTGGCTTGAAATCCAAGGGTTTCTTTTCGCCGCCAACACCCGAAAGGACGATCTCCTCGCGAGAGAAGAAAATCTTGTCGTTGGTTACATCGACTTCGTATAAAGACAGGAAGTAGTCTGGTAGGCCCTGATGGGAACGCGAGAACGCCATCAAGGACGCGGACACGAGGAAAGGTATCGCAAACGTAAACGGCGCAAGCAACACCTCCGCCCCATAGAAGATAAAGAACCGAGCCAGCGTGCGCCCTATAGAGGGCACCATGAGATTCTTGTCGACCGTCCCGATGCGGTACATCGCCTTGCCGAATGTCATGCGGCCTCTACGGAAGATGAGCATCGGCATCAAATAGGCGATAAGCGGGGCCACGACATAGGCGGGAAGCAGCTCCGCAAAATATAAGAAGTATGATTCCGCGCGGACCATGTTGAGATACTCAGGCACCAACGTGATGAGATATCCTTGGCAATGGGAGTCGATATAAGGGGCGTATACTTTCTCAAAATAGTCCACATAAGGAAGGGTGCATTCCTGGTTCCGCACCACCGCTTCACCTTGCCGCAGGAAATATGGCTTCCCTTCATAGACCCAGTCCTTGTTCTCGCGGTACTTGTCATAGTCAGCCATAACCGTTTTGGCCGCTTCCGTGCCTGAGCGATCTTCCACGAACTGAACGAAATGGTCGATGGCCTCTTCGCTACGCACCATCTTGTTATATCCATCGAACTTATATTCGACGATGGACAAATAAGAGACGACATCGACGGTAATGCCGTTATTCTGACGGACATAGAGTCCTGATTCTACGCGCGTATCCATTAAGGAAGTCTCGTTTTGCTGATAGGCGGGCGTGGCCATCGTGATGCCACGGCACCCGAGGAAAAGCCCGACGAAGACAAGCGCGAAGATAAAGAAATCCAAAAGATTCGCGAATACACGCCGATGGAAACGAGCGAAGGTATATTTGATCTCTACCTTTTGGGCGGCGAGATAGCCTGGCTCTTCAACAGGGATATCGACGACTTTTTCTTCTTCGTTCATCGCTTATACCCCCTTTCGCGGATGAGGATATCGAAATCCTCGTTGCTCAAGCAATAGCTTTGGCAAAGGAAATCCCCTAAGGTTCGGTTATAACCATCAAAGAGCAAGAAGCCAAGGGAACCGAGTAGGAACGCAAGGGCGAACAAGGCCAAAGGGAAGAGAATCGGCAAAGCGAATAATTCGTTGAAGTTCGTCGAACCCCATGGGATGAATAAGGGCATAAAGGCATATGCGGCGAGGCTATAGAAGGCGTTTAGATATGCCATTGGAATCGAAAGGCTATCGAACGTCTTCTTATGGATGCGTTCTACGCGCATCATCATCATGCCAATCGTCTTGCGTTTAGAGGAGAACAGCGGAATGACGAGGTGCATTAAAATCCAAGAAAATAAGAACGTCGCGAGGCTACAAGTCACGATTAAGCGTCTTCCGTTGGTGAGCACCTCTTGCACGACTTTTTGGTTCTTGGCATAGGAAACACCCTCGGATTGCAAGTCGTTTTCATAAAGCGTATCCAGCAGACGAGCATACCCCTGCGCGAAGATTTTATTCTCAAAAACTTCGTAATCCCCCTGCCCTTTTGCAGACATCGTATCCTGTGGATCAAACGCTGGAGCGAACTCTTCCTTATATTCGGCCTTTAAAGCCACCGTATTGCCTTGAAATTCTAGGAACCCGTATTTCTCATCAAGGCGGCGATAAAACGAAACGTAGGCCTCGTTATCCCCTGCTACATCCACGAAATAATTTTGGAAGACCTCATAGGACGAAAACGCATCATCAAGGAAGGAATGGACAAACTGCTCGCTGGTGTAGGTGAGGTTTGGTTCAAAGTCCTCATAGCCCTTGTTCCCGCCATCGCGGACAAAGAGGAGTTCATGGTCATAAAGGACCTTGTCGCGCCTCGTTTGTGCTTCCCGCAAGGAAGTCAACTGTCCATTATAGTTCACGATGAGGCGGCCAAGTGGATAAGTCCCGACATGAAAGAGCAACAAGGACAAGATAAAGGTCAAAAAGAAATCCCCAAGGAACACCAAGACGCGCTTTCCCTTCTTTAGAGGGTGAAGGTCTATATACTTCGGTTCATTTTCAGAGGCCGTTACTTCGTCCATACGGCATATTATCTACTATTTATGCTTCCTCATAAAGAAAAGAAACCCCCGCGCGTGGCGGGGGCTTTAATGCTGTCTATGTTTTTAACTTTGCAGTAAGAGCCTAGATTAGGCAATGACTAACGAAGTGAAGACACAATAGATGCTAGCAGAGATGGTGAAAGTCGTAGCAGGCTCGTTAAGAACGAACTCCATGGTTCTCTCAGCGGTAGCATCATCGGCGACGAACGATAATTCTTTGCCGTTGACAGTGACTTTCGCAAGTTTGGTGGCGGACCAAGCAAATCCCTTGAGAGTGATCTTGGACCAGGACTTGTCATTCGCAAGTTTCGCGGTGAAAGTGCCCGCGGCAGAACCAGCGCCAACTTTTAGACCAGTTTTTTTCGGCCCTTGTGCTGAGTTTCCGCCATAAACTTTTTCAATAGCGGAGATCTCGGCAATAGAGCCTTCGCTCATGCCGTTCAGTTTGTCGAGCAACTTTGCGGCATCATAGGCAGTGCCGCTCGTGTCGTTAGGAATGGACGAGAGATCATAAGTGAGCGCATTCTCAAGAGGAGTCGCCGGAGTAGGAACGGCGAAGGTCGCTTTGACGACGTTGACGCAGGTAGCATTGAACTTCTTTAACTCGGTGATATCGGTCTCCGTGCCTTGCGCGTTCACGACAACGAGTTTCTCGAGAGCATAGCCCTCGGCCGGGGTAGCCGTAACGGTGATTTCCTCGCCATAGGCGATCTCCGAAGTCTTGGAGAGCTCAACGGTGCCGTGCTCGATGCCGGTTTCGACGGTGGCGACGTACTTCGCAGTCGTGGTGTCATGCGACG
>JAFSVB010000022.1 GCA_017450325.1 Bacilli bacterium | reverse complement strand
GCGACGAATCCGGATTTCATAGGTCGCGTCCATCAAAGGCGAAGGGAAGTAGCTCCGCCGCGTTCGTGGTAAGCCGGTCCCCGTTTAGATTCGCGAGGTAAATGGGGGCGTTGCTCGGGAAAAGCTCATGGAGGACCTGTCGGCAGGCGCCGCAAGGAGAGCAAGGGCCTTCCGTGTCGGCGACGATGGCCAAAGCCACCATGTCATCGCGCACCTTGCCATCCATCATCGCGTTGTAGATGGCGTTGCGCTCGGCGCACATGCAGAGGGGATAAGAGGCGTTTTCGATGTTTGCCCCGATATAGACGCTCCCGTCGGCGCAGGCGACCGCCGCCCCTACCGCGAACTTCGAATAGGGCGAATAGGAACGTGCCCTGGCGTCGATGGCCACCTGGATGAGTTCTTCCTTGCTGATCATGCGTGTTCCTCCTTATAGGCGAGAAGGATGCGTTCCTGAAGCGGGAACATGACATCCTCGTCCTCTTTGGTCATATGGTCGTATCCGAGCAAATGCAGCAAGCCATGGACGAAGAGGAAGCAAAGCTCCCGCTCGGGCGAATTGCCGATTTCCTTGGCTTGTTCCAAAGCGCGGGGGACGCAGACGAAAATCTCGCCAAGCATCCGCGGCACCTCGTCCCCTAGAATCGTGGAAAGGGCGCTGTCATCGTCTTCGAACGCGAAGCTGATGACGTCGGTGACGCGGTCGATATGCCGGTATTCCCGGTTGATGTTCTGAATGGTCTTCTCGTCGACGAGGGAGACGTCCACTTCGTAGTTGTTCTTCACTTCGAGAAGGCGGAAAGCGACCTCCATGAGGCCGCGGTATGTTTCCTCGAGGCCGTCATAGGCAGGCTCGAGATCGTTCTGCAGGCATAGTTCCATATCGTGTGGCAACAATATAGCACCTTCAGCGCGTGCGTTAAAGGGAATCGGGCGCGATGTTGAGCAGGAAATACGGCTCCTCCTTCTTCTTTTGCTCCAGCAGAGAATAGCTTTGGAACAGATGTTCCGTCTCTAGCGCCAGAAAGAGGCAAGAGAAGCCATAGAATAGGATGACTTGGGCCGTTAGGCCACCTTGGAGGAGGCTTCCGACGAACGCGATGAGTAAAGAGAGCGCGACCGTCAGCGATTCGCGAAGGTTCAGAAGAAGCCCATACCGTCGACTTTGGTGAGAGAGCTCCTCCCGTAGCGCCTCGCGCCTCGGTGCCTCCACCAAGGCGTAGAAATAATTCCCTTCCAGGACTTCGCACCGGGCGGATAAGCTGGATAGATGCGGCGACACAAGAAGATGCACTCCGACCGCGCTTGCGACCGTTAATGCGCCGGTGGCCGCCAGGACGCCATCGTGGAAGAGAAAGTAGACGAGCCCCGCGAGCACCATGGCGAGATGACCAAAAACCTCACTTTTGCTCACGAATGCGGCTCTTTTATACGCGTGGTAGTGAACGTAAAGGTCCCTTCTGCGCTTGAGGAACTTCGCGTCCACGCCACTCATATACCCTTTATCGAAGCGGCCCATCGCCCCCAGTAGGAATAGCCGTTGTCCGAAACTGGAGGCGATGCTGCCAAGGAGGCAGGCCAAGGTGATTGGAAGAGGAGAATTTAGGTCGATGAGCGATAGACCTACCATCATCAAGGCCATGGGAAGAAGGGCGAAAGCGAAAAGGACAATGGATGGTACGACTAGAGGAGGTCTTTTCCAATAATGAATGTTCTCGCCCTTCTTCTCATAGCCTTCTATGCGAAGGAATTGCCCCGTCCACGAGGAAACCATCTCCTGCTCCCTCAGCCAGCGAACGCCACGGGCAGGGTCTAGGAGCAGGAAACGATTTCCCCTGCGCTTGGATAGGAACGACATATGCAAACGCCCTTCCTCACGCAGGAGAACGAGGAGAGGATACTCCGTGTTCTGGAGCAACTCGTTCGGATCGGTCACTTCGTAACCGCGAAGTTGCAACCCAGCTTCCGCAGCGTAGGAAATCAGCGTGGCTAGATCGGGCGCCGCCTCGACGCGGGGCTCCCTCATGAAGGCGTACCGCCGGTCGGAGGACATGTAGATCAGGGCCATTTTCACGGTCGCGAATCCGCAGCCTTTTTCTTGTGCTTGGTAGACGAGGTATCTCACACTAACTTATAGACATCAATCGCGCAACTTGAGCAAACTTTTTTTCAAAAATCGAAAATAGTTCGATGCCATCGGCAAACGAGTTTTTCTAACGCGATGGAAATTTGTGGTTTTCATCATCCTTCTTGGCAGAAAAACGCTAAAGACGCCCTGATCTTGATCGTCCACAGGGCATCGTCAATGGGCATGGCCCCTACCAATCGCCATCGAGGTCCTTCGCCTCAACCCCGTGACGTGCCTATCGCGCAAAAAGGGGCTTAATCACCTTTTAGGTTTCTTAACAGCCCCTCTTTTATCGAATTGCCGAGGACGATCCACTGTGGCCAACTGAGGACGATTGGATTTGAACGACGACAAAAAGTTGT
>JAFSVB010000021.1 GCA_017450325.1 Bacilli bacterium | reverse complement strand
GGATGTGGCTGCAGGGGCAGGCGTAATTTACGGAAGAAGAGCAATATCAAGACGATGAACTCGATGGATCCCGCGCATAAAGTCGGGATGGCCATCGTCTTGAAGTAATCAAAGAAACCGATGTCCGCGCTGGTGGCGAGGTAGATGTTCGTGGGATTGCCGATAAGGAGCATCAACGACCACGTGTTCGCGGCGGAGAACTCGGCGACCAGGTAGGGAATGGGGTTCACCTTGGAATTCTTGCAAAAGAAGCAGATGAAGGGCGTGAAGGTCAAGATGACGATGTCGTTTGACGTGAAGATCGTCAGCGTTGCGGTCAAGGCATAAAGGATAAAGAAGAGAACGAACTGGTTGTTCTTCGCTTTCGCCGCGGCGAGGTTCGCGAGGAAACGGAAGAGGCCAACTTCGTCGAGGAAGATGGATAAGACCGTCATGCAAAAGAACAAGACGATAATCTTCAAAGGATTGATCGCCGCGTCGCTGAATAGCTGCGCGGTCACTTCGTTCCAGGGGGCGAGACCCGAGAGTAGAAGCGCCAAAGCGCCGACCATCGCGATGACCCAATAAGTGGAGAAGGCCACCTTCCCGATTTTGACGCGGGGGAAGAAAAGAATCGATGCCGAGACAAGGAGGAAGGTGATGATGGAGATGACGATGGTGGGGATCATAAGAAACGACCGAGCGGAATTATGCTCCTTTTTAGAAAGGAGGGTTAGCGTTTTCTTCAAGAATTCGCCATTTTAAAGTTTCACCCATCCATGTGGATAATTCTTTGCTTTGTATTCCCTTCCGTTCACATAAAGAAAAACCTTAAAAAACTCCGCAGAAGCTGCCTTAATTCAAAAAAACATGCGCAATTCTTAAGGGCAGTGGGGAGAATGAATACTTTTTCTTCTTAGCTAAGATTCATTCTCTTTCGCGACACTCACGGCAACATGCGTTTCCTTTTTCTTCCTTTTGCGACGCGAAGTCACTAAAATGTGCAGGACGGAGTTTTCTTATGAAAAAAATGCGCATCCCCTTAATCGTCGCCCTAGGCGTCGCAATCCTAGGTATCGTCCTTGGTTCCTTCTTCGACCTGCAAATATCGACCGCGATCGCCTCTAGGAATAACATGGCCGGCATCGTCATTTCCGTGATCGGACCGACCATTGGCTTCCTCGGCTTAGCGGCTGTTGGCGGAGGCTTCCTTGGCGTGGCCTTGCAAAAGAAGTACCCGCTTTGGGCCAATATCTGCTTCTACGTTCTCGCCGCGATCTGCTACTTCGCGAGCGTCTATTTCGCGGGCAAGGAATATTTCTCCTCCCATGGCTTTGCCGGCGCCGCGCCCGGATTCGTTGGCATGCTTATCGCCGCCGTCCCTCTCGCGGGCGGTTTCTACCTCGGCTATCGCCTCTTCCGCAACTGCGACCATCCCTATGCCTGGGTGATCCTTGCCATCATCTGCGCCGTCGCGCTCATCACCCTAGTCGGTGGCGTGACCATCCTCAAGGGGATCATGCATCGCCCGAGATTCCGTACCGTGGTCGACGTGGAGGCCGTCACCTTCCATAATTGGTGGGAACCATGCAAGAACTACAAGGAACTCATGGCCGCGAATAACCTGACGAGCGAGGAGTTCAAATCCTACCCAAGCGGCCACACCGCCGAAGCGAGCGTCCTGTTGATTACCGTCACCTTCATGCCGCTTCTGAACCAGAAGCTCGAGAAGGTGCAATTGCCTTGCTTCATTATCGCCGTCGCCTTCGCTATGCTCATCGGCTTCGCCCGCATCCTTGCGGCCGCCCACTTCCTCAGCGACGTCTCCACCGGTATGGCATTAACGCTGCTATTCACCTTCATCGCGAACGAAATCGTCCTGCATGTCAAGAAGCTGCAGCCGGTCGAACAAGAAGCCTAAACCCGTGATCCTGGGCGCTAGATCCCAGGGCTTTTTGTTGCCTGACTCAGCCAAATCCCAACTCCTAAAAGCGAAGAATAGGGGATTTGGCTTATATGACTTGTAATGCGACAAAAACGGAAAAGAAATGGCTTTTGCGGGGGTATTTCGCAATAAATCGCGTGGATTTGCAGATATTTCGCGCCTTTATATTTCGATAAAACACGGTCGATAAGGCGATATATTTTCGGATTGCTATAATAACTTCTAGATAAAGAGGGCGAATAGGACCTATGAGCGAGAACAAACCGAATCCCGACTTCGAATTCCGGTTGAATATGGACCGAGACTTTGGCGAGCCTGGCAAAAGCTATGTGCTCACGGGTTTGGGAAAGCATCTCTCCGGCCATATCGAGATCCCGTCGTCGCACGATGGGCTTCTCGTCGGCCTCGTTCAGTTGTACCAGGGGCTGCTCGATGGCAACGTTCGCCCGAACATTCGGACAATCTACGTCCCTGCAGGCATCGCCTTACACGTGGATGGCAGCTTATTTCCTTCACTTGAAGCCATCGATGTCGACGACATGGATGTCCGTCGCTCCCATTACTATTCTCAAGATGGCGTCCTCTATTATGGGAACAAGGAGGGCGGGCTACGCGGCGTGCTCCTTTATCCTCCGAATAGGCCGGGCGAGGAATTCGAGCTTTCCGTGCATACGTATCTATCGAAAAAAGCCTTTTATGGCGCTAAGAATCTCCGACGCATCCGCCTCCCCGATGACCTCCACATAATTCCAGACGGCTGCTTCGCTCATTGCGAAAACCTTGAGTCCATCGATATCCCCACATCTGTCGGTGAGATTGGAAATAGCGCTTTCCAAGGCTGTTCGTCCCTTCGTTCCGTCACGTTCCATAGCGAGGAGTCCTATGTGGGCCTCACGACCGTTGGGGAATGCGCGTTCGCGGATTGCGTTTCGCTAAAATCCATCAAGATTCCTCCCGCGAAAATGGCGCCTTCCTCCATCGTGAGAGGTTGCGCGTCCTTGGAGCGAATCGAGGGGAGGTTCGGTGGCTTCGTGGCGATCGACGGCGCGCTTTTCGCGACGGATTTCTTCGGCTATCCAATCCACTTTATCTTCTATCCGCCTATGAGAAAAGCGCCGGAGGACGCCTATGTCCTGCCCGAAGGGACCGAGTGCATCCATCGTGGCGCGTTCCTCGGCGTAAAGACCTTGCGCGAAGTGAGACTCCCGCGTTCCATCAAAACCATCGAAGAGGACGCGTTCGTCTCATCCTCCATCCGCACCCTGGAATATCCTGGGACCGAGGAAGAATGGAACGCGGTCAAGAAAGACCCAATCCCGAGCGAAATCACCCTGCGATTCAAACCGTGACCGCCTAAGCAGGATATCCACGAAATGCAAGAATTGTCCTGCACGATTTTCTTAGTATCATTGAGGGTGCGAAAGGAGGCGTGGCATGGGACTATTCGGACCGAAAAAAGGCATCGTCTCCAAACTAAGCGCGAAAGAGGCTGAGGCGCTTCGGAAGCAGAACAAGGACCTCGCTTGCCTTTCGACCCTGAAAAACGGGGCGAAGATCTATGCGGACAAGTCTTATTCAATCACCACGGCGCATGGAACGGTCACCATACGGAACCGCTCGCTGATTTTCGAAGTGCCCGTGCGTAATCTCGCCATCGCCATCATTCCCCATAAGTCGAAGATCCTTTATTACTCCGTCAAAGGAATGCCCGTGAAAAAGAAGCCTGACCCCATCGAGCCCACCCATGGCCAAGCCATCAGCGAGCGCGAGTTCCGCAGCTTCCTTTCAAGCCATCCGACCTCCGCCTGGTGCAAGGTCGGTCCCTTCATCCTCGCGGGCTATCCTTCCATCTCCTATGCGTTTTCTTCCGAGGTCGCCAAAGGCCAAACCAACGTCACCATCGGGAAATGGACGTTCAAGGATGTCGATAAGCGCGTGGTCAAGGGCTTCTTGATCCATGAACGGGACGTGTATATCGTCACGAGGGGACTTGGAACGAGCAACGTCATCGAGAGCAAGAAGAAGGAGGCCCAGCGTTCCCGCGCAGAAAAAGAGAAAATTCAGGAATACGACCTCTCCGAAG
>JAFSVB010000190.1 GCA_017450325.1 Bacilli bacterium | reverse complement strand
CTTTATCGCCCCGCGCATCAAGCTCTTCGTTCAGACGAAGCGGCAAAACGAGGTACTCACCGAGCAGGAAGAGGCCCTCACCCAAATCGAGGACCGCGCCCTTCGCGACGAGATTCACCCTCATTTTTTGCTTAATGTCCTCAATAACGTCCTCGTCGCCTACCGCGAAGATGCGGAGGAAGGGAAACAACTCCTGCAGGAATTAATCGACCTCGAGCGGTTTGTCTTCGAATCCAGTGAGAAGGAATCCGTGCCGCTTTCTGGTGAAATCGATATCCTTCAACGTCTGATCCATATTTATGCGCTTGAGCGCAAATCCGACATTGTCTTCGATTTGGACATCGAAGACGAAACCATTTTGATTCCGCCGCTGATTCTTGAGCCAATCGTCGAGAATTCCTTGATCCACTCGGGCATCTTTTCGCGTCCTGATGGACAGATTACCCTGAAGCAGCGCGGCGCGTTTGGCCTAGAGACCATCGTCATCTCCGATAACGGCGTCGGCGCGGACGCGAGTAGGCTCTATGCCGGCATTGGGGTGAGCAACGTCAAACGCCGCATCGGCTTGCTCGAGCGAGGTGGTATGGAAATCGTTTCTTCCGATGAAGGAACCACGGTGACGCTTACGTTCCAGGAGATTTAAAAACAGGCCCCCGAGGAGGCCTGGATATTGGTATTGCTTAACGAAGCCCCGCGACCTTGAGGTCCATCGGGTATTTATATTCCTTCGCCCATTCGTAGCCGGTCATGAATACGCCGGAATACGCTTTTGTCTTATCTTCGAGGAAGTCCCAGTAGTCGCTATGAGCGCCTTCCTTATTGATGCGGAGATAGCCGTATCCGAAGGAGACGAGATTTGGGATGCCCGCGCTTTCCAAGGCGGACTTCAAGCGGATCTTCGCGTCGCGGTAGAGTCTCTTGGAGAGTTCAACGTCATGGTTCGGCCAAAGTTTCGCGATGGAGGATTCCAGCGATAACGTGGAGCCATTATAGATGGTTAGCAGGGCGAGGAGTTCTTTCGATTTGCTGGAGCTGAAGTCCACGGCGACGCCATCGACGAACAAATCAAACGGCGCGAAGGTGCGAAGTTCCACATCCATATGGCGGTCTTCGATCTGAGCGAAGAAGGAGGAGAGCTTCATCGGGTCGAAAGGCTTATACGCAAAGCCGAGCACGCGGTCGCCAAGCTCTTCGCAGATGGTTTTTTCATCAAAGGTAAAGGCGGTGATGAAGATGATCTTGACCGTCTTGTTCACGCGCAGCATCTTCTGGGCGAGTTCCACGCCGTTGACCTGCGGCATGCGGATGTCCATGAAGACCGCTTCTACCTGATGCTCGGCTACATAGTCCAAAGCGTCCATGGGGTTATCGCAATAGAAACGGTAATCGAAATCCTTGCCCAAACTAGTCAATAAGAAGGATGCGAGTGCTTGAGGTTCGTCGTCGACGATAATGATTTTGTTCTTTTCCGGCATGGGATTATTTTATACCCGAAAAACGGCGTGGGCAAAATGATGCGCCGACACCGTAGGTCATTATCACGAAATTTGCCATTGAACGGCGCCCGCCCCTCGCTTTGCGCCGAACCGAAGCCTAGCCATCGCGGGCAACGCAACTTCCGCCGATTTGGCCAATTTGGCTTTTGCCGGCTGCCCCCGCCGTCAAATTG